>NZ_JBSFUA010000002.1:0-410283 GCF_053591555.1 Crossiella sp. NPDC003009 | reverse complement strand
GAGCAGACCTCGCTCGCGCTCGCCGCCGTCACCCCGCAAGCCCACCACGGCCCGCCGCACCGCCGCCGCCCAGCGCCGCACCCCCAGCGCCACCGCCGCGGCGACCCCGGCCGAACCCGCGCCGCAGCCGCCCGTGGAGACCGCGGTCCCGGCCGAGGGCCAGGCCACGCCCACCGATCCCCCCGCCCCGCCCACCCGGCGCGCCGAGCCCGCGCCGCCCAAGGCTTCCCCGGCCGCGCCGCCCGCGGTGACCGCGCCGCCCACGATCAAGGACCTGCCGGACGACCGCTACTTCAACCGGGAACTGTCCTGGCTGGACTTCAACGCCAGGGTGCTCGCCCTGGCCGAGGACGTCTCCGAGCCGCTGCTGGAGCGGGCCAAGTTCCTGGCCATCTTCTCCTCGAACCTGGACGAGTTCTACATGGTCCGGGTGGCCGGGCTGAAGCGCCGCGAGGAGACCGGGCTGTCCGTGCGCAGCGCCGACGGCCTGTCCCCGCGCGAGCAGCTGGCCCGGATCACCACCCGCGCGCAGGACCTGGTGGAGCTGCACTCGCGCACCTTCCTGGACCAGATCCAGCCGGAGCTGGAGAAGTACCAGGTGCGCATCGTGGCCTGGGACGACCTGGACGACCCGGACCGGTTGCGGCTGACCAACTACTTCAGCGACCACATCTTCCCGGTGCTCACCCCGCTCGCGGTGGACCCGGCGCACCCCTTCCCCTACATCTCCGGCCTGTCCCTGAACCTGGCCGTCACGGTGCGGGATCCCCAGGGCGGGCAGGAACGCTTCGCCAGGGTCAAGGTGCCGGACAACGTGCCCAGGCTGGTGCGGGTGGAGCTGGACCGGGACGCCGACACCGCGACCTACCTGCCGCTGGAAGAGCTCATCTCCGCGCACCTGACCGACCTGTTCGCGGGCATGGAGGTGCTGGAGCACCACGTGTTCCGGGTGACCCGCAACGCCGACCTGGAGGTCGAGGAGGACCGGGACGAGGACCTGCTGCAGGCGCTGGAACGGGAACTGGCCCGCCGCCGCTTCGGCCCGCCGGTGCGGCTGGAGGTGGCCGACACCATGAGCGAACACATGCTGGAGCTGCTGCTGCGCGAGCTGGAGGTGGACCCGCACGACGTGGTCGAGGTGCCCGGCCTGCTGGACCTGTCCTGCCTGTGGCAGCTCTACGGCCTGGCCCGCCCCGAGCTGAAGGACAAGTCCTTCGTGCCCGCCACGCACCCGGCCTTCAGCGAGGGAGAGACGCCCAAGAGCGTGTTCGCCACCCTGCGCGAGGGCGACGTGCTGGTGCACCACCCCTACGACTCCTTCTCCACCAGCGTGCAGCGCTTCATCGAACAGGCCGCGGCCGACCCGCACGTGCTGGCCATCAAGCAGACCCTGTACCGCACCTCGGGTGACTCGCCGATCGTGGACGCGCTCATCGACGCGGCCGAGGCGGGCAAGCAGGTGGTGGCGCTGGTGGAGCTGAAGGCGCGCTTCGACGAGCAGGCCAACATCAAGTGGGCCCGGCAGCTGGAACGCGCCGGCGTGCACGTGGTCTACGGCCTGGTGGGCCTGAAGACGCACTGCAAGACCGCGCTGGTGGTGCGCCAGGAGGGCGCCACCATCCGCCGCTACTGCCACATCGGCACCGGCAACTACAACCCGAAGACGGCCAGGCTGTACGAGGACATCGGCCTGCTCACCGCCGAACCCTCGATCGGCCAGGACCTCACCGACCTGTTCAACGTGCTCACCGGCTACTCCCGCCAGCACACCTACCGCAGCCTGCTGGTCGCGCCCTACGGCGTGCGGCGGGGCATCGTGGAGCGGGTGGAGCGGGAGATCGCGCTGGCCCGCGAGGGCAAGCCGACCGGGATCCGGCTGAAGGTCAACTCACTGGTGGACGAACAGGTCATCGACTCCTTCTACCGCGCCTCCCAGGCGGGGGTGCCGGTGGAGGTGGTGGTGCGCGGCATCTGCGCGCTGAAGCCGAAGGTGCCCGGCCTGAGCGAGAACATCACCGTGCGCTCGATCCTCGGCCGCTTCCTCGAGCACTCGCGGCTGGTGCACTTCCGGGGCACCGACGAGCACTGGGTGGGCAGCGCGGACATGATGCACCGCAACCTGGACCGCCGGATCGAGGTGATGGTCCGGGTGGCCGATCCCAAGCTCACCCACGACCTGGACGTGATGTTCGACTCCTGCATGGACCCGGCCACCCGCTGCTGGGAGCTGGAACCCAACGGGCACTGGAGTCCCTCGCCGCAGGCGGGCAGCAGGGTGCTGGACCACCAGGAGGAGATGCTGCGGCGGCACGGGGCCAAGGCATGACCCGGATCCACGCCGCGGGCGCGGTGCTGTGGCGGGAGACCGCCGCGGGGGTGGAGGTGGCGGTCACGCATCGGCCGCGCTACGACGACTGGTCGCTGCCCAAGGGCAAGGCCGACCCCGGCGAGGCGTTGCCGGAGACCGCGGTCAGGGAGATCGCCGAGGAGACCGGCTACCGCGCCGTGCTGGGCAGGCTGCTGCCTGCCGCGCACTACGAGGTGTCCACAGAGGACGGTGGCAGCCAGCCGAAGACGGTCACCTACTACAGCGCCGAGGCGGTCTCCGGCGAGTTCGCCGCCAACGAGGAAGTCGACGAGCTGCGCTGGCTCCCAGCCGCGCAGGCCCGCGAGCTGCTCTCCTACCCGCACGACCGCACCGTGCTGGAGGCCTTCACCGCGCTGCCCGCCCGCACCAGGACGGTGCTGCTGGTGCGGCACGCCAAGGCGGGCAAGCGCGGCAAGTGGGACGGCCCCGACGAGCTGCGCCCGCTCACCGCCTCCGGACTGCACCAGGCACGCTGCCTGGCCGCCTGGCTGCCACCGTTCGCCCCAGCGCGGCTCTACGCGGCTCCCAGGGTGCGTTGCGTGCAGACCCTGGAGCCGTTGGCGGCCCGGCTGCCGCTGGCCATCACCGAGGAGTGGCTGCTGGCCGAGGAGGGCTTCTGGCCGGACCCGGACGCCGGCGTGCGCCGCTTCCTGTCCATCACGGCGGGCGAGGGCGTGGCGGTGGTCTCCAGCCAGGGCGGGGTCATCCCGGAGCTCGTGCAGCGGCTGGCGGTCAAGGCCGGGCTGCCGCTGACCGAGTTCCCCAGCCGCAAGGGCAGCATCTGGATCCTCACCTTCGACGCGGACCCGGCCGCCCCCACCCTGCTGGCCGCCGACTACTGCGAAAGCCCGTTACCCCCGCTGCGCTGACCGCATTTCGACCGCGAAGACAAAAGAAAGGCCCCGCCGGCGTCCCGGCGGGGCCTTTTCTCAGCCTTCCCGAAGCGGCCTGGGTGTCAGGGCCGCCTCAGGCGTGGCTTCACTTCTTGCGAGCGGCCGGCTTCTTGGCGGCCGGCGCCTTGGCGGCAGCGGGCTTCTTCGCCGCGGCCGCCGGCTTCTTCGCCGCGGCAGCCTTGGGGGCGGCAGCCTTGGCGGTAGTGGCCTTGGCCGTGGTGGCCTTGGCAGCAGCCGGCTTCTTCGCCGCGGCGGCCTTGGGGGCGGCAGCCTTGGCAGCAGCGGGCTTCGCGGCCGCGGTCTTGCGGGTGGTCGCCGGCTTGGCGGCGGCCTTGGTGGCCGGCGCCTTGGTGGCGGCGGTCGCCCGCGCGGTGCGCGTGGCCGTGGTCTTGGCCGCGGCAGCGGTCTTCGCGGTCGCAGCGGCCTTCGGGGCGGCCTTGGGGGCCACCGCCTTGGGCAGCTTGGTGGTGCCGCTGATCACGTTCTTGAACGTGGTGCCGGCGCGGAACGCGGGGACGTTGGTCTTCTTGACCTTGACGGTCTCACCGGTGCGCGGGTTGCGAGCGGTGCGGGCCGCGCGGGCCCGCTTCTCGAACACACCGAAGCCGGTGATGGTGACCTTGTCACCCTTGTGGACAGCGCGGACGATGACGTCGACGATGCCGTCGACTGCGGTGCCGGCGGTCTTCTTGTCGCCAAGACGCTCGGCGAGCGCATCGATGAGCTGGGCCTTGTTCACCTTCAGTCCCTCCCAGGACGCTTACGGCCCTACAACTCAGGCCGACTAGAAGGCAACGGTAAGGCCAAACGCCAATACTTTCCACGCGCCACGCCCGAAAATCCATTGCGACGCGCGGTGATCCGCCCGTCCGAGGTACGCCGAGCGGTGGAATGGGCGGGGTCCGGCCCCACCGTTTCCCGACCTGAATCCCCTTCTCTACCAGGGGATTCAGGTCGGGCGAAGGCGGATTCCTCAGCCGCTGCGGACCGGAAGAGTCCTCGGCAGCCAACTTGGCCGCGATTTTTCGAACGCATCAACACTTTCGGCGTGTCGCAGGGTCAGACCGATGTCGTCGAGCCCCTCCAGCAGCCGCCAGCGGGTGTAGTCGTCCACCTGGAAGGGCGCTTGGAACTCCTTGGCTCGCACCGTCTTCGACTCCAGGTCCACAGTGACCTCGGTGCCCGGCTCCGCCTCCAGCAGCTTCCACAGCTGCTCGACGTCGCTTTGCTCACACTGGGCGGCCAGCAGGCCCTGCTTGCCGGAGTTGCCGCGGAAGATGTCGGCGAACCGGGAGGAGATCACCGCCCGGAAGCCGTAGTCCCCCAGCGCCCACACCGCGTGCTCCCTGGAGGACCCGGTGCCGAAGTCCGGCCCGGCCACCAAGACCGACCCGTTCCGGTAGGGCTCCTGGTTGAGGATGAACTCGGGGTCGTTGCGCCAGGCGGCGAACAGCCCGTCCTCGAACCCGGTCCGGGTGACCCGCTTCAGGTACACCGCGGGGATGATCTGGTCGGTGTCCACGTTGGACCGTCGCAGCGGCACCCCGACACCCGTGTGCGTGGTGAACGGCTTCATCGCACCCATGTCAGAACCCCTCTCAGTCCAGATCCGCGGGCGAGGACAGGTGTCCGGTCACGGCCGTGGCGGCGGCCACCAAGGGGGACACCAGGTGCGTCCGGCCGCCCTTGCCCTGCCGCCCCTCGAAGTTCCGGTTGGAGGTCGAGGCCGACCGCTCCCCCGGCTTGAGCTGATCCGGGTTCATGCCAAGGCACATCGAGCACCCGGCCTGCCGCCATTCGGCACCCGCCGCGTTGAACACCTCGTGCAGCCCCTCGGCCTCGGCCTGCGCGCGCACCCGCATCGAGCCGGGCACCACCAGCATCCGCACGCCCTGGGCCACCTTGCGCCCCTTGAGCACGGCCGCCGCGGCCCGCAGGTCCTCGATCCGCCCGTTGGTGCAGGACCCGAGGAAGACGGTGTCCACCCCGATCTCGCGCAGCGGCTGCCCCGCGGTCAGCCCCATGTAGGCCAACGCCTTCTCCGCGCTGGTCCGCTCCCCCTCATCGAGGATCTGCTCGGGATCCGGCACCGACCCCGACAGCGGCAGCCCCTGCCCCGGGTTGGTCCCCCAGGTCACGAACGGCGACAACGAGCCCGCGTCAAGCACGATCTCCTCGTCGAAAACCGCGTCGTCATCAGTCCGCAACGACTTCCAGTACTCGACCGCCGCGTCCCAGTCAGCCCCCTCGGGAGCGTGCGGCCGCCCCTTCAGGTACTCGAACGTCGTCTCATCCGGCGCGATCATCCCGGCCCGCGCGCCGGCCTCGATCGACATGTTGCACACCGTCATCCGAGCTTCCATGGACAACGCCGTGATCGCGCTCCCCCGGTACTCCAGGACATACCCCTGCCCCCCACCGGTACCGATCTGCGCGATGACGGCCAGGATCACGTCCTTCGCCGTGACCCCCTCCGCCAGCTCCCCCTCCACCGTGATCGCCATCGTCTTGAACGGCCGCAACGGCAACGTCTGCGTGGCAAGCACATGCTCAACCTCAGAAGTGCCAATCCCAAAAGCAAGCGCGCCAAAGGCCCCGTGCGTAGACGTGTGGCTGTCCCCGCACACCACGGTCATCCCCGGCTGGGTCAGCCCCAGCTGCGGCCCGACCACGTGCACGATGCCCTGATCCAGATCCCCCATGGGGTGGAGCCGAACCCCGAACTCCGCACAGTTCTTCCGCAGCGTGTCCACCTGCGTCCGCGACACCAGGTCCGCGATCGGCTTGTCGATGTCCACCGTCGGCACGTTGTGATCTTCAGTCGCGATCGTGAGATCCGGCCTCCGCACCGGCCTGCCCGCCAACCGCAGACCGTCAAACGCCTGCGGGCTAGTCACTTCATGCACCAGGTGGAGATCGATGTAGAGCAGGTCCGGCTCGGCCCCACTGCCACGACGCACAACATGCGCGTCCCACACCTTCTCCGCGAGCGTGCGTCCCATCGCTCCTCCGCGTCGAGGTAAGAAAACAACCCTGGACTTCCCAAATACCGGGAAGTTAGTATCGGCTCGTGGGACAGCATAGCGGCATCGGAGTACTCGACAAGGCAGTGGCAGTACTGCACGCAGTAGCCACCGACCCCTGCGGCCTGGCTGAGCTGTGCCAAAGAACAGGCCTGCCAAGGGCAACAGCCCACCGCCTCGCCGTAGGCCTGGAAGTCCACCGCCTGCTCCAGCGAGGCCCCGATGGCCGCTGGCGCCCAGGCACCGCCCTGGCCGAGTTGGCAGGAGGAGTCACCGACCCCCTCCTGGACGCCGCAAGCGCAGTCCTCCCAAGACTCCGCGACATCACCGGCGAAAGCGTCCAGCTCTACCGCCGAGACGGCACCCAACGAGTCTGCGTAGCCAGCGCAGAACCCCCCGCAGGCCTACGCGACACGGTCCCCATCGGCTCCAGACTCCCCATGACCGCCGGCTCCGGCGCCAAGGTCCTAGCCGCCTGGTCCGACCCCACCACCCAACGCGCAGTCCTGGCCGACGCCGTCTACGGCGAACGAACCCTCCTGGACGTAAGACGCCGAGGCTGGGCCCAAAGCGTCGCAGAACGCGAGCCAGGCGTAGCCAGCGTCAGCGCCCCGGTCAGAGACAGCACCGGCCAGGTAGTAGCCGCAGTCTCGGTCTCCGGCCCAGTAGACCGAATCGGCCGCCGCCCAGGCGCCCGCTGGGCCGCCGACCTCCTAGCCGCCGCAGAAGCCCTCCAGTCCCGCCTCTGACCCAGAGACCCCAGGACACCCCGAAACACGCCACAGCGGCCAACACACCGTCCAACACGCGCCCAACACCCGACCAGGCCCCAGCCGCCCTAGCAGCTGGGGCCACAGTCTTCCGTGACCCACATCACGCCCACGTTGCAAACCCGCATCACCCCAGCGACGAGGCCCCCATGCCGAGAGCCCACAAGCAACCATCACCAAGAGCAAGGAGAACAATTAGCGAAGGGCCAGCCCAAAGGGCGAGGCCAATACAAACGCGAATGCAACCAACCGCGAAACCCAAAAGAACCCCGCTGGTTCGGCACCACTCGCACCGTGGGGTCCGGGGGCTCGGCCCCCGGGATAAAATGCGAAAGCGGCCTGATCCAAGTTCTTCCGGATCAGACCGCTTCCACCGATGTAGCCCCGACGGGATTTGAACCCGCGCTACCGCCTTGAGAGGGCGGCGTCCTAGGCCGCTAGACGACGGGGCCTAGCTAAGAGGATTCCGATTGTTAGGCTTCCTCCTGCTGGGGTACCAGGACTCGAACCTAGACTAACGGAACCAGAATCCGTTGTGCTGCCAATTACACCATACCCCATCAGCTGTCGGTCAACTCCAGGGGCCCCCGCAGGGGTCTCTGTCGCTGTCCTCCGTGCTGAGATGAATACTAGACCACGAGCCCAGCGAATACCTAATCGACCCCCCACAACCCCCTTTTGCCCAGCTCAACGCACCTCTACGGGCACCTCGGCGAGCTCGCACACCAACAGCTCCGGAAGCTCCTCCAGCCCCCCGATGACCGACACCCGCTCGGGCAGCTCCGCCACCCCAGCCCCACTCCGATCAAGCCATACCCCGTACATCCCGGCGTCCCTGGCTCCGACCGCATCAAGATCAAGCCGATCCCCCACGTGCACGGCCTGCTCGGGCGCGATACCCAGTGCGGCACAGGTCGTGTGGAAGATCACTTCATCCGGCTTGGCCACCCCGAGCTCACCCGCGATGACCACTTCCTCGAAGTACTCGGCCAGCCCGCAGTCGGCCAGCTTCACCCGTTGGAGGGCTCCGCTGGCATTCGTGATCGCGGCCATCCGCAGCCCGGCCCCGCGCAGCCAGTCCAGGCAGGGTCCGGCATCGTCGAAGAGCCGCCAGGCGCGGCGCATGGCGGCCACCCGGCGTTCCTCACGGGCAATTGCCTCGGTGTCGGAGATGAACTCGCCGAGATCGGCGAAGAAGGTGCGGGAACGCTCCTTGCGCATGGTGTCGTAGTCGATCTCGCCGGCAATGAGGCGGGCCAACTGGCATTCGGTTGCGCGTTCCCAAGCGGCCCAGCCGTTGTCGTGACCGAGTAACGCGGCCAAACCGAGCCGGGCCGAAGTCGCATAGTCGACCAGTGTGTCGTCGATGTCGAAGCACACTGCCCGGATTTGTCCAACCTTCTGTGAGGCAGGTTCGAACGCCAAGGCGGATGTCACCCGGTGAGGTTAGACGCGTACCTGCCGTGTTCGATTCTGCTAAAGAGGTGACATTTGCCCGGCTGGCACGGTCAAGTCAGTAATCCTGCGTAATCAGGACGCGGTGGGCACGGCCTCCAGTGCCCGCTCCAGCCGCCCGAGCGAGCGGTCCCGGCCCAGCAGTTCGAGGGACTCGTACAGCGGCGGTGACACTGTGCGACCGCTCACGGCCACCCGCACCGGCGCGAACGCCTTGCGCGGTTTGAGCCCCAGCCCGTCGACCAGCGCGCCCTTGAGCGCGGCCTCGATCGCCTCGGTGCGCCACTCGGAAACCCCGGCCAGCGCCTCGACCGAGGCCCGCAGCACCGGCTCGGCGTCCGCGCCCAGCGCCTTGGCCGCGGACTCCGGCTCCACCTCAAAACTGTCTTCATCCGCGAACAGGAACGCCAGCATCCCGGCCGCCTCGCCCAGCAACCCCACCCGCTCCTGCACCAACGGAGCAGCGCCGGCCAACAGCTCCAGCTGCTCCGCACTCGGCTCCGCGGGCAACACGCCGGCCGCGACCAGATACGGCACCAGCCGCGCCCGGAAGTCCTCCGGCGCGAGCAGCCGCATGTGGCTGCCGTTGATCGCCTCGGCCTTCTTCAGGTCGAACCGCGCCGGGTTGGCCGAGACCTTGCCGATGTCGAAGGCCTCGATCATCTCCGCCATGGTGAACACGTCCCGGTCCTCGGCGATGGACCAGCCGAGCAGCGCCAGGTAGTTCAGCAGCCCCTCCGGCAGGAAACCCCGGTCCCGGTGGTGGAACAGGTTCGACGAGGGGTCCCGCTTGGACAGCTTCTTGTTGCCCTCGCCCATGACGAAGGGCAGGTGCCCGAACCGCGGCGTGCCCTCGGCCACCCCGATCCGCCGCAGCGCCGCGTACAACGCGATCTGCCGGGGCGTGGACGGCAGCAGGTCCTCGCCGCGCAGCACGTGCGTGATCCGCATCAGCGCGTCGTCGACCGGGTTCACCAACGTGTACAGCGGATCGCCGTTGGCGCGCACCAGCACCTGGTCCGGGATGGACCCGGCCGGGAAGGTGATCTCGCCGCGCACCAGGTCGGTGAAGGTGATGTCCTCAGCCGGCATGGGCAGCCGCAGCACCGGCTCGCGGCCCTCGGCGCGGAAGGCGGCCTTCTGCTCCTCGGTGAGCGTGCGGTCGAAGTTGTCGTAGCCCAGCTTGGGGTCGCGCCCGGCCGCGCGGTGCCGCGCCTCGACCTCCTCCGGGGTGGAGAAGGACTCGTACAGCTCACCCGCGGCGAGCAGCTTCTCGATCACCTCGCGGTAGATCTCGCGGCGCTGGCTCTGCCGGTACGGCGCGTGCGGGCCGCCCACCTCGGGGCCCTCGTCCCAGTCGAGCCCGAGCCAGCGCAGCGCGTCCAGCAGGGCCTCGTAGGACTCCTCGGAGTCACGCGCGGCGTCGGTGTCCTCGATGCGGAAGACCAGCTTGCCGCCCTGGTTGCGGGCGTAGGCCCAGTTGAACAGGGCGGTGCGGACCAACCCCACGTGCGGGGTGCCGGTGGGGGAAGGACAGAAGCGAACGCGGACCTCACTCACGGCGGAGAGGTTACTCATCCGATAGGTGGTTGACGAACCGGTTGCCCTGGAGGAAGCTGAACTTATTCAACAGGCGTTGAAAAGAGGGGTGATCACCATGACTGACACCAGGGACTGCGTCGTGATCGGCGGCGGCCCGGCCGGGATGGTGCTGGGGCTGCTGCTGGCCCGCGCGGGGGTGCGGGTGACGGTGCTGGAGAAGCACGGCGACTTCCTGCGGGACTTCCGCGGCGACACCGTGCACCCGTCCACGCTGACGCTGCTGGACGAGCTGGGCCTGGCCGAGGAGTTCGCCAAGGTGCCGCACCGCTTGGTGGACCGGCTGCAAGTGCAGCTGGACACCGGGCTGATGCCCATCGGCGACCTGCGCCACCTGCGCCCGCACCCGCACATCGCGTTCGTGCCGCAGTGGGACTTCCTGGACCTGATGGCCGAGGCGGGCCGCCGCGAGGCCGGGTTCGAGCTGCGGATGAACACCGAGGTCACCGGCCTGATCCGGGAGAACGGCCGGGTCACCGGCGTGCGGTACCGGGACCGGGACAGCGGCACGGCCGGTGAGCTGCGGGCCGGGCTGACCGTGGCCTGCGACGGCCGCAACTCCCTGGCCCGGACCGCGGCCGGGCTGAAGCCACGGGAGTTCGGCGTGCCGATGGACGTGTGGTGGTTCCGGCTGCCCCGCCACGAGGACGACCCGGCCGGGGCGCTCGGCCGGTTCAGCACCGGCCAGGCAAGCGTGCTCATCGACCGGGGCGAGTACTTCCAGTGCGCCTACCTGATCCGCAAGGGCTCGGACGCCCAGGTCCGCGCCGAGGGCGTGCAGGCCTTCCGGGACCGGTTCGCCGCCCTGCTGCCCTGGCTGGCCGACCGGATGGACACGCTGACCTCACTGGAGGAGGTCAAGCTGCTCGACGTCCGGCTGAACCGCTTGCGCCGCTGGCACACCGACGGCCTGCTGTGCATCGGCGACGCCGCGCACGCCATGTCACCGGTGGCCGGGGTGGGCATCAACCTGGCCGTGCAGGACGCGGTGGCCGCCGCCCGGCTGCTCGCCGCCCCGCTGCGCCGCGGCCGGGTCGGCACCGCGGACCTGGCCAAGGTCCAGCGCCGCCGGTGGTTCCCGACGGCGGTGATCCAGGGCGCGCAGCGGTTCATCCACAAGCGACTGCTGGGCCGGGTGCTGACCGGTCAGATCAACCCCGGTGGCACCGTGCCGAAGCCGATCCGGCTGCTGCAACGCTTTCCGCGCCTGCAGCGGATCCCGGCCTACCTGATCGGCATCGGCCCGCTGCCCGAGCACGCCCCGGCCTTCGCCCGCCGCCCGGCCAAGCGCTGAGGCGGTTACCTGGCGGCCACGGGGTTGGTCAGGGTGCCCAGGCCCTCGACGGTGACCGACACCGTCTGGCCAGGACGCATCGGGCCGACCCCGGCCGGGGTGCCGGTGAGGATCACGTCACCGGGCAGCAGGGTCATGATGTGCGAGATGAACTCGATCAGCGCGGGCACGTCGTGCACCATCTGCGCGGTGTGGCCGTCCTGCTTGAGCTCGCCGTCGAGCTCGGTGCGGATCTCCACGTCGGCCGCGTCCAGGGTGGTCTCCACCCAGGGGCCGAGCGGGCAGAAGGTGTCGTAGGACTTGGCCCTGCCAAAACCGCCGTCGGCCTTCTGCTGGTCGCGGGCGGTGACGTCGTTGGCGATGGTGTAGCCCAGGATCACGTCCTTGGCCCGCGCGGCCGGGACGTCCTTGCAGGGGCGGCCGATGACCACGGCCAGCTCGCCCTCGAAGTCCACCCGCTCGGAGCTCGCGGGCAGCTTGATCGGCACGTTCGGGCCGATCACCGTGGTGGAGGGCTTGAGGAAGATGATCGGGCTGGCCGGGGCCTCGCCGCCCATCTCCTTGGCGTGGTCGGCGTAGTTGCGTCCGACGCAGACCACCTTGCTGGGCAGCATCGGCGCCAGCAGCCGCACATCGGCCAGCGGCCAGCGACGGCCGGTCAGCTGGACCTGGCCGAAGGGGTGTTCGGCGATCTCCGCCACGGTCAGCGACTCGGGCGATCCGTTCAGGTCACCTTCGATCGAGACGAAAGCCATGCCCTCGGGGTGGGCTACACGAGCAATGCGCACGCCCCAACCCTACGACGAGCCCGCCGCGCCCGTCGGGGGACGTAGCACGTAGCCGGTGCGCGGGATGGTGTGGATCATCGGCTCGCGCCGGGCGTCGACCTTGCGGCGGAGGTAGCTGATGTAGGTGGGCACCACCGAGTCCTCGCCCGCGTAGTCGTACTCCCACACGTGGTCCAGGATGTGCTGCTTGGTGAGCACCCGGTTCTGGTGGGTGAGCAGGTGCCGCAGCAGCCGGAACTCGGTCGGGCTCAGGTCCACCCTGGTGTTGTCCCGGTGCACCAGGTGCGCGTCCTCGTCCAGCTCCAGCCCGGCACAGCTCAGCAGCGGCGAGCCGTGCCCGCTGCTGCGCCGCAGCTGCGACCGGCAGCGGGCCACCAGCTCGCCGAGGCTGAACGGTTTGCCCAGGTAGTCCGCGCCGGGCACGGACAGTCCGGCGATCTTGTCCTGGGTGTCCTCCCGGCCGAGCAGGAACAGCACCGGCACCTCGCAGCCGAACCGGGCCAGCTCCTCGCCGACCGGCCCGCCCGGTCCCCTGGACAGCCGCAGGTCGATCACCAGCAGGTCCGGCCTGCGGCTCAGGCCCATGGCCAGCGCCGCGCCCGTGGTGCCCGCGACCTCGGCCTGGAACCCCGCCCGGCGCAAGGCGTTGGCGGCCAGGTCGGCCAGGTAGTGCTCGTCGTCGACGACCAGGATGCGCGCGCCCTCCGTCATCCGGACAGTGTCGACCAACCCGGGCCGGGAAAGCGAGCGCGCCGCACAATCCTGTGTGGACTGCCGCGGCGCGCTGCCGGTCCGGCTACCGGTCCTTGACGTAGTTGTAGAGGCTCAGCGCGAGGTCGCCGAAGTGCGCCGAGTAGTTGTCCCTGCCGTTGGCGTCCAGCGAGTGGCTCACCCCGATGACGTAGCCCAGTCCGTTGGCGTCGTAGTCGTGCAGCCACGGACCGCCGCTGGCCCCCGACCCGAACGAGCAAGGCAGCTGGTGCCAGTCGTAGGTCGCCTGCCGGGTCGCGGTGCCCGCGCAGAACTCCTGCGTGCCCTTGCTGGTGAAGGGACAACCGACCACGGTGGTGGGCTGCCCGTACGGGGCGTTGACGCGCAAACCGTGTCCGGGCACCGCGTCACCCAGCCGCGTGCCGTCCCGCCGGTCCTGCATCACCACAAAACCGAGGTCCCACTTGAGGTGCTCGCTCTTGACCTCCGGGATCAGCGTCCAGCTCTTGGGCACCACGAAGGTCGCGCCGGCCCAGCCGCCCACCGGCTCGCGCTCCGGCTGGGTCGGGCCGGGGCGCAGTCCGGGCACGAACCGCAGGGTCTGGATCCAGGGCTTGCTCTCCTCGTGCCGGTACAGGCAGTGCGCCGCGGTGACCAGCACCCGCCGGTTGGGGCTGTTGATCACCGAGGCGGAGCACTTGGAGACGTTGCCGTCCCCGGTGTAGGCCGCGATGTGGCCGTTGGTGGCCCGGTACATCCCGGCGTCGGCCTGCGCGGGTTTCGCGGGCTGGGCCAGGGTCGCGGCCATTGAGGACAGCCGCGCGGCAGGCATCCGCACGGTCGAGGTGCTGCCGCCGGCCTCGTGCACGACGAGCTCCACGCCGCCGGCCGGGGCGGCGGCCGCGCCACCGGTCAGGGTCGTGCTCAGCACCAGGGCCGCGCCCATGGCGAGCCGGAACAGTCGCATGGCTCCTCTGTCCGGGCTCGCCTGCGCCGCCTGCGCGGTGCCGCCGGTGAGCACCACCCCCAGCAGCAGCGCCAGCGCCGGCGCGATTCGTGCGATCCGCACTGTGTCCTCCCCAAGCTCGACAGTAGCCCTCCCCAGGGCCGCGGCCGAATGTTAAGCAGAGGGAGAAGTCGTTGTCCCGCAACGGGATTCGACTTCTCCCTTTGAGGCAGAACGCTAGGCCATCAGTGTGTGGCCAGGGTCTGGCACGCGCATCGACTTGTGCGCCAGCGCGTCGCAGAGGGCCAGCCAGCTGGCCTCCACGATGTTGCCGTGCACGCCCACGGTGGTCCACTCGGTCTCGCCGTCGGAGGACTCCACCAGCACCCTGGTCACCGCGTCGGTGCCGTGCTGCTCGGTGAGGATGCGCACCTTGTAGTCGATCAGCTCCACCGACTCCAGCCAGGGCAGGTGCGGCAGCAGCGCCTTGCGCAGCGCGGCGTCCAGCGCGTGCACCGGGCCGTTGCCCTCCGCGGTGGCGATCACCCGCTCGCCGCACACGTACACCTTCACCGTGGCCTCGGAGATCACCACGCCGTCCGGGCGGTGGTCGAGCACAACCCGGTAGGAGTCAAGGGTGAACGGCGGCGAGACCGTCTCACGTGGACCGTCCGAAGTGGACATCTCGCCGCGCAGCAGCAGTTCCAGCGAGGCGTCCGCGGCCTCGAAGGACCAGCCGCGGGCCTCCAGGTCCTTGACCTTGCGCACCGCGCGGGTGACCGCTTCCCCTTGGCCGGCCAGGTCCAGTCCGAGCTCTTTTCCCTTGAGCTCGATACTGGCCCGGCCGGCCATCTCGGTGACCAGGACCCGCATGCCGTTGCCGACGGTGGCCGGATCGATGTGGTTGTACAGATCCGGGTCCACCTTGATCGCGCTCGCGTGCAGACCCGCCTTGTGAGCGAATGCTGCGGTCCCGACATACGCCTGGTGGGCGTTGGGTGCGATGTTGGCGATCTCGGCGAGGGCATGGGAAACGCGGGTCAGCTCGGACAGCGCTGCGGCGGGTAGCACCGGCATGTCGAGCTTGGTCACCAGGTTCGCCACCACGGCGAACAGGTCGGCGTTGCCGGCCCGTTCCCCGTAGCCGTTCGCGGTGCACTGCACGTGGCTGGCGCCGGCCTGTACCGCGGCGACGCTGTTGGCCACCGCGCAGGCGGTGTCGTCCTGGCAGTGGATGCCGACCCGGAAACCGGTCCGCGCCACCACCTCGGCGACGGTCTTGGCGATGCCCAGCGGGAGCTGGCCACCGTTGGTGTCGCAGAGCACCACCACGTCGGCCCCGGCCTCGACCCCGGCGCCGAGCACGCGCAGCGCGCAGTCCGGGTCGTAGGCGTAGCCGTCGAAGAAGTGCTCGGCGTCCAGGAACACCCGGCGGCCCTCGCCGGTGAGGAAGGACACCGTGTCGGCGACCATCGCGGCCGCCTCGTCCACGCTGGTGCGCAGCGCGCGCTCGATGTGCCGCCGGTCGGACTTGGCCACCAGCGTGACCACCGGAGCCTGGGAGTCCAGCAGCGCGCGCACCTGCGGGTCCGACTCGGCCCGGTTGCCCGGCCGCCGGGTGGCGCCGAAGGCGACCAGCGCCGCGTGCCGCAGCTCCAGCTCACCGGCGGCGGCGCGGGCGAAGAACT
This sequence comes from Crossiella sp. NPDC003009, assembly GCF_053591555.1. Taxonomy (NCBI): domain Bacteria; kingdom Bacillati; phylum Actinomycetota; class Actinomycetes; order Pseudonocardiales; family Pseudonocardiaceae; genus Crossiella; species Crossiella sp. NPDC003009. Next base: position 394,748 of record NZ_JBSFUA010000002.1, on the reverse strand, counting down.
CGGTGTCCTTGGGCATTGCGCCCGGCCAGCCACCCTCGATGAAACCCACCCCGAGCGAGTCCAGCAGCCGGGCCACCGCGAGCTTGTCGGTGGCCGAGTACGTGACGCCCTCGCGCTGCGCGCCGTCGCGCAGCGTCGTGTCGTAGACGTGGAAGCTGTCGCCGAGCGGGGTCTCGGCCGGGCTGGTGCGGGTCACGGGGCGCTCCATGTGGCGGGTCGCACTATGGGTTTCGACAGTCGGAAGGCCAAACAAAAAGACCCCCCGCGAATGCGAGAGGTCTGCGCGCCGGGTGCTGGAGAGGCACTACCCGACGCGCTCGTCAATAATGATCACGAACCGTGAAGTCACGGCGTCGATGCTGCCACAACCCGGCGGCAAATATCCAGGACCCGGACGAGTGCTCCCAGATCCCGGGAACCCCCAGCTCATTCCGTGGCCATGGCCAGCCGCCGGATGCCTTCCCTGACTCGATCGGGCGACAGCGAGTAACCGACCCGCATGCATTCCCGCAGTCCCTCGGCCGCTGAGTAGGCCGGACCCGGCACCACCAGCACCCCGCACTTGCGCGCGCGAGCGGCCAGCGCGACCGCGTCCCGGCCCGGCGCGCGCAGCCACAGCGCCGCGCCGCCCAGCGGCCGGGCGAACTCCCAGCCGGGCAGGTGGTCCCGCGCAGCCTCCTCGGCCGCGGCCAGCCCGGCGGCCAGCTGGGCCATCCGCAGCCGCCGCGCGTGGTCGCTGTGCGGCAGCAGTTTCAGCCCGAGCAGCTGGCTGGGCACCGAGCTGCCCAAGTCGGCCGCGTTCTTCACCCGGCTCAGCCTGGTGATCTGGTCGCTGGGCCCGTGCACCCAGCCGACCCGCAGCCCGCCCCAGAACAGTTTGGACAGTGAGCCGACGGAGAACACGGTGGCCGGCACGCCGTGCTCGGCGGCCACCGCGGCCAGCGGCGCGGGCGGCGGCCAGCTCAGCGAGGTGTCCACAGTGGACCCGTCGTCCACCACCGCGACCCCGGTGGCCGCGGCCGCGCGCACCACCCGCAGCCGGTCGGCCAGGCCGAGGGTGGCTCCGGTCGGGTTGTGCGCGGTGGGCAGCAGGTAGAGCAGCTTCGGGCGGCGGGAGTCCAGCAGCCGTTCCAGCACCTCGATGTCCACCCCGCCGGGTCCGCGCCGCCCGGTGCGCACCGGCACCGAGAGCACCTTGGCGCCCCTGGCCCGGAAGGCCTCCAGCGCACCGCGGTAGGTGGGCTCCTCCAGCACCACCTCATCGCCCGGTTGCAGCAGGCCCTGGGCGAGCATGTCCACCGCCTGCTGCGAGCCGCTGGTGACGATCAGGTCCTCGGCCGCCGCGGGCACCCCGCGCTCGGCCAGCTGCCCGGCCAGCGCCACCCGCAGCTCGGGCAGCCCGCCGACGAAGTAGCCGTGGTGGTCCAGCAGCCCCGCGTAGTCCGCCGCGCCCAGGGTGGCCGCGATCTGGGCCACCATCGGCAGGCCGGGCAGCGCGCCGGTGGACAGGTCCACGGTGTCCGGCGGGTTGGGCAGGTGCGCGCCGGTGAGCGGGGCGGGCACCGCGCCGCGGCGGCCGAGGCCGAGCGCGCCGGCCCTCGGCTCCGGCACCGGGTAGTCGATGCCGGGCCGCCGCACCCAGGTGCCGCTGCCCCGGCGGCTGGCCAGCCAGCCCGCGCTGCGCAGGTCGTCGTAGGCGGCGACCACGGTGGACCGGCTCACCGCGAGCGCGACCGCCATCGCCCGTTCGGCGGGCAGCCGGGTGCCCTCCGGCAGCTCGCCGCTCTCCACCAGCTGCTTGACCGCCTTGGCGAGCCTGCGGTGCAGGGAACCGGACTCGTCTGTCCAGCCCTGGAGTAGTCCAGCCAGACGGGTGACGCTGATCGCCGATTTGCCCAGACGAGCGGACACCCGCAGTCCACCTCCGCGGAATTGGCCTGCTCAGGCCCGATCGGACCGGAGCAGTCTCTGATCTGATGGGCCGCAACGTATCGGAATGATCATCTCGGTTGTCGCTCAGACCTCTTTCGACATTACTTCACGCTGCTGTGCCCTGGAAGGAGCCGCCAGCCTTGGCGACCGTGGTGCTGGTCGGAACCCTGGACACCAAGGGGGCCGAGTACGCCTGGCTGGCTGAGCGGATCACCGCCGCCGGCTGCTCGGTGCTGCTGGTGGACGCCGGTGTGCTCGGCGATCCGTTGACCCGCGCGGACATCAGCTCCAGAGAGGTCGCCTCCGCGGCCGGGGCGGAGCTGGCCCAGCTGCGCGCGGCCGGCGACCGGGGCGCGGCGCTGGCGGTGATGGCGCGCGGGGTGGCCGCGATCGTGACCTGCCTGCACCGGCAGAACCTGCTGCACGGCGTGGTCGGACTCGGCGGCTCCGGCGGGTCGGCGGTGGCCAGCGCGGCCATGCGCGCGCTGCCGGTCGGGGTGCCCAAGCTGCTGGTCTCCACCATGGCCAGCGGCGACACCTCGCCGTACGTGGACGCGCTGGACGTGACCATGATGTACAGCGTCGTGGACATCGCCGGGCTCAACTCGGTCTCCGAGCTGATCCTGCGCAACGCGGCCAACGGGATCGCCGGGATGGCCCAGGGCTACGAGCACGCGCTGAACAACCCCGACCCAGAGGCCGAGGCGCCCCGGCCGGTGGTGGCCGCGTCCATGTTCGGCGTCACCACACCCGCGGTGGACGCGGCCAGGGACCGGCTGACCGAACTGGGCTACGAGGTGCTGGTCTTCCACGCCACCGGCTCCGGCGGCAAGTCGCTGGAAGCCCTGGCCGGTAGCGGACTCCTGGCCGGGGTGCTGGACCTGACCACCACCGAGCTGGCCGACGACCTGGTCGGCGGGGTGCTCTCCGCAGGACCGCAGCGGCTGTCCGCGGCCGGCCGCGCCGGACTGCCCCAGGTGGTCAGCCTCGGCGCGCTGGACATGGTCAACTTCGGTCCCCGGGACACCGTGCCGGAGCGCTTCGCCGAGCGGAACCTCTACGTGCACAACGCGACCGTGACGCTGATGCGCACCACGCCCGCGGAGAACCGGGAGCTGGGCCGCAGGCTGGCGGCCAAGCTGCGCGCGGCCACCGGGCCGACCGCGCTGTTCGTGCCGCTGCGCGGGGTCTCCGCGATCGACACCACGGGCGGTCCCTTCGACGACCGGGTGGCCGACGCCGCGCTGTTCGGGGTGTTGCGCACCTCGCTCGCGGGCAGCACGGTGGAGCTGCACGAGCACGACGCGCACATCAACGACCCGGAGTTCGCCGTCGCGATGGCCGACCGGTTGCACGAGTTGATCACAGCGGGCGCCCGGTCCGGGAACGCGGCGCTCGCGGGAGGGCCGTCCCGATGAGCCGCAGCGAGGTCCTGGCCGCCTTGCGGTCCACAGTGGAGCGAGGCAGGCCGGTCATCGGCTCGGGTGCGGGCAACGGCCTCTCCGCCAAGTGCGCGGAGGCCGGTGGCGCGGACCTGCTGATCATCTACAACTCCGGGCGCTACCGGATGAACGGCCGGGGCTCGCTGGCCGGGCTGATGCCCTACGGCGACGCGAACGCGATCGTGCTGGAGATGGCCGGCGAGGTGCTGCCGGTGGTCCGGCACACCCCGGTGCTGGCCGGTGTGTGCGGCACCGACCCGTTCCGGGTCATGCCGCACTTCCTGGACCAGCTGGCCGCGCTGGGTTTCGCCGGGGTGCAGAACTTCCCCACGGTCGGCCTGATCGACGGCAACTTCCGGGCCAACCTGGAGGAGACCGGGATGGGCTACGACCTGGAGGTCGAGCTGATCCGCCTTGCCGCGCAACGCGACCTGCTCACCGCGCCGTACGTCTTCGACCCCGGCCAGGCGGCCGCGATGGCCGCGGCCGGCGCGGACGTGCTGGTGCCGCACATGGGTCTGACCACCAAGGGCTCGATCGGGGCTGCCACCGCGGTGTCCCTGGACGAGGCGGTCGAGCGGGTACAGGCCATGCGGGACGCGGCGGTGGCGGTGAACCCGGAGGTCCTGGTGCTCTGCCACGGCGGCCCGATCGCCGAGCCCGCGGACGCGGCCTACGTGCTCTCCCGGACCGAGGGGGTGGCCGGGTTCTTCGGCGCCTCCTCGATGGAACGACTACCCACCGAGCTGGCGATCACCGCGCGGGTGGCGGAGTTCAAGGGCATCGACATCTAGCCCGGCCGTCGACGGTCACCCCCAGGACTTGAGACGGCCTGCCCGTCGTCCGGTGCGGCCCGCCAGCCCGCCGGACGACCCCGAAGCCCCCCGTGTTGCCCGTCAATGCGGGGGGCTTCGCCCCAGTACGACAACGGGCCCCGACCGTCCGAAGTGGACGGTCGGGGCCCGTTGCGTCGTGTCAGGCTCCGGTGCGCTGGCCCGAGCTCACCAGTGCGGCCAGCCGGTCGCCGACCGCGTAGGTCGCGCCGGGCGCCGCGTGGTCCCTGGTGGCCAGGTCGAAGGCCACCGAGGCCTCGATCCGGCGGGCCGACTCGGTCTCGCCGAGGTGGTCGAGCATGAGCGCGACGGAGAGCACCGCCGCGGTCGGGTCGGCCACGCCCTGGCCCGCGATGTCCGGGGCGCTGCCGTGCACCGGCTCGAACATGCTCGGGTTGCGCCGCGTCACGTCCAGGTTGCCGCTGGCCGCCAGGCCGATGCCGCCGGTGACCGCGGCCGCCAGGTCGGTGATGATGTCGCCGAAGAGGTTGTCGGTGACGATCACGTCGAACCGGCCGGGGTCGGTGACCATGTGGATCGTGGTGGCGTCCACGTGCTGGTAGGCCACGGAGACGTCCGGGTACTCCAGGGAAACCTCCTCCACCACCCGCGACCACAGCTGGCCGGCGTGGGTGAGGACGTTGGTCTTGTGCACCAGGGTCAGGTGCTTGCGCGGGCGGTTGGACGCCCTGGCGAAGGCGTCCCGCACCACCCGGTTGACCCCGAACTGGGTGTTGATGCTGACCTCGGTGGCGATCTCGTGCACCGTGTCCTTGCGCAGCAGGCCGCCGTTGCCCGCGTACAGGCCCTCGGTGCCCTCGCGCACCACGACCATGTCGACCTCTGGCGAGTCGGCCAGCGGGCTGCGCACGCCCGGGTAGAGCCGGGCCGGCCGCAGGTTGACGTGGTGGTCGAGCTCGAACCGCAGGCGCAGCAACAGCCCTCGTTCGAGGATGCCGCTGGGCACCGACGGGTCGCCCACCGCGCCCAGCAGGATCGCGTCGTGCTGGCGCAGCTCGCCGAGCACGGATTCAGGCAATAGCTCCCCCGTGGCGTGCCAGCGAGCCGCACCGAGGTCGAAGCGGGTGATCTCCGCGGTCGGAAGGACCTCACCGAGCACCTTGAGCGCTTCAGCGATCACCTCGGGGCCGATCCCATCTCCTGGGATCACCGCGAGCCGCATGCACACACCTCCTGGCTAGTTGCCCCACCTACAGGGACAAACCGTTGCGCGCAGGTTACCGGCTGAGGGGCCGGAAAACGCAGTCCGGACACGCTTTCCCACCGATCTCTCCCGTACTGCGGGACACCCGATCGGGTTTCCCCCGTCAAGGGAGCCCGATTTTGGCCGTTTCGAAGGGTGGAAAGCCCGTCTCAACCGACGAAGTCCCGTCCTGGGGCGGGAGGATGGCAGCCTAACCGGGCTCACCGGGCCCAAACCGGCCGCCAGCGGGGCGTGGCCGGAAGTTGGGGAAAGTCCACCCGTCCGGGTGAACCAAGGGTCAGGTCGTGTCCGCGGAGCCGCGTCTGCGAGAGCCGTGATCGAGGTGGTCGCTGGCGGAGCGGCCGAGGCGCCCTCATACCGGGTCGTATTCGGGTGTCTCGGCCGCTCCGCCAGCGGCCGCCTCGGCGCGGCTATCGCGGGCGCGGCTCCGCGGACACGACCTGTGTCACTCTGGTTCTCGTGCGGAGAGCACCACCGTCGGCAGCGATCCGGAGAGCGTCTCCTGGGTCAGCCGGACCCCGGTGACCCGCTCGGCCAGCGCCAGCGCGGCGGCGTCCGGGTCCGGCGCGGTCCCACCATCCGGATCCAGCCCGACGGCCAGCATCACCGGCAGCAGCGCGTCCGGCAGGCTGCCCCAGCGCAGGTACGGCACCAGCTGGTCGAAGGCGGTGCGCAGGCCGCCGTCCACCGCGTGGCTGATCTGTCCGACCGCGTCCAGGTTGCGGTAGACCGAGAGCACCTCGCCGCCGTGCGAGACCACCGAGAGCACCTCGTCCAAAGTGGACTGGAACCCGTTGGGCTCCACCACCAGCACCCAGTCCCCCACCTTGGTCACCGCGGCCAGCAGCAACGACTCGGGCAGCGCGTCTTGCTGCGCCCGGTCGATCTCCTCCAGCGTCATGGCCCGCGCGCTGTCCGGGTCGGCCCCGAACCGGCGCAGCACCTCGGCCTCGTCCACCCCGCGCACGAAGGCCAGCGCGAACGCCGCGCCCAGCGGCAGCTCGGCCAGCCACGCGTAGGCCCCGGCGCCGTCACCCGCGCCGGAGAGCATCCCGGCCCCTGGAGATCCACATACGCCGAATGCTGCCACCAGAACCCCCAGGACTCCACGGCCATCCGTCGGTCCCGCCCATATCTACCAACGCACGATGCCCCGGCGCGCTCGCACACCGGGGCATCGTGGTCAGGAATCGCTCAGTGGGACTGCCTCAGAAGGCGATGGCCTTCACCGTGCGGGCGCCGACGGTGGCGCCGATGGGCTCCAGCACGCCGGCGTCGACCGGGCGGTCCACCCGGAGCAGCATGGTGGCGTCCTGGCCGTCGCGGGTCTGGGAGATCTGCGCGGCCTCCACGTTGACCCCGGCCTCGCCGAGCAGGGTGCCGACGGTGCCCATCACGCCGGGGCGGTCCGGGTACTCCAGCAGCAGCACGTGGCCCTCGGCGCGCAGGTCGAAGCTGCGGCCGTTGACCTCGACCAGCTTCTCCACCTGGTTGCGGCCGCTGAGCGAGCCGGAGACGCTGTGCGCGGTGCCGTCCGCGCTGACCGTGCGCACGGTGACCAGGCTGCGGTGGTTGGCGCTCTCGGACTCGGTGACCACGCGCACGTCCACGCCCAGGTCGGCGGCCAGCTTGGGCGCGTTGACGAAGGTGACCTGCTCGTCCACCAGGTGCGCGAACACCCCGCGCAGCGCGGCCAGCGGCAGCACCCGGACGTCCTCAGTGGACAGTTCGCCGCGCACCTCGACGGTGACCGACACCGGCGCGCGGTTGGCGCCGAAGGCGGCCAGCACGGTGCCCAGCTTCTGGGTCAGCGGCAGGTACGGGCGGACCTCCTCGCCGACCACGCCGCCGCCCTGCACGTTCACCGCGTCCGGCACGAAGTCCCCGCGCAGCGCGAGCACCACGGACCGGGCCACGTCGGTGCCCGCGCGGTCCTGCGCCTCGGCGGTGGAGGCGCCCAGGTGCGGGGTCACCACGGCCTTGGGCAGCTCGAACAGCGGGCTCTCGGTGCACGGCTCGGTGACGAAGACGTCGATGCCGGCGCCGCCGACCTGGCCCTCGCGGATGGCGTCGGCCAGCGCGGCCTCGTCGATCAGCCCGCCGCGGGCGGCGTTGACGATGAGCACGCCCTTCTTGGTCCTGGCCAGCTGCTCCTTGCCGATCAGACCGAGGGTCTCCGGGGTCTTGGGCAGGTGGATGGAGATCGCGTCGGCGCGCTCCAGCAGCTCCTCCAGGCTGACCAGCTCGATGCCGAGCTGGGCGGCGCGGGCCGGGGCCACGTACGGGTCGTAGGCGATCAGGTTGGTGCCGAAGGCGGCGATCCGCTGGGCGAACAGCTGGCCGATCTTGCCGAGGCCGACCACGCCGACGGTCTTGCCGTTGAGCTCGACGCCGCCGTAGGCGCTGCGCTTCCACTGGCCGTTGCGCAGGCTGGCGTCGGCGGGGGCGATGTTGCGGGCCACCGCGAGCAGCAGGGCCACCGCGTGCTCGGCGGCGGAGACGATGTTCGAGGTGGGCGCGTTGACCACCATCACGCCGCGCGCGGTGGCGGCGGGCACCTCGACGTTGTCCAGGCCGACACCGGCCCTGGCGACCACCTTGAGCTTGCCTGCGGCGGCGAAGACCTCGGCGTCGACCTTGGTGGCCGAGCGCACGAGCAGCGCGTCGGCGTCCGCGACCGCGGACAGCAGCGCGGGGCGGTCGGTGCCGTCGACGTGGCGGATCTCGACATCGTCGCCGAGCACGTCGAGCACCGAGGTGGCGAGCTTCTCCGCGATCAGCACGACGGGGCGGTTGGGGTTGGTCACCGGTGCGCTCCTGAGAGGACGGATTGCCTTGGTCCGGGTCACCGCGTTGTGCCCCGAGCGGGAAAGCCGCAGTCTAGCTGCGGTGTTACCGCCATGTTTCAGGTGGCGGGGGCGAGCTTGGTCACCCCCGCTCCACCCGCTGTTCACCAGGGCTCGGTGAACTCCCCGTCCTTGGCCCCGGCCAGGAACGCCTCCCACTCACCGGTGGTGAACACCAGGATGGGTCCCTCGGGCTGCGCGCTGTTGCGCATCCCGATGTAGGTGGCGCCGCCGGAGTCGACGAAGGCGATCTCCACCTTGCCGGTGCCGTCCGGGTCGTCCTCGCTGGAGAGCCACCGGGCCCCGGAGAAGTCGAGCGTGTCCCTGATCCCGGACTTGTCGTCGTAGACCGGGACCTTGGTGCTGGGGTGCCGCTCGGTCACGCGCCGGTCCCGCGCAAGGCTGGGGCCGCGGTGAGGAAGCCGTGCCACTGGGCGCGGCTGAACACCAGCGCGCCGCCTGCGCGGTTCTTGGAGTCGCGGACCGCGGCGGCGGTCACGGGTAGAGCGACCTCGACGCAGTTGTTACCGCCGCCGCTGTAGCTGCTGACCCGCCAGGACAGCGATTCGGTGTGGTTGCTGGCGAACATGACTTGCTCCTTGCCGGATAACAGATGGTGCGATTCCTGAGCGCAGCGCCGGATGGCCTGCCTCCTGCTCATGCCAGTTCTTCCGCCATGGCGGCCATCAGGGCCACCGACTCCTCGGTGCCCAGCGCCGCGGCGCGGACGTGGTCGAAAACGGTGCTGTACAACCGGATCTCCTCCGGCTTCTCCAGGTAGAGCGCGCTGGTGAGGCTCTCCACGTAGACCACGGTCGGGTCCAGCGGATCGGGGAAGCCGAGGATGACGAACGGGCCGTCGGAGGCCGCGTGCGCGCCCGCGGTGAACGGGAGCACCTGGATCTCCACGTTCGGCAGCGAGCTCATCTTCACCAGCCGGTCGAGCTGTTCGCGCATCACGTCGGCGTCGCCCACCCGCCTGCGCAGCGCGCCCTCGTCCAGCACCGCCCAGTACTTGGGCCCGTGGTCGGCCGAGAGCAGGCCCTGGCGGGCCATCCGGGCGGAGACCCGGCGCTCGACCTCGTTGGGCGCGGCCTTGGGCCGTACCGCGCGGAAGACCGCCAGCGCGTACCGCTCGGTCTGCAGCAGACCCGGCACGACCAGCGACTCGAAGGTGCGGATGGAGGAAGCCTCCGCCTCCATCCCGGCGAAGCCACCGGTGAGCACGTCGCCGTAGTTGTGCCACCAGCCCTTGAGCTTGGCCATCCGGGCCAGGTCGATCAGCGCGTTCTGCCGGTCGCCCTCGACGCCGTAGAGAACGAGCATGTCGCGCACGTCCCTCGGGTTGACCCCGGTGCGGCCGGTCTCGATCCGGCTGACCTTGGCCGCTGAGCATTCAAGATGGGCCGCCACCTCCTCACAGGTGAGGTTGGAGCTCTCACGGAGTCGTCGTAACTCGGAGGCCAGTCGCCTTCTGCGCACGGTCGGGCTGTGACTGGTGGACATCTCCTGGCCTCCGGGCAAGTTCGCGAGATCGCGGCGTGTCCGCGGTGCGGTGCCGGCCGCCCGCCGTGACACGCAGTGAGAAGGAACTTGCGCAGTGTGCCCGTCCAGGCTAGCTACCTGCAATCGCTTGTGGTTTGCAGGACGACACTCTCACCCGATCGTGTCTTTCGCAGTATGTACGTTGCATTTTCGATGGTCCGTCTTGCACGCTAGGTACCCGCGCCGTCGCTCTCCGAAATCGGGGGCAGACACCGACGGTAAGCGATCGGTGACACAGTACTCACGTTAGGGGCGGTGGAGACCGTGTGGTCGTCAGGCAGGCCCATCCTGGATGTGCACGAGGCGCCCGACCGCTGCACGACCCGCGGCCGCGAGTGCTACCGCGCGGTGGCCTCCCGCCTCGCCGAACTGGCGGAGCTGGCTGAGGAGCAGACCGACCCGGCCGCCCGCAACGCGCTGCTGCGCACCGTCCGCGGCTGGCAGTTCCTGCTCGCCCAGCACCGCTCGGTGGGCCGCAAGAAGCGCAGGCGGTGCCGCCTGTGCCGGCCGAGCTGGGGCCTCGGCGGCGAGTGGCCCTGCCCGACCTGGCGGATCGCCTACGTCCAGCTGTGCCTGGTGGAGGACGCGCCCTCCCCTTCCCCTGAGCTGTCGTCCTGGCCTGGTAGCCCCCCGCCGGGCCAGGACGACATCCCCGTGCAGCGCGCCCGCCACCGGTTGCGGCTGGCGCCGGACCAGGTGGCCTAGAACTCGCTGGCGGAACACGGTCGGCACGGACCACGCTCAGGTCCGTGCCGATCATGCTGCCCAGCCTGTCCACCGAAGAGGAATATGCCCAGGCATTGGGCGACCCGGCGGTCTGGTTACCCGTGCACCGGGCCGCGCTGGCCGCCGCGAACCTGCCGCTACCAGCGAGGATGTGGCTGGCGGGGCGCAGCACCTACCCCACCGCGCTGACCGGTTCGGGCCTGGTGGTGAAGCTGTTCACCCCGTTCTGGCACGGCCCGGACAGCATCGAGGCGGAGCGGGCCGCCTACCGCCTGCTGGCCGCGGACCCCGCGCTGCCGGTGCCGGAGCTGCTAGCCGACGGCGAGCTGGCTGCTGGCTGGAGCTACCTGGTCTGCCGCCGGCTGCCCGGCCTGCCGCTAACTACGCTGAGTCACAGGTGGCAATTTTCTGCGGCCGAACGGACCAGGTTCGCTGAACACGTCGGAGCGGTCTTGTGCAGGTTGCATCAACTTGCGTTACCAAGTTCAGGGCGGCTGGCGGCCAGTTCATCGACCATGACCGGGTTACTGCACCGGCGGCTGGCGGAGGCGCCTCGCGAACGACGTGCCGCGGTCCCACTGCGCCGCAGCCTGCTCGATGAGCTGACCGAGTGGCAAGCGACCTTCGTCGGGTCCTGGCGGCCACCGGAACCGGTGCTGGTGCACGGGGATCTCAGCGGCGAGCATCTGTTGGTCTCGGCGGGCCGGCTGACCGGGCTGATCGACTTCGGCGAGGCGCAGACCGGGGACCGCCGCTACGACGTGGTCTCGTTGCACCTGGGCGCGTTCGAGGGCGATGTGCGGATGCTGCGGGCGTTCGCGGCCGGGTACGGCGATCCTGGCCTGCTGGGGGCGCCGGAGGACCTGCTGGGGATGAGCCTGTGCCACGACTTCGAGCTGCTGGGTCCGCTGCTGGCACGGCGGCCGGAGCTGGCGGCGGCGCGCGGCGCGGCCGAACTGGCGGAATGGCTCTGGGGGTTGGGAGCCTGACCGGCCGCCCCCAACCCCTGTCGCGGCCCGCGGTCAGTGCAGCGCGTGCCTCGGACGATGGTCGGCGAAGGCGGTCTGCTGGGCCTGCACCAGCATCTGCGGCAGGCCGCGTTCCACCGCCAGGAAGCGCTGGGCGCTGTCGTAGGCGCGGCAAGGCTCGAAGGGCAGCCGGTGGCGCCGTTTGCCGGGCTGGCACTGGCGGCAGTGGCCGTACTCGTCCGGCTCGTGCGCGTCCAGCACCAGCTTCAGCGCGGAGATCAGACGGGGCATCTCGGCCCTGGCCAGTTCGGCCACGTCCAGGTCGTCGAGGGTGTGGATCAAGGTGAACAACTTGGCCAGGTGGGTCCGGACCGACTCGTCCAGCCCACCGGTCATGTTGCCGGTCATGGCTTTGCACGCTCCCCGCGTCGTCATGAGGCGGCGCTTCCGCCGTCTCTCTGCTGCCGAACTGGGGTCCCAAGCCCCGTCGACGGACCGCGGATCACTGTTAGGTCAATGCTAAATAGGCAAATTACTGAGTGAAATGAACCGATCGGGTGGGATCACGGATGACCCTCCGTAACCCCCTGAACAGCGCGAACGCCGCCCACTCCAGGGTGGACGGCGTTCGCTCTCTGCTGGTTGCAGACGTCAGGCGGTCTCGGTGATGGGCCGGTCGACCCAGGACATGAGCGCCCGAAGCTTCTTGCCGGTCTCCTCGATCGGGTGAGCTTCGCCCTCCTGCTGGAGCTTGCGGTAGTTGGCGCGGCCGTTGTCGTCCTCGGCCACCCACTCGCGGGCGAAGGTGCCGTCCTGGACCTCGCCCAGGATCTTCTTCATCTCCTCCTTGACCGCAGCGGTGATCACGCGCGGGCCGCGGGTCAGGTCGCCGTACTCGGCGGTGTCGGAGATCGAGTAGCGCATGCGGGCGATGCCGCCCTCGTACATCAGGTCGACGATCAGCTTCAGCTCGTGCAGGCACTCGAAGTAGGCGACCTCGGGGGCGTAGCCCGCCTCGGTCAGCACCTCGAAGCCGGCCTGGACCAGCGCGCTGGCGCCGCCGCAGAGCACCGCCTGCTCGCCGAAGAGGTCGGTCTCGGTCTCCTCGGTGAAGGTGGTCTTGATGACGCCGGCCCGGCTGCCGCCGATGGCCTTGGCGTAGGAGAGCGCGAGCGCCTGGGCGTTGCCGGAGGCGTCCTGCTCCACCGCGATCAGGCAAGGCACGCCCTTGCCGTCGACGAACTGGCGGCGGACCAGGTGGCCGGGGCCCTTCGGCGCGACCATGGCGACGTCCACATTGGACGGCGGGGTGATCAGGCCGTAGCGGATGTTGAAGCCGTGGCCGAAGAACAGCGCGTCGCCGTCGTTGAGGTTCGGCGCGACGTCCTGGGCGTAGATGTGCCGCTGCGCGGTGTCCGGCGCCAGGATCATGATCAGGTCAGCTTCCGCGGACGCCTCGGCGGGGGTGAGGACGCGCAGGCCCTCCTCCTCGGCCTTGGCCCGGGACTTGCTGGTCTCCGGCAGGCCGATCCGCACGTCGACGCCCGAGTCGCGCAGGCTCAGCGCGTGCGCGTGGCCCTGGCTGCCGTAGCCGATCACCGCGACCTTGCGACCCTGGATGACACTGATGTCGGCGTCGTCGTCGTAGAAGATCTCGACACTCATGCTCTTGCTTCTCCTATATGTGTACTAGCGAACCGCGGTCGCGGTGATGGAACGAGCGCCCCTGCCGATGGCCACCATGCCGGACTGGACCATCTCCCTGATGCCGTAGGGCTCCAGCATGCGCAGCAGGGCGTCGAGCTTGTCGGTGGTGCCGGTGGCCTCGATGGTCAGCGCCTCCGGCGAGACGTCGACCACCTTGGCGCGGAAGAGCTGCACGGTCTCCAGCACCTGGCTGCGCACGGTGGCGTCCGCCCGGACCTTCACCATCAGCAGTTCGCGGCGCACGGACACCGAGGCGTCCAGCTCAACGATCTTGATCACGTGCACGAGCTTGTTGAGCTGCTTGGTGACCTGCTCCAGCGGCAGCAGCTCCACGGCGACCACGATGGTCATCCGGGACACCTCGGGGTGCTCGGTCGGCCCCACCGCGAGGCTCTCGATGTTGAAGCCCCGCCGGGAGAACAGGCCCGCGACCCGAGCGAGCACACCGGGCTTGTTCTCCACCAGCACGCTCAGCGTGTGCCGAGTCATCGCCTCACACCTCGTCTTCGTCGAACAGCGGGCGGATGCCGCGCGCGGCCATGATCTCGTCGTTGCCGGTGCCCGCGGCCACCATGGGCCACACCTGGGCGTCCTTGCCGACCACGAAGTCGATGACCACCGGGCGGTCGTTGATCTCCATCGCCTGCTGGATGACCTTGTCGACCTCCTCCTTGGTCTCCGCGCGCAGACCGGCGCAGCCCAGCGCCTCACCGAGCAGCACGAAGTCCGGGATGCGGTGCTTGTGCGTGCCCAGGTCGGTGTTGGAGTAGCGCTCGGCGTAGAAGAGGTTCTGCCACTGCCGGACCATGCCCAGGTTGCCGTTGTTCATCACCGCGACCTTGATCGGGATGCCCTCGATCGCGCAGGTGGCCAGCTCCTGGTTGGTCATCTGGAAGCAGCCGTCGCCGTCGATCGCCCAGACCTGCTTGTCCGGCATGCCCGCCTTGGCGCCCATGGCCGCCGGCACGGCGAAGCCCATGGTGCCCAGGCCGCCGGAGTTGATCCAGGTGGCCGGCTTCTCGTACTTGACGAACTGCGCGGCCCACATCTGGTGCTGGCCGACGCCCGCGGTGTAGATCGCCTCCGGGCCGACCAGGTTGCCGATCCGCTCGATCACGTACTGCGGGGACAGCGTGCCGTCGGCCGGCCAGTCGTAGCCCAGCGGGAAGGAGCCGCGGATGCCGTCGAGCATGGTCCACCACGCGGAGATGTCCGCGCGGGCGCCGCCCTCGTACTCCGCGCGCACCGCGGGCACCAGGTCGGCGATGATGTCCTTGACGTCGCCCACGATCGGCACGTCTGCCTTGCGGTTCTTGGAGATCTCGGCCGGATCGATGTCGGCGTGGATGACCTGCGCGTCCGGCGCGAAGGTGCCGAGCTGGCCGGTGACCCGGTCGTCGAAGCGCGCGCCGAGGGTGATCAGCAGGTCCGAGCGCTGCAGCGCGGCCACCGCGGCGACCGTGCCGTGCATGCCCGGCATGCCCAGGTGGCTGCGGTGGGAGTCGGGGAAGGCGCCGCGGGCCATCAGCGTGGTGACCACCGGGATGCCGGTCAGCTCGGCCAGCTCCAGCAGCTCCGCGGACGCCTTGCCGCGCACCACGCCGCCGCCGACGTAGAGCACCGGGCGCTTGGCCGAGGCGATCAGCTTGGCCGCCTCGCGCACCTGCTTGCCGTGCGGCTTGGTGGTCGGCCGGTAGCCGGGCAGCCGCATCTCCGGCGGCCAGCTGAAGGAGGTGGTGGCCTGCAGGATGTCCTTGGGCAGGTCCACCAGCACGGGGCCGGGTCGGCCGGTGCTGGCGATGTGGAAGGCCTCGGCGATCGCGCGCGGGATCTCCGCGGCGTCGGTCACCAGGATGTTGTGCTTGGTGATGGGCATGGTGATGCCGCAGATGTCGGCTTCCTGGAAGGCGTCCGTGCCGATCGAGGAGCGCGCCACCTGGCCGGTGATCGCGACCATCGGGATGGAGTCCATGTAGGCGTCGGCGATCGGGGTGACCAGGTTCGTCGCGCCGGGACCCGAGGTGGCCATGCACACCCCGACCCGGCCGGTGGCGTGCGCGTAGCCGGAGGCGGCGTGGCCCGCGCCCTGCTCGTGCCGGACCAGGATGTGCCGCAGCTTGGTGGAGTCCAGCAGCGGGTCGTAGGCGGGCAGGATGGCACCGCCGGGGATACCGAAGACGATCTCGCAGCCCACCGACTCGAGCGAGCGCACGAGCGACTGCGCGCCGGTCACCCTGACCGGAGCGCCGGCGGGCGGGGTCGGGCGGGGTCTTGCCCCCTGGGACGGCTGGGGCGGCGGCGTGGGCCTCACCTGGGTCATCGGGTCTGCCTCGTGTTCGGTGTGAGCAAGCTACGGGCAACAAAAAACCCTCGTCGGCCTGGGTCGGCCGTACGAGGGTTGCGCGTCGACGAGTGCTTCCTAGGCGTCGACGCGCCTGGGAAGTACGAGGAGGAAAGTCTTGCGCTGCACCCTGCCGACGCTAGCCCTTGGCCGGGACAGGCGTCAACTCTGCGGGACGGTACTCCCGGATGTTGGACACGACCGAGGGACACCGCACCGTCGCGAACACCCGTTCGCGCACGTGGAAGGATCGAGGACGTGAGCGGACTGATTTTCCGGATCCCCACTGCGGCTATGATTCCGGCGGCGCTGCTGTTCGTGTGCGCGACCCCACTCGCCTTCGGCGCGCCCGGTCTCCAGGTGGTCTACCTGGTGCCGCTCGCACTGGTCCTGTGGGTGATCCGCACCAGGACCGTGGTCGACGCCGAACAGGTGCGCATCCGCACGCTGTTCGGCGCTCGCAGCATCGTCTGGTCGGACATCGCCGCGCTGCGCCTGACCAAGGCCTCCGGGGTGAAGGCGGTGCTCACCGACGACTCCGAGGTCACGCTGCCCGCGGTGCGGGTGCGCGACCTCGACGCGCTGGCGCGGGCCAGCGGCGGCCGCTTCGGCGAACCCGAGCCGGCCGCCGAGACCGAGCCCGCCAAGCCGGACCCCACTGACGAACCCCGTTAAGGAGGAGCTGTGCCCCCGCTCCGCTCCCGCGTGACCACCCACGGCCGCAACGCCGCGGGCGCCCGTTCGCTCTGGCGCGCCACCGGTATGACCGACTCCGACTTCGGCAAGCCGATCGTGGCGATCGCCAACTCCTACACCCAGTTCGTGCCGGGGCACGTGCACCTGCGTGACCTCGGTGACATCGTGGCCGAGTCAGTGCGCGAGGCCGGTGGCGTGGCGCGGGAGTTCCACACCATCGCGGTGGACGACGGCATCGCCATGGGGCACGGCGGGATGCTCTACTCGCTGCCCTCCCGCGAGCTGATCGCGGACGCGGTGGAGTACATGGTCAACGGCCACGCCGCGGACGCGCTGGTCTGCATCTCCAACTGTGACAAGATCACCCCCGGCATGCTGATGGCCGCGCTGCGGCTGAACATCCCGGTGGTCTTCGTCTCCGGCGGGCCGATGGAGGCCGGCAAGGCCGTGGTGGTGGACGGGGTCGCGCAGGCGCCCACCGACCTGATCACCGCGATCGCCGCCTCGGCCAGCCCGGACGTCGACGACGAGGGCCTGTCCATCGTGGAGCGCTCGGCCTGTCCGACCTGCGGCTCCTGCTCCGGCATGTTCACCGCGAACTCGATGAACTGCCTCACCGAGGCGCTCGGGCTTTCCTTGCCGGGCAACGGGTCCACCCTGGCCACGCACGCCGCCCGCCGGGCGCTGTTCGAGCGGGCCGGCACCACCGTGGTGGAGCTGGCCAAGCGCTACTACCAGCAGGACGACGAGTCCGCGCTGCCGCGCAACATCGCCAACCGGGCCGCGTTCGAGAACGCGATGGCGCTGGACGTGGCCATGGGCGGCTCGACCAACACCGTGCTGCACGTGCTGGCCGCCGCGCACGAGGCGGAGCTCGACTTCACCATGGCCGACATCGACGCGGTCAGCCGCCGGGTGCCCTGCCTGGCCAAGGTGAGCCCGAACTCCGACTACCACATGGAGGACGTGCACCGGGCCGGTGGCATTCCGGCCATCCTGGGCGAGCTGGACCGGGCCGGGCTGCTCAACCGAGACGTGCGCACCGTGCACAGCGCGAGCATGGACGAGTGGCTGGGCGCCTGGGACATCCGGGCGGAGTCGCCCTCGGCGGAGGCGGTCGAGCTGTTCCACGCCGCGCCCGGCGGGGTGCGCACCACGCAGGCCTTCTCCACCAGCAACCGGTGGTCCTCGCTGGACACCGACGCGGCAGGCGGCTGCATCAGGGACCGCGCGCACGCCTACACCGCCGACGGCGGCCTCGCGGTGCTGCACGGCAACCTGGCCGAGGACGGCGCGGTGATCAAGACCGCCGGGATCGACGAGGAGCTGTGGGTCTTCCGCGGCCCGGCCAGGGTGGTGGAGAGCCAGGAGCAGGCGGTCTCGGCGATCCTGGGCAAGCAGGTGCAGCCGGGCGAGGTCGTGGTGGTCCGGTACGAGGGCCCGGCAGGCGGCCCCGGCATGCAGGAGATGTTGCACCCCACCGCGTTCCTCAAGGGCGCGGGCCTGGGCAAGGTGTGCGCGCTGATCACCGACGGCCGGTTCTCCGGTGGCTCTTCGGGCATCTCGGTCGGGCACATCTCGCCGGAGGCGGCCGAGGGCGGGCTGATCGGGCTGGTGCAGGACGGGGACGAGATCGTCATCGACGTGCACCGGCGCAAGCTGGAGCTGCTGGTGGACGAGGCGGTGCTGGCCGAACGGCGGGCCAAGATGGAGGCCAGCGAGAACCCGTGGCAGCCGGTGGACCGGCAGCGCCCGGTGTCCAAGGCCCTGCGCGCCTACGCCCGCCTGGCCACCTCAGCGGCCACCGGCGCGGTCCGCGACCCGAACAAGTGACCAAGCAGCGCGGGCCCGGCTCGTGGTGAGCCGGGCCCGCGCTGTTTCTTGTGGCGTCAGCGCAGGACCACCAGGGTGATCACCGCGGCGCCCGCCGCGACCAGGAGGAAGAGCACGCCCCACGGGAGTGGGACGCGCGCCCAGGAGCGACCGTTGTCGAGAGAGGCGCGGCCGGGCCCGAGGAACAGCAGCGCGGCCGCCAGGGCGCCGAGCACGAGGTCGAACTCGAAGCCGGAGCCGGTCTGGCCGAGGAAGAAACCGTTGTTCCACTTGAGCGTGACCACGTTGATCATCACGCTGAGCAGGCCTGCCGCGCCGAGCGGGGTCAGGAAGCCCAGCACGATCAGCACGCCGCCGCCCAGCTCGGTGATCCCGGTGACGTAGGCCAGGATCCGGGTCTGCTGGAACCCGAAGGACTCCAGGAACTTGGCGAACCCGTTGATGCCGGGTCCGTTGAACACGCCGAAGAGCTTCTGCGCTCCGTGCGCGATGAACGTGCCACCGAGCACCAGCCGCAGGACGAGCAGGCCGAGGTCGGTGCCACCGTTCCAGGCGAAGGGCTTGCGCCGCACGGTGTCCGCACCGTCGGCCTGGTCAACGGGCAGTGCCGCCGTGGTGCCGGTGGCGGAATACCCCGCGTCGTCGAAGTGGTGCGCGCCCCCGCTGGTGCCGGGGCCGCTGTCGTGAGTGCTCACGCCCAAGCAGGCTAGGTGATCCGAGCCACTTCGGCGACCCGGGCGGCGTGGCGGCGGCGGTTCGCGGGGGTCAGTAGCTGCCGCGGATCAGGTTCTCCGGGTCCTTGCCTGCGGCGAACTGGGCGATCTGCCTGGCCACGATGCGGAAGGCGCGCTGGTGCTGACCAGCCACGCTGCCCGCTACGTGCGGAGTCAGCAGCAGGTTCGGCGCGCGCCACAGCGGGTGGCCCGCAGGCAGCGGTTCCGGGTCGGTGACATCCAGCGCGGCGCGCAGCCTGCCGCTGGTCAGCTCGGCCAGCAGCGCGTCGGTGTCCACCACCGGGCCGCGGGCGCCGTTGACGAAGATCGCGCCGTCGGCCATCCGGGCCAGGAACTTGGCGTCCACCAGGTGCCGGGTGTCCTCGGTCATCGGCACCACCACGACCACCACGTCGTACTCGCCGAGCAGCTCGGGCAGCTCGTCCTCGCCGCGCACCCCCTCCCGCGCGCTGCGCCCGACCAGGGTGACCTCGGTGTCGAACGGGATGAGCCTGCGCTCCAGCTGCCTGCCGAGGTCACCGGCGCCGACCACCAGGATCCGCTTGCCCTGGAGGGTGTCGGTCTGGTGGTAGGCCCACTCCCCGGCGCGCTGGGCGGCGTCGAACTCGCGGAAGTCGCGGTAGATCGACAGCAGCGCGCCGACCACCCACTCCGCGGTGCTGCCGCCGTGCGCGCCCCGGCAGTTGGACAGCTTCACGCGCTCGGGCAGCGCGCCGATCCAGGCCTCCGCGCCCGCGCTGAGCAGCTGCACCAGCTGGAGCCTTGGCAGCGACTCGGCCAGCGGCACCAGCTCCCGGGAGGCCAGGAACGGCGGCACGAACACCTCGGCCTCCACCGCCTCGGCCGGCATGTTGAGCTGGTCGTGCGGGTCGTAGGTGACCACCCGCACACCCTCGATCGCGGACACCAGGTCGGCGGCCCCTGGGTAGTCGGGCAGCAGCACAGTCAGGCTCACCTCGGCACTCTAACCTCGGGTTCACCTGCGGCCACCTACCCTGGAGCCCATGCCAGCCCCGGGTTCGAAGCGACGGACGTCCCTCATCGGGATGGTGGCGCTCGCCCTGCTGGTCTCCGGGTGCGCCAGCTTCCCCGAGGTGCGGCAGGCCGACTGGACCGAGCAGCCCCGGCTGCAACCCCAGGGCGCCCCGCCACCCGGTGGCGGGGGCGGGGGCGGCGGCCCGCAGCCGCCGACCCGGCCGAACACCCCGGTGCCGCCGCCGGACGGCTGCAAGGACTTCGACCCCTCGGTGGTCGCGACCTGCCTCGACCAGGTGGCCGCGGTCGCGGTGCTGCCGGACGGGCAGTCCGCGCTGGCCGCCGAGCGGGTCAGCGGGAAGATCCTGAAGGTGCAGCCGGGCAAGTCGCCGGAGGAGTTCGCCCGGATCCCGGTGGACGGGGCCGGTGGCGGCGGGCTGACCGGGCTCGCGCTCTCGCCCAGCTACGCCGAGGACGGCCTGGTCTTCGCCTACATCACCACCGGCTCGGACAACCGGGTGGTGCGCATCGCCAAGGGCGACGGCCCCAAGCCGGTGCTCACCGGCATCCCGCGCGGCGGCCGCAACAACGGCGGCGCGCTGGCCAGGGACCGCACCGGGGCGCTGCTGGTGGCCACCGGCAACGCGGGCAACGGCGGCGCGGCAGGCGATCCGAACTCCCTGGCCGGGAAGGTCCTGCGGATCACCACCTCCGGCAAGCCGGCCGACGGCAACCCCAACGCCGGCAGTACGGTGGTGGCCACCGGCCTGACCAGCCCCGGCGGCATCTGCAGCACCACCGACCACCGCACCACCTGGGTCACCGACCGCGCGGACAAGCAGGACGTGGTCTACAAGTTCGCCCTGGGCAAGCCCCTCGGCACCCCGGCCTGGACCTGGCCGGACCGCCCCGGCGTGGCAGGCTGCGCCGCCTACAGCGACCGCCTGTCAGTCGCACTGACCACCGGCGCCGGCATGTTCAACCTGGCCGTGAGCAACACCGGCGCCTTCACCGGCCGCCCGGAAACCACCCTGAAGGGCACCTACGGCCAACTCGGCGGCGTGGACCTGGGCCCGGACGGCAACGCCTGGGTGGGCACGCTGAACAAGGCCGGCGGCAAGCCGGTGAGCAGCGACGACCGGGTGTTCGTGCTGCCGCCGCAGGGCGGTGGCACCGGCGGGAACGACTAGCCGGTTCAGTCCCACCACAACACGACGACAAGTCCGCGACGTGCGGCCTCGCCGTAGAAGTCGCGCAGGATGGCGTGCTGCCGGGCCAGTTGTTCGGCCAGATCACCGACTACTTCGCGCGCGATCCCGCCCAGCGCGGCCTCGGCCTCGGCCGCGTTCAATGGCACCACGGCGCGGACCGCTGTGGGTGTTACGGCACGCAACGCCTCGGCGACCTCGCTAACCCGCGATGGCTCCAGCGCCGTAACCGGGTGTTCCCAGATCGTGTCGGGATGCTCCCGGTAGGCCGGGTTCACTTCTTCGTCACCGTCGAATCCGCGCCGGAGAACCGCCAAGGCCCGAGCATCGACTCCGGTCAGCGCCCACGCTCGTTTCAGCGCGCCGGGCCACCAGTTCAGCTCCAGGCGGTCCTCATCCGGAGTCGACGTGAACGAGCAGAGCTCGTCCAGCGCCGCCACCGACTGGCGGCAGGCGGCCAGTCGCGTGGCGGGGATGCGGACCAGCTGCTGGGTGACGGCCATGCGGTGCAGTATGGCGGGGGCCGAACCGTCCCAGCGCCCCCCGGAACCAGGTCCCGAGGGGCGGCGGTGTTGCCGGGGTTTCCGCCCGGGCGGCCGCGCGAGTTGAGCAGGCAGCGGGCGAGTGTGCCGCGGCCCGTGCCGCCCGGGAGTTGTCCGGGCGGCACGGGCCGCGGTGCTGGCGTTGTCGCTGGTGGTGTTACTGGCCGCAGCGCTCCAGGACCAGTTCGCGGACGCGTTTGGCGTCGGCTTGGCCCTTGGTGGCCTTCATGACCGCGCCGACCACGGCGCCTGCCGCGGCGACCTTGCCGGAGCGGATCTTCTCGGCGATGTCGGGCTGGGCGGCCAGGGCCTCGTCGACCGCGGCGAGCAGGGCCGAGTCGTCGGAGACCACGACCAGGCCGCGGGCCTCGACCACGGCGTCCGGCTCGCCCTCGCCTGCCAGCACGCCGTCGACAACCTGGCGGGCCAGCTTGTTGGTCAGCTTGCCCTCGGCGACCATGGCGATCACCCTGGCCAGCTGGGCCGGGGTGATGGCCAGGTCAGCGAGGTCGACGCCCTGGGTGTTGGCCTGCTGGGAGAGGTAGGCCACCCACCAGGAGCGGGCCTCGTCCGGGGCGGCACCCGCCTCGACGGTGGCCGCGACCAGTTCGAGTGCGCCCGCGTTGACCAGGTCGCGCAGTTCCGGGTCGGAGAGTTTCCACTCGGCCTGGATCCGCTTGCGGCGCTGCCAGGGCAGCTCGGGCAGGGTCTGCGCGAGCTCGGCCACCCACTCGCGGGATGGGGCGATCGGCACCAGGTCGGGCTCCGGGAAGTACCGGTAGTCCTCGCTGGTCTCCTTGCGCCGTCCCGGCCGGGTGCTGCCGGTGGACTCGTCGAAGTGCCTGGTCTCCTGGACGACCTCGCCGCCGCTGGTCAGCACCGCGGCGTGCCTGCGCATCTCGAAGTGCACGGCCCGCTCGACGCTGCGCAGCGAGTTGACGTTCTTGGTCTCCGAGCGGGTGCCGAGCACGCTGCTGCCCTTGGGCATCAGCGAGACGTTCGCGTCGCAGCGCAGCGAGCCCTGGTCCATCCGCACGTCCGAGACGTCCAGCGCCTTGAGCAGGTCGCGCAGCGCGCTGACGTAGGCGCGGGCCACCTCGGGCGCGCGCTCGCCGGTGCCGTGGATCGTCTTGGTGACGATCTCGATCAGCGGCACGCCCGCCCGGTTGTAGTCCAGCAGGGAGAACTCGGCGCCGTGGATGCGCCCGGTCGCGCCGCCCACGTGCAGCGACTTGCCGGTGTCCTCCTCCATGTGCGCGCGCTCGATCTCCACCCGGAAGATCTCGCCGTCGTCGAGCACCACGTCCAGGTGGCCGTTGAAGGCGATCGGCTCGTCGTACTGCGAGGTCTGGAAGTTCTTCGGCATGTCGGGGTAGAAGTAGTTCTTCCGCGCGAACCGGCACCACTCCGCGATCTCGCAGTTGAGCGCGAGACCGATCCGGATGGCCGACTCGACCGCCTTGCCGTTGACCACCGGCAGCGCGCCGGGCAGGCCGAGGCAGGTCGGGCAGACCTGGGTGTTGGGCTCGGCCCCGAACTGTGTGGGGCAGCCGCAGAACATCTTGGTGTTGGTGTGCAGCTCGACGTGCACCTCCAGCCCCAGCACCGGGTCGAAGCGCTCGACCACGTCGGAGTAGGGCAGCAGTTCTGCCGTGACGTCAGTCGTCATCGCCGTCGTCCTCCCAGTCGGACAGGATGTCCCGCTTGAGCAGCTCGGACTGGAGCACCATCGTGCCGAGCAGTTCCTCGTCGTTGATCCCGGCGGTGCGCCGGGTGCACCAGGTGGGCGTGCCACTGGCGTCCAGGCACTTCACCACCGCGAGTGCCTCTATCGGGGTCCAGCCGTCGGGCAGCGGGAACAGTTCGAGTCCCCGCAGCACCTGGCCGACCGATTGGCGGGTGTCCTCCCGCTCGCTGCGTTCGCTCACCGCACGCCCGCCGCGAGGTCCGGCACCCGGTGGATCTGCGCACCGCCCTCGGCGTCGTTGCGCGCGACCTCGTAGGCCGCGGCCACCCGGTACATCCGCTCGTCGGCCAGCGCGGGCGCCATGATCTGCAGCCCGACCGGCAGCCCGTCCTCGTCGGAGAGGCCGCTGGGCACGCTCATCGCCGCGTTGCCGGCCAGGTTGGCCGGGATGGTGCACAGGTCGGCCAGGTACATCGCCATCGGGTCGGCGGTGCGCTCACCGAGCCGGAACGCCGTGGTCGGCGTCGTCGGCGAGATCAGCACGTCGACCTGCTCGAACGCGCTGGTGAAGTCGCGCGAGATGAGCGTGCGGACCTTCTGCGCCGAGCCGTAGTAGGCGTCGTAGTACCCGGCGGAGAGCGCGTAGGTGCCCAGGATCACCCGGCGCTTGACCTCGGGGCCGAAGCCGGCCTCACGGGTGAGCGACATGACCTGCTCGGCGTCCAGCGCCGGGTCCTCGCCGCCGACCCGCAGGCCGTAGCGCATGGCGTCGAAGCGGGCCAGGTTGGAGGAGCACTCGCTCGGCGCGATCAGGTAGTAGGCGGGCAGCGCGTAGGTGAAGTTCGGGCAGGAGACCTCCACGACCTCCGCGCCCAGCTTCTCCAGGGTGGCCACCGCCGCCTCGAAGGAGCGCAGCACGCCCGGCTGGTAACCGTCGCCGCTGAACTCGCTGACCACGCCGATGCGCAGGCCGCTGAGGTCGCCGGTCGCACCCTGGCGGGCGGCCGCGACCACCGGCGGGACCGGCACGTTCAGCGAGGTGGAGTCGAGCGGGTCGTGCCCGGCGATGACCTCGTGCAGCAGCGCCGCGTCCAGCACGGTGCGGGCGCAGGGCCCGGCCTGGTCCAGCGAGGAGGAGAAGGCGACCAGGCCGTAGCGGGACACGCCGCCGTAGGTGGGCTTGACGCCGACGGTGCCGGTGACCGCGCCGGGCTGGCGGATCGAGCCGCCGGTGTCGGTGCCGATGGCCAGCGGGGCCTGGAAGGCGGCCAGCGCGGCCGAGGAGCCGCCGCCGGAGCCGCCGGGGATGCGGTCGAGGTCCCACGGGTTGTGCGTGGGGCCGTAGGCGGAGTTCTCGGTGGAGGAGCCCATCGCGAACTCGTCCATGTTGGTCTTGCCGAGGATGACCACGCCCGCCTCGCGCAGCCGCCGGGTGACGGTGGCGTCGTAGGGCGGGATCCAGCCCTCCAGCATCTTGGAGCCGCAGGTGGTGGGCACGCCCTTGGTGGTGAGCACGTCCTTGAGCGCCAGCGGCACCCCGGCCAGCGGCGAGGCCGGGGCCTCGCCGGCGGCGATGGACTTGTCCACGGCCTCGGCGGCGGCCAGCGCACCCTCGGAGTCCACGTGCAGGAAGGCGTGCACGGCGCCGTCGACCGCGGCCACGCGGTCCAGGTGCGCCTTGGCGACCTCCACCGCGGAGACCTCACGCGAGTGGATCTTGCCGGCCAGTTCGGCCGCGGTGAGCCTGGTCAGGTCGGTCATGTCAGGCCTCCCCGAGGATGCGCGGCACGCGGAACCGGCCGTCCTCGGCCGCGGGCGCCGCGGCGAGCGCGTCCTCCCTTGGCAGCGAGGGGGTGATCTCGTCGGCGCGGAAGACGTTGGTCAGCGGCACGGAGTGCGAGGTCGGCGGGACGTCCTCGGCGGCTACCTCGCCGACCTTGGCCACCGCCTGGATGATGCCGTCCAACTGGCCGGCGAACAGGTCCAGTTCGGCATCGGTGACGGCGAGCCTGGCCAGCCTGGCCAGGTGCGCTACCTCGTCGCGCGAGATGGTGGGCACTGGTGGACTCCCTGAAAGTTGCTGCCCGGATGCGGGGCTTCGTTGCGGGCTGAGTCTATGGCGCAGCCCGTCACGGCCCCGAACGGGTTGTTGGTCTGGCCGTCACGCTGTGGATAACTGGACGGGTTCTCTCGACATGTGGACGGCGGAGTCGGTGTTGTCGGCCGGGTCTGCGACAATCGGCGGCCGTGTCCTTCCTGATCCGCGTGCAGCTTCCCGACCGTCCCGGCACCCTGGGGGCGGTCGCGTCGGCGCTCGGTGAGATCGGGGCCGACATTCTGAGCGTGGACGTGGTCGAACGCGGCGTCGGCGTGGCCATCGACGACCTGGTGGTGGAGCTGCCCTCCGGCCGGCTGCCGGACGTGCTGATCACCGCCGCCGAGTCGGTCGAGGGCGTCGAGGTGGACGCGGTCCGGCCCTACGCCGGCATCCTCAACACCCACCGCGAGCTGGAACTGGTGGAGGAGATCGCCGCCGAGCCGCGCAAGGGCCTCGAGGTCTTCACCGAGGGCGTGCCGCGGATCATCCGGGCCGGCTGGGCCGTGGTGGTCGGCAACAACGGCGACGGCCCGTACCGGCTGGCCGCCAGCAGCGCGGCCCCGGAGACCAAGGCGATCGACCTGCCCTGGCTGCCGCTGTCCAAGGCGACCATCCTGGACGGCGAGGAGCCGTGGGTGCCCGAGACCTGGCAGGAGCTGGGCACCGAGCTGGCGGCCACCCCGCTGGGCAACCCGGACCGGGTGCTGCTGGTGGGGCGGCCGGGCGGGCCGATGTTCCGGGCGGCCGAGGTGGCGCGGCTGGCGCACCTGGCCGGGATCGTCGCGGTGGTGCTGCCCGACTAGCGCGGGCCGGCCTGCGGTCACGCGGCCCGGTAGCGCCCGTGGCGCGGCTTGGCGTCTGCCGGATTGCAGACGCGGTGCACCGGTCCTCAGCGCGAGCCTGGGCGGGTGACCAAGACCCTTCGCCTGCTCGCGGTCGCGGCCAGCGCGGCCGTGGCCGTCCTGCACGCCCCACCCGCGACCGCCGCACCCACGCTGACCTGGCGGGACTGCGACTCCGGCGTCCAGTGCGCCGAGCTGTCCGTACCCACTGACCACGCCAACCCGCGCGGGTCCCGCTTCGACCTCGCGCTGGCCCGCTACCCCGCCAAGGACCCGGCCACCCGCCTCGGCTCCATCGTGGTCAACCCCGGCGGACCGGGCGCCTACCTGGACCTGTTGCCGCAGCTGGGCGGGCAGTTCGCCGAGCTGACCCAGTGGTTCGACGTGGTGCTGTTCGACCCGCGCGGGATGGGGCGCAGCGCCGGGATCACCTGCCCGACCGGCGCGCCGATCCCGCTGGAGTGGACCTTCCCCGACGAGGCCGCCTACCGCGTGCACGTGGCGCGCAGCCGGGAGTTCGGCGCAGGCTGTGCCAAGGCCGCCGGGCCGCTGGCCGGGAAGCTGGACAGCTGGCAGGTCGCGCACGACCTGGACGCGATCAGGGCCGCGCTGGGCGAGTCCAAGCTGCGGTACCTGGGCAACTCCTACGGCACCGTGTTCGGCCAGGCCTACCTGTCCCTGTTCCCGCACCGGTCCGGGCGGTTCTTCCTGGACAGCGTGTACGACCACACCAACCGCTCACAGCGGGACTGGGTGACCTCGCGGGCCGAGGTGGCCGAGCGGAACCTGCACCGCTTCGGCGACTGGTGCGCGCGCACGCCGGACTGCGCGCTGCACGGGCGGGACCTGGTCAAGGTGTGGACGGACCTGGTGGCGCGGGCCGAGCGGCAGCCGATCCCGGCGCCCAACGCGAAGTTCGGCGGGCCGGGCACCGCGGCGCGGATCGTCTCCAGCACGCACTCGGACTTCGAGCGGGACTGGCCGCGACTGGCCCAGGCGATCGCCGAGGCCGACGCCGGTGATGCCAGCAAGCTGGTCGGCGTGCCCGCGATCCCGGTGGAGACCGACGTGAACCGGCAGATCAACTGCGCCGACTTCCCCTACGCCACCGACTACCGCGAGGTGAGCCGGATCGTGGCCGGGATCAGGGCCACCGTGGCTCCGCTGCTGGGCTGGCGGCACACCTGGGTCAACGTGCTCAAGTGCGCCGGGCTGCCCGAGGTCACCGGCTTTGCCCCGCAACCGATCCCGCCCGCGCACCGGCCGCCCGCGCTGCTCGCCGACGGCATCCACGACTCGGTGACCACGGTGGACTACGGGCGGCGGGTGACCGCGCAGCTGCCCGGTTCCCGGCACATCGCGGTGGTGGGCGGGCACGCCAACTACCTCTACGCAGGCAACCGCTGCCTGCGCGGGCACGTGCACCGCTACCTCACCACCGGCGCGCTGCCACCGGCCGGCCTGACCTGCCCGGCGAACACCTGAAGACTGGCCGCATGAACGACGCCACTCTGGCCGGGGCCGCCTTCCTCGCCCTGCTCGGCGGGGTGCTGCTGGAACGCGGCGAGCTGTCCTGGCCGCCGGTGCTGCTCAGCCTGGCGCTGTGCCTGCCGCTGGCGCTGCGCCGCCGGTACCCGGTCGCGGTGGCGGTGGCCTGCGCGGCGGTGGCTTTCTTCGGCACCGGGGTGGCCGGTTGGTCGGGGCGCACCGTGGCCGCGGCCGCCTTCTGCTCGGCGGTCTACCACCGCGGCGAGAAGTTCGGGCCGGTGGTGGCGCTGTCGGTGGGCTGGACGGTGCTCTACGGGCTCAGCGCGCCGGCACCGCCCAGCACACCGGTGCTCACCGAGGCGGTGCTGCTGGGCCTCGCCCCGGTCGCGGCCGGGGCGGCGCTGCGGCTGCACCGGGAGCGGGTGCGCTCGGCGGTCGCGCTGCGGCAGGCGGAGCTGGCCAGGGTGGTGGCGGACGAGCGGCTGCGCATCGCCAGGGACGTGCACGACGCGGTCGGCCACCACCTGACCGCGATCCGGTTGCAGGCCATGGCGGCCAGGCGGGTGCCCGAGGCCGCGCCCTCGGCGCTGGCGCTGATCACCGACCTGTCCGCCACCGCGCTGACCGAGACCAGGGGCCTGTTGGCCGAGCTGCGCGAGGATCCCGGGCTGGACCAGGTGCCCGAGCTGGCCGCCCGGCTGGCCAGGGGCGGACCGCGGATCACCGTGCGCGGCTTGGAGATCGGGGTGCCGGAGCTGGTGGGGCGGCACGCCTACCGGATCGTGCAGGAGGCGCTGACCAACGTGCTGCGGCACGCGGCGGCGACCGAGGTCGAGGTGGAGCTGCGCCGGACGGGGACGGACCTGGTGATCACGGTGTGCGACAACGGCCGGAGCGCGGGTGAGCCCCGGCCCGGCCACGGTCTGCGCGGACTGGCCGAGCGGGCCGCACTGCTCGGCGGCACCTGCACCGCCGGGCCGACCGGTGACGGCTGGCTGGTGCGGGCCGTGCTGCCCTGGGAGCCGCGATGATCCGGGTGCTGCTGGCCGACGACCAGCAGCCGGTGCGCGAGGCGCTGCGCCTGCTGCTGGACGCCGAGCCCGATATCGAGGTGGTCGGCGAGGCGGCCAACGGCGCGGAGGCGGTGCACCTGACCCGCTGGCGGCGGCCGGACGTGGTGCTGATGGACATCCGGATGCCGCACCAGGACGGCCTGGCCGCGATCGAGGAGCTGGCCGGGACCCCGGCGCGCATCCTGGTGCTCACCACCTTCGACCTGGACGACTACCTCTACCGCGCGCTGCGTGCCGGAGCGGCCGGATTCCTGTTGAAGGACAACGATCCCGAGCTGCTCACCACGGCGATCCGCGCGGTGCACGGCGGGCACGGGCTGATCGACCCCAAGGTCACCAGCGGGCTGATCCGGCGCTTCGCCGAGCTGGCCCCCGCGCCGCCGGGTCCGGAGCTGGCCGCGCTGACCGACCGGGAGCGGGAGGTGCTGCGGGCGCTGGCGCGCGGGCTGAGCAACGCCGAGATCGCGGCCGAGCTGGCGGTGGGCGAGGGCACGGTGAAGACCCACGTGGCCAGGGTGCTGGCCAAGCTCGGGCTGCGCACCAGGGTGCACGCGGTGATCTACGCGCACGAGCACGACCTGGGCTAGAACTCCGCGGCGTGGTCGGCCACCCACTGCCGGAAGGTGCGCGCGGGTGAACCGGTCACGGCCGCCACGGTGTCGGTGATCTCGGGGCTGGGCTGGCTCGACATCGCGGCGTAGGCGTCCAGCAGGACGTCCACAAAGGACAGTGACAGGCCGTCGGCGAGCAGCTGCCGCCGGGCGGCCGCACGGTCCAGCTCGACCCAGCGCAGCGGGCGGCCGAGCACCTCGCTGATGATCCGCACCTGCTCGGCCTGGCTGAGCACCTCGGGCCCGGTCAGCCGGTACACCTGGCCGTGGTGGCCCTCGCCGGTGAGCGCGCGCACCGCCACCGCCGCGATGTCCGCCTCGTGCAGCATGGGCAGGCCCAACCCGCCGTACGCGCCACGCACCTCTTCCCCCGCCTTGATCTGTGCGGCCCACCACCGGGCGTTGACCGCGAACGTGCTCGGCCGGATGACCGTCCACTCCAGACCCGACCGCCGGATCAGCTCCTCCTGCGCGTCCATGCTCAGGTCGCGGACCCCGCCGGAGCCGAGGAAGACCACCCGGCGCGCATGCTTGGCGATCTCCGCGAGCACCCCTGGCAGCGCTTCACCGCTGTGCAGCGGCCAGATCAGGAACACCGCGTCCACCCCGCGCAGGCTGCCGGTCAGGCTCTCCGGGCGGGCCAGGTCGGCGCGATCCCTGGGCAGGACAAGGACTTCGGCCTCCAGCTGGGCCACCACCCGGCGGCCGACGTTGCCGGTCGCCCCGGTCACCAGAACTCGTGTCGTCATGGCTTCACGGTCACGCCGGGATGCGGATTCCCGCCCGTCAACTACGGTGATCCGGTGAAATCCGTCATCCTGGATGAGCTGGAGCGGGAAATCGTCACCGCGCTCCAGCGGGACGGCCGGGCCCCGTTCAGCCGGATCGCCGCCGGGCTGGGCGTCTCGGAGAACACGGTGGCCCGCCGGTACCAGCGGCTGCGCTCGGCCGGGCTGCTGCGGGTGGTGGGCTCGGTGTACGGACCGCTGGCCGGTTACACCTCGTGGACCCTGCGCATCCGCTGCACCCCGGACGCGGCCACCCCGATCGCCACCGCGCTGGCCCGCCGCCCGGACACCTTCTGGGTGCACCTGCTCTCCGGCGGCACCGAGATCTCCTGCCACGTCCAGGCCCGCTCCGACGCCGACCGGGACACCCTGCTGATGGACAAGCTGCCGCGCACCGCCAGGGTGCTGGACCTCAGCGCGCACGCCCTGCTCGGCCCGAGCGGCCCCGCGGTCACCCTGGACGACGGCGACCACGCGCTGCTGGCGGCACTGGCCAGGGACGGCCGGACGAGGCACACCGAACTGGCGGCGGCCACCGGCTGGTCGGAGTCCACGGTGAAGCGGCGGATCGACGCGCTGCGGGAGAGCGGGGTGCTGGTCTTCGACGTGGATGTGCCGCCGGCGGCGCTCGGCCTGCGCGCCGAGGCCCGGCTGTGGCTGACCGTGCGGCCCTCGGCGCTGCGCCGGGTCGCGGCGGCGGTCAGCGGGCACCCGGAGGTGAGCTTCGCCGGGGTGACCACCGGGCGGACCAACCTGACCGCGATGGTGGCCTGCCGCGACGCCGGGGAGCTGTACCGGTACCTGACCGAGCGGGTGGGCGGGCTGGCCGGGGTGCACTCGATGGAGACCGCGCCGGTGGTGCGGACGGTGAAGCGGGCCGGGGCGCTGCTGCCGCGCTGACGCTCAGGCGGTCTGGGCGGAGTTCACAGCGCGGACATCGTCTTCAGTTCCGGGGCAACCGAGGAGATCACCTCGAAGTCCTTGCCCGCGCGGTACAGCTCGGAGCCGGTGTGGAAGTCCACCGCCGGGTCAACGCCGAGCAGCGTAAGACTGGTGAGCGCCTGGTCCAGCCGAATCAGCCGGAACCCGGCCAAACCCGACCGCACCTCCAAGATGACAGGTTCGGTGGTAGCCAAGGAGCCAGGATCGCGCATCAGATCACGAGCGGGCGTGGGCGAGGCGCGGAGGAAGTCGATCCACACCGAACTATCGATCAGGCGCTGTTCTACGCGCGCTCCGGGTTGTCGTCTCTCATCTGTTCCAGGTCACCCTCCCAGCCGATGCCTTCAAGAGACAGCAACTCGTCCGTGGTGATCTTTGGGTCGTATCGCCGCATGGCCTCGTTGACCAGCTCTTCATCGATATCGATGTTTGTGCGCGCCATACACCAGCCATACACCTAGAGGGCCTGGGCGGCTCGGACTAGGGCGGCGTTGTCCGGGGCTGGGGTGCCGTCGGGCAGCACCAGGGTGTCCTCCAGGCCGATCCGGCGGTGCAGGCCCAGGCGGACGGCTTCGGCGAGCACCGGCCAGGCGCCGCCCTCCTCGCCGTGCAGCAGGATCGGCAGGTCCGGCGGCAGGAAGTCCAGCGCGGCCAGCAGGTCGGTGGCGGCGGCCTGGGCGCGGTCGGGGTTGGTCTCCTGGACCTCGGCCAGCACCCGGACGGTGCCCGCAGGCACGCCCTCGGCGCGCAGGATGGCCGAGGCCTTGGTGGTGAACACGCCGAGCTCGATGCCGACGCCCGCGCGGTGCAGGGCGGCGCAGACCGACAGCCAGCCAGGCTCGTGCACGTTCACCGAGGCCACGTCCGGGCGTCCCGCGGCCAGGCCGGACCAGCCTTCGACCAGCTCGGTGCGGCGCACCGGGTCCGGGGTGATCCAGGCGCCGGTGCTGACGCCGATCTCCACACCCGGGGCGGCGGCGCGCACGGTGGCGACCACGGTGGCCAGCTCGGGACCAGCCAGGGTCTCCAGGCCGACCGCGTCCCTGGGGTGCAGGTGCACCGAGGTGACGCCCAGCTCGGCGACCTCGGCGACCGCGGTGGCCAGCTGCCAGGGGGTGATGGGCACGGTGGGGTGGGCCTCGGCGGGCCGGCTGCCGTTGGGGCAGCACTGCAGCAGCGGCAGCATTGCGGGCGCTCCTAGCTCAGTTCCCGGACAAAGCCGTGCAGCAAGACTCCCGGAACCGGGGAGAAGTCGCGCGACGGCAACCGGGTGAACCCGTGCCGCCGGTACAGCCGGTGCGCCGCGGCCATGGTGGACGTGCTGCACATGACCACCCGGCTGACGCCCAGGTCAGCGGCCCGGTCCAGGACCGCGCGGAGCAGCTGTTCGCCGATGCCGCGGCCGTGCTGGGCCGGGTCGACGGCGAGCATCCGGAACTCCAGTTCACCCGGTTCGGAGACCTCGGCGAACTCGGTGCCGGGCAGCACCACGGTCACCGTGCCCAGCAGCCGGCCGTCCTCGTCGGCGGCCACCAGCAGCTCGGCCGCGCGGGCGCGGGCGGCCGCGTTTCGCAGCGTGGTCCCGTAGTCGCTGCCTTCCGGGATGAACCCGCCTGCCTGGTAGGCGGCGACGGTCAGCTCGCCCACCGCGTCCAGCTCGGCCGGTTCAGCCGGTCGAATCCTGATCTCCGTCGCCATCCCCGGCTCCCCCGTCCGCGCCGACCGTGGCAACCTCGGCTGCTGCCTCCGGACCGGACTCCAGCAGCACCCGGAACCCGTCCTCGTCCAGGACCGGCACCTTCAGCTGCACCGCCTTGTCGTACTTGGATCCTGGCGCTTCGCCGACCACCACAAAACTGGTTTTCTTCGACACCGAGCC
Source organism: Crossiella sp. NPDC003009 (assembly GCF_053591555.1). Lineage (NCBI taxonomy): Bacteria > Bacillati > Actinomycetota > Actinomycetes > Pseudonocardiales > Pseudonocardiaceae > Crossiella > Crossiella sp. NPDC003009. The sequence goes on along the minus strand of NZ_JBSFUA010000002.1, from coordinate 361,787 downwards.
GACCGCCTTGCCGCCCCTGGACAGGATGGCCTCCTTGGCCTCGTCCCTGGAGAAGCCGGGCAGGCTGCCGGTGACCACAATGGACAGTCCGGCCAGCGTGCGCGGCACCGACTCGTCGCGGTCCTCGGCCAGCCGCACCCCGGCCGCGGCCCAGGCGTCGACCACCTCGCGGTGCCAGTCCACCTCGAACCACTCGCGCACGGCTTGCACGATGGTGGGCCCGACGCCGTCGACCGCGGCCAGCTGTTCCTCGGTGGCCTGCGCGATCACCTCGATCGAGCCCAGCTCGCGGGCCAGGTCCCTGGCCGCCTTGGGCCCGACGTGCCGGATGGACAGCGCGACCAGGATCCGCCACAGCGGCCGGGTCTTGACCGTTTCCAGGTTCTCCAGCAGCTTCTGCCCGTTCGCGGACAGCTCGCCCGCCATGGTGCGGAACAGCGGCACCTGGCGCAGCTTGTCCGCGTCCAGGTCGAACAGGTCGCGCTCGTTGGTGTAGACGTCGGAGGCGACCAGGGCCGCGGCGGCCTCGAAGCCGAGCACCTCGATGTCCAGCGCGGACCGGCTGGCCAGGTAGGACAGCCGCTCGCGCAGCTGCCCTGGGCAGAACTGGGCGTTCGGGCAGCGGATGTCGACATCCGCCTCCTTCATCGGCCGCAGCGTGGCCCCGCACTCCGGGCACTCGGTGGGCATGATGAACTCGCGCTCGCTGCCGTCGCGGGCCTCCACCACCGGGCCGAGCACCTCGGGGATCACGTCGCCCGCCTTGCGCAGCACGATCCGGTCGCCGATCAGCACGCCCTTGCGCCGGACCTCGTTGGCGTTGTGCAGAGTGGCCCGCGCGACCACCGACCCGGCCACCTTGACCGGCTCGGTCACCGCGAACGGGGTGACCCGGCCGGTGCGGCCCACGTTGACCCGGATGTCCAGCAGCTGGGTGGTGACCTCCTCCGGCGGGTACTTGTAGGCGATCGCCCAGCGCGGCGCGCGCGAGGTGGCCCCGAGGCGGCGCTGGTGGGTGACCTCGTCCACCTTGACCACCACGCCGTCGATCTCGTGCTCGGCGTCGTGCCTGCGCTCGCCCCAGCCGGTGATGTAGGCGGTGACCTCGTCCACAGTGGACAGCACCATGGTGTGCGCAGAGACCCGCAGGCCCCAGGCCTTGAGCGCGTTGTAGGAGTCGGACTGCCGGGCCGGTTCGAAGCCGGCGCGCTTGCCGAGGCCGTGGCAGATCATCCGCAGCGGGCGGCTCGCGGTGACCTTGGGATCCTTCTGCCGCAACGATCCGGCCGCCGCGTTGCGCGGGTTGGCGAACGGCGGCTTGCCCGCCTCCACCTGGGCCGCGTTCAGCTCGGCGAAGTCGGCGAGGGTGAAGAAGACCTCGCCGCGGATCTCCACCAGCTCCGGCACCGGGAACTCGTCCGTGCCGACCAGTCGCGCCGGCACGTCGGCCAGGGTGCGCAGGTTGAGCGTGACGTCCTCGCCGGTGCGGCCGTCGCCCCTGGTGAGGCCGCGTTCCAGCCGCCCGTCCCGGTAGAGCAGGTTGACCGCGAGGCCGTCGATCTTCAGCTCGCACAGGAAATGCGCGTCCGCGCCGACTTCCTTCTCCACCCGCTCGGCCCAGGCCTGGAGCTCCTCGGCGTTGAAGGCGTTGTCCAGGCTGAGCATCCGCTCCAGGTGGTCCACCGGGACGAACTCGGTGGCGAAGCTGCCGCTGACCCGCTGGGTCGGCGAGTCGGGGGTGACCAGGGCCGGGTGCTCGGCCTCCAGGGCCTGCAGTTCGCGGAAGAGCTGGTCGAACTCGGCGTCGGAGATCACCGGCGAGGTCACGTAGTACCGGTACTGGTGGTCGGTGATCTCCTGGGCCAGCTCCGCGTGGCGCTGGCGCGCCGCCGCGGTGACGTCTAGCTCACTGCTGTCGTTCCTGGTCACGGTGGGAAGCCTAGTCAAACCCACCGACAGTTTTACCGGGTCAGCGGCCGGAGTGTCGCCGGTCCAGCTCGACCACCAGCTCGCGCAGCTCGACCAGGGTGATGGCGTCCACCGGCTCGGCCTCGGCGGTCTCCACCCGGCCCAGCCGGTCCCCGGCCAGCCGCTCGCCGAGGGTCGCGTCCAGTGGCAGGAAGGTCATCGCTGCCTTGCCCGCGTCGTCCAGGGCGGCGATGCCGGGGTGGAACACCGCGACGTCGACCAGCCCGGCCTCCTCGTCGATCAGCGCGGCCAGCCGGACCTGGGACAGCGGCAGCCGGTGCGGGCCGAGGTTGACGGTGACCTCGTTGGGGTCGGGCACCGGCGGCACCGCGTCGTAGAACTCCCACATCGGCCCGGGATCGGGCGCCGCGGCCAGCCAGGCGTCGGTGTAGGGCCGCAGGTCCGGGTCGCCCTGGGCGCTGAGCACCAGCGCGTACACCGCCCGCTGGCCGCGTTCCACCGCGAACTGAAGGTTCGGGTGGATCGCGGTGACCGCCTCCACCACCAGGTTCTCCACCCGGCCGGGGTCCTTGTCGCCGAGCGCCGCGCTCACCTGCGGCAGCAGCTCGGTGTTCCAGCGCTGCCAGAACGTGACGGCGGCCTCCTGCGGGTCGGCTGGCTCGACCGGGTCGGGCTCGAAGCCGCCACGCAGCTTGCGCAGGAACCGTTTCATGGCCGCCAATCCTCATCCAGTGCGGTAGCTATACCCACCGTAGCGTCGAAGTCACCGGGCCGGGCGAGAAGCTCTGGTAGCCACGGCCAGCAGGGCTGCCGCCGGTGGCGCGAGCGCCCGTCCGGCAGGCCACACGGCGCGCAGCTGGCGCCGCAGGTCGATCCCGCTGACCGGCACCTCGACCAGCCGCCGGTCGGCCAGGTCGGCCTCGACCGCGAGCACGCTCAGCACCGCCGGGCCGGACCCGGCCGCGACCGCGCCGCGCACGGCCGTGGTGGAGCCCAGCTCGACCAGTGCCCGGACCTTACCCACTCCGGTGCGTTCCATCGCCCGTTCGAGGGTTTCCCTGGTGCCCGAACCCCGTTCCCGGACAACCAGCGGAGTACCCACGAGCTCGGCCGGGCCAACCGGTCTGCGCCGTTTCGCCCACGGATGGCCGGGCGCGACCACCACGGCCAGCCGGTCCTCGGCCACCCGGCGGGTGCGCAGATCGCGCGGGACCGAGGGCGACTCGACGAAGCCGAGGTCGACCTCGCCGCGCCGGGCCAGCTCGGCCACCGCGGCCGAGTTGGTCACCTGGAGACCCACGTAGAGCCCGGGGTTGCCGCGGCGCAGCTCGGTGATCCAGCCGGGCACCAGGTGTTCGGCCACGGTCATGCTGGCCGCCACGCTCAGCTCGGCCACCCGGCGGGCGCGCAGGGCCTCGGCGCCGTGCAGCAGCACGTCCAGTTCGGCGAGCACCCGTTTGGCCCATTCGGTGACCATCTGGCCGGACTCGGTGAGGGTGGACCCCCTGGTGCTGCGGTCGACCAGGGCCAGCCCGAGCCGCTTCTCCAGGGTGGCCAGGCGTTTGCTGGCCGCGGGCTGGCTGATGCCCAGCCGCGCGGCGGCCTGACCCAGACTGCCCAGCTCGGCGAGCCGGACGAGCAGGTCGAGTGACTCGGGGTCCGGCGGCTTGGTCATAACCAAAGGGTATGACGGCCTAGCCAACTCGGCCTACCGGAGTGTCACACGCGGGCCGATGCTGGTGTGGTGAGGACATTTACGCGGGGCTCGGCAACGGCGCCGGGCTTGCTGGTGGTCGCCGCCGCGGTGGCGGTCGCGCTGGCGGTGGCGGCGGTCGCGCCGTCGGTGAGCGCGCTGACCGTTGCGGTGCTGCTGGGGATCGTGGCAGGGAACCTCGGCAGGCGGCGGACCGGGACGGCGGACGGGCGGGCCGCGCGACCGGCGGGGTTGCTGCCCGCCTCCTGCGCCCCCGGGCTGGCGTGGGCGGCGCGGCGGCTGGTGCGGGCGGGTGTGGTGCTGCTCGGGCTCCAACTGGCGGTCAGCGACGTGCTCGACCTGGGCGGCGGCATGCTGCTGGTGGTGCTGGCCACGGTGGCCGGGACCTTCCTCGGCACCCGGCTGCTCGGCCGCTGGCTCGGCCTGCCCGAGGGGCTGAGCACGCTGGTGGCTACCGGCTTCTCGATCTGCGGCGCGGCCGCGGTGGCCGCGATGGAGGGCGTGGTGCCCAGGCGGGACCGGGACGTGGCCACCGCGGTGGCGCTGGTGACGCTGTTCGGCAGCCTCTGGATGCTGCTGCTGCCGGTGCTCGCCGAGCTGCTCGGCCTGTCCGCGCGGGCCACCGGTGGCTGGGCGGGGGCGAGCGTGCATGAGGTGGCGCAGGTGCTGGTCGGCGCGGCCCCGGCGGGCGCCGCGGCGGTGTCGGCGGCGGTGGTAGTGAAGCTGAGCCGGGTGGTGCTGCTCGCGCCCCTGGTGACCATCGTGGGCCGCCGTCAGGGGCAGTGGCTGCCGCCGGTGTTCGTGCTCGGCTTCGTGGCGATGATCCTGGTGCGCAGCACCGGGTTGCTGCCGGAGCCGGTGCTGGCGGTGGCGAAGGTGGCGGCCACCGTGCTGATGGCCGGGGCGCTGTTCGCGCTGGGCACCGCGGTGCGGCTGCGGGAGCTGCTCGCCACCGGACCGAGAGCGCTGGTGCTGGGCACCGCCTCCACCGCGCTGGCGGCCGGGATCTCGTTGGCGGGCTTGGCTTTGGTGGGCTGGTGACGGCCCCCGGTCGGGGTCAGGAGGCCGCCACCAGCACGTCGGTTCAGCGCAGGGCGGTCAGGCCCAGCGCCAGTGTTCCCGTTGCGGTGTAGTCGATCGCGGGCTCGCTGCTCGGCCAGGCCCGCACGTCGTCGACGAACCGGGAGCCCTGGCCATCGAAGGCCGCCATCGGGTGCGAGCACGCCACGCCGCCGCCGGGCAGGTCGCCGAGGCTGGCGAACTTCTCCGCCGCGTTCGGCCCGTTGACCACACCGCCGACCAGGATCTTCTCCCCGCCGGTGGTGCTGCCGGAGAGGTTGGCCGCCTGGTGGTGCGGGCAGTACGGGAACCGCGGCCCGACGCCGATCACCAGGGACAGGCCCCAGGAGTTGGCGCCAAGGGCGAAGTTGCGCTGCTGGGAGCCGAAGGCGTCGTAGCCGCGGTCCCTGGTCACCGAGCGGTACAGCTCGACGGTGGCCGCATAGCCGAAGCTGCGGGTGGCCACGTCGAAGGCGGTGATGTCCACCGCGGTGCGGAACGGGCTGGTCGCCGCGCGGGCCACGCCCTTGTCCAGCTGCCGCCTGAGGTCGCCGATGAGCTGCGCCTCGGTCACCTGCGCGTCGCGGACCCACCTGGTGCGCAACACCTTCACCAGGTCGGCGTGGCCGAGTGCGCTGGTGTTGTACAGGTTCAGCGTGTCCTGGTCACCGGAAGCCAGGTAGGCCTTGGCCCACTGGGTGGCCTGGGTGGCCCAGTCGCCGGCCCTGCGGTCACCGAGGGCGTACCCGGCCAGCGCGAGCTGGGTGGCCCCGTACTCCAGGTCGTCGGTCCAGGAGTTCTCCGGGTAGTAGGAGTGCGGGAACGCGGTGGTCAGCTGGCCCACGTCGGTGGTCTTGGCCTGGGCGAAGACCGAGGCGGCCTGCTCCAGGTAGTACCGGGCCTTGCGCCAGTCGCGGCCGGACTCGACCTGGGCGGCCAGCGCGAAGGCGGCCGCGGCGCGACCGGCCAGGTTCGGGCTGATCTTCTCCCCGGGCGCGGCGGCCCGGAACACCGGGCGGTGCTTGATGAAGTACTTCTCATCGCCCGGCTTCACCTGGAGCGCGTCGTCGGTCTCCGGCAGCCGCCACACGTCGTGGTCGCCGAGGATGCCCAGGTCCGGGCTGCCCACGCCGATGCCGACCTGCACGTAGAAGGTCTTGGACTTCTCGTCCCAGGCCTTGTCCAGCCACTTCAGGCCGAAGTCGATCTCGCTGGACAGGGTGCGGTCGCGGTTGCCCTCGCGCTGCACCAGCAGCAGCTCGCCGAGGGTGTAGGCGGTGTTGGAGGTGAACTTGACGAAGTCGCCCGCGTCGACCCAGCCGCCTTCCAGGTCCACCGTCTGCCCGGTGGGCTTGAGCGGCTCGGCCAGCTGGTTGTCCGGCCGGAAGTTCGGCGTGTCGTAGACGGTGGCCTTGGCGTCGCTGAGGTGCGAGGGCTTGCGGCCCAGCCTGCCGGGCACCACGTCGCCGCCGTCGCGCTGGGCGGCGTAGAAGTCGAAGGTCTTGTCCGCGACCGGCCCGAACAGCTGCCGGGCGGTGCCGATCTGGAAGGTGGCGGAGGTGGCCTGCACCGGGCCGGAGACGGTGACCCGGTAGCTGCCGGGCCGCTTCAGCGCGGAGAAGTCCAGTGGGTGCACCGCGGTGTACCCGGCGTTCCAGCCACCGAGGCTGGCCCCGGCCTTGCCGGCGAGCACGGTGCGGCCCGCGGCGTCGAGCACCGTGAACCGGGCGCCCGCACTGCTCGCGGGGGCCATCAGGTAGCCGATCTTGGTCTCGTCGTGGGCGTACCCCACGCCGTCGAGCCGGATCTGACCACTGGCGGCCGCGTTCGCGGTCGCCGCGCTCACCATCGCCGCGCCGAGGGCCACGGCGGTGCCGACCGCCACGGTTCGGAGCAGGGCAGGGCGAGGAACTCGCATGAATCCTCGGCATTCCTGGGTCGACGGACCCAAATAGTTAATAAAGTTGTCTATTTGGGCGGAAAGTATTCCCGGACATATCGCCCAAGGTCAATGCGTAGGCTTCCTAGGCATCAGCTGGCCTAGACCGCGGTGTAAGAAAGGAGGCATGCCGGAGGAACTTCCCAAGCCCGCCAAGCGCGGCTGGCTGTTGCCCGCCCTGGCCACCCTGCTCCTGCTGCTCGCGCTCGCGGCGACCTGGCTGCTGTTCTTCGACCGCCAGCCGTCCTTCCTGCCCGCGCTGGTGCTGCGCACCTTCCCGCTGCACGTGCTGGCGCTGACCCTGCTCGCGGTGGTGGTGCTGCTGCTCGCGCTGCGCAAGCGCCGGTGGCGGACCACGATCGCGGCCGCGGTGGCCGTCGCGCTGTCCGCGGCCACCGGCCTGGTGCCGACGATCATCGCCAGGGAGCAGGCGAGCCGGGCCGGCGCGGAGGTCAGCCTCGGCACGTACCTGGCCAACGCCGCACACCTCAACCTGGGCTCGCCGGAGCAGGGCCGCACCGTGCGCTACGCCTCGCCCGGCGGGCACGGGCTGGACCTGGACGTGTGGCCCTCGGCCGATCCCGGCTCGGGCAAGGCGATGCTGCTCATCCACGGCGGCGGCTGGGCCTCGGGCAACCGGAGCATGACCCCGGAGTGGAACCGGCTGCTGACCGGGCTGGGCTACACCGTCTTCGACATCGAGTACCGGATGGTGCGCGACCTGCCGCCCGGAACCGCTTGGCAGGCAACGGTGTCGGACAGCCGGTGCGCGCTGGCCTGGATCACCGCGCACGCGGCGGAGTACCGCGTCGACCCGAACCGGATCTCCGTGATGGGCCAGTCCGCCGGCGGCCACCTGTCGCTGATGACCGCCTACACCGCCGGGACCGACGCCTTCCGCCCCAGCTGCGACCTGCCCGACGGCAAGATCAAGTCAGTGGTGGACTTCTACGGCCCGTTCGACCTGCCCGCCTTCGCCACCGGACCGGACGGCACCGACACCGGCCGGGCCATCCTCAACGACGTGCTGGGCGGCAGCGCGCAGCAGCAGCCGGACCGCTACCGCGAGTTCTCCCCCAGCAGCTACCTGCGCGGCGGCCTGCCACCCACGCTGATCGTGCAGGGCGAGCGGGACTTCCTGATGCCCCAGTCCCAGGCCCGCCAGCTCGACGAGGGCCTGACCAAGGCAGGCGTGCCGCACCAGGCGCTGTTCCTGCCCTACGCCGACCACGGCTTCGACGCGAACTGGGGCTCCTACCAGACCCAGCTCGCCCGCTCGGCCGTGACGAGGTTCCTGGCCGAGCACGGCTGACTCACCAGCCCTCCGGCGGCTCCACGAACGCCTTGCCCAGGTCCCTGCTGAGCGCGAGCGCGCGCCGGACCCAGCTCAAGGAGGCCCCGGCCAGGCCGCAGCACGGGGTGGCCACCGCACGCTCGGCGAGCAGCTCGCGGTTGAAGCCGAGCCGGTCGACCAGGCGCAGCGCCGGGTCGGCCAGCGCGCGCAGGGTGGGCGGGGTCTTCGGTTCCAGGGTGGGCACCAGGCCGAGGAACAGCGTGGTGCCCGCGTCCCAGGTCTCGCCCAGCTCGTCCCAGAGCGCGGTGGGGGCCTTGCCGATCAGGGTGGCGTCCAGCGCGATCGCGTCCGCCCCCGCGTTGCGGAACAGCGTCACCGGCGGCCGGGGCGCGCAGCAGTGCACCACCACCGCGCACCCGGTCGCCGCCTTGACCCGCTCGATCACCTGCCCGAGCAGCCCCTGCGCGTCCGGCGCGGGCACCGCCGCCACGTTGCCATAGCCGGAGGGCGTGGGCAGCCGCCCGTCCAGCACCGCGGGCAGCGCGGGCTCGTCGAGCTGGAGCACCACACCCGCGCCGGTGCGCTCGGCGACCTCGCGGATGTGCCGGATCAGCCCCTCGGTCAGCGACTCGGTGAACTCGCGCAACGCGCCCCGGTCGGTGAGCACCCGGTGCCCGCGCACCAGCTCCACCTGCGAGACCAGCGTCCACGGCCCGGCCGACTGGAGCTTCACCGTCTCCCGCGGTCCGGTGGCCTCCAACGCCTCGTCGAAGGCGTCCAGGTCGGTGCGCAGCAGGTCCACCGCCCGCCGGTGGTCCCGCCCAGCCCGCGCGGTCACCCGGTACGCCGAGGGCACCACCTCCACCGCGAGCTCCACCAGCAGTCCCGCGGTCCGGCCGATGATGTCCGCGCCGACCCCGCGCGCGGGCAGCTCGGGCAGGTGCGGCAGCTCGGGCAGCTCGCCCAGCACGATCCGCGCGGCCTCCAGGGGGTCGCTGCCGGGCAGAGAGCCGATACCGGTAACCGTGCCGGGATTCACCTTCACCCGCCCAAGCCTGCCACGCCTGCCCCCTGGACCGGTCGGGGGTCAGCCCGTGAGCGCCACCGCGACGGACAGGCTGTCCTCGTAGACGTGGTAGCGCGTGATCAACCCGTCCACCACGGTGAACCGCAGCGCGCACAGGGCGGTGTAGGACCGGCCAGTGGCGCGCACGGTCTGGGCGAGCTCGACGAGCAGCACGGCGTGCTCGCCGTCGACGAGCAGCTCCGGGGCGCGGCTGGGCGTGCCGGGGATGTGGGCTTGGGCGAGCTCGCGGAAGTGGTCGGCGACGTCGGATCTGGTGTGGCGGCGGCGGATCCAGGGGACGGCGGGGTGGCCCTCGGCCGGCCAGTTGAGCTGCCAGTCGACCTCTTCGGCGAAGAGTTCGGCGATGTGGTCGGGGGTGCCGGTGGTGGCGCGGGTGAGGAAGTCCTCGATGACGGCGCGGGTGTCGGTGGGCAAGGCTGGTCCTTTCAGTGGATCTTGCCGCCGACCGTAGGCCTGGTTCGCTGACAAGGGGTGTCAGTGTTGCGAGATTGACGAATCAATCGTCAACGTGGACGATTGATTAATGCTATTCCGCGCGCCGGCACTGGATGCCGACGATCACCGGGTCATCGAGGAGATCGATGACTACCGGCGTCGGCTCCGGTACTTCCTGAGCGAGCCGCGCCGGTGGAAGGGGCAGCTCCGCCGCAACCTGAAGGCGCGCGCCATCCGCGGTTCCAACAGCATCGAGGGCTACGAGGTCTCCCTCGACGACGCCGTGGCGCTGCTGGAGGACGACGAACCGCTCGACGCCGACCGCCGCACGTCGATGGAGATCGTCGGCTACCGCAACGCGCTGACCTACATCCAGCAGCTGGCCGGCGACCCGGAGTGCGTGATCGACCAGTCGCTGCTGCGGAGCCTGCACTTCATGATGCTGGGCCACGACCTGGCCAAGAGCCCCGGGCGGTACCGGCAGAGCTCGATCTACGTGCACGACGAGGAACACGACGAGATCGTCTTCGAGGGGCCGGACCACGAGCTCGTGCCGGGGCTCATGCGGGAGCTGACCGAGGCGCTGGCCGCGGACGGCGACTGCCCGGTCTTCGTGCGCGCGGCGCTCGCCCACCTCAACCTGGTCATGATCCACCCGTTCCGGGACGGCAACGGCCGGATGGCGCGGGCGCTGCAAACCCTGGTGCTGGCCAGGGAGAAGATCCTCACGCCCGAGTTCAGCAGCATCGAGGAGTGGCTCGGCCGCAACACCAACGCCTACTACGACGCGCTCGCCGAGGCCGGTGGCGGGGCCTGGCGGCCCGAGCGCGGCACGCACGCCTGGATCCGGTTCAACCTGACCGCACACCACATGCAGGCCCAGACCGTGCTGCGCCGGATCGACGAGGCGGCCCGGATGTGGCAGCGGCTGGAGGCCGAGCTGACCGAGCGGAAGCTGCCGGAACGCACCGCCTCGGCGCTGTTCCAGGCCTCGATCGGGCTCACCGTGCGCCGCTCGGGCTACGGCAGGGACGCCGAGCTGGAGCCGGGCACCGCCGCACGCGATCTCCGGATGCTGGTCGAGCGGGGGCTGCTGGTCCCGCGCGGGGAGACCAAGGCCCGGATCTACGTGGCCAGCGAGGAGCTGCGCTCGATTCGCGGCCAGGTCATCACCTCACGGGAGCGGCCGCACGACCCCTACCAGGCCTCTCCGCGGGCCGGCGCTGCACCGCGCAAGCGCAGGAGCACGCGCTGAGCCTGGCGGCCGGGGCGCTGTGCGACGCCCCGGCCCGCCCGCTCAGAGCTGCAGCACCGACAGGATGTTGCCAGCCGGATCCGCGAACCATGCGATGTCCGGCCCCTGCCCGGCCTCCGCCCCCCGCGCGATCCCCCGCTCATCCGTCATCCCGGCGTACCGCTCAAACCGCACCCCCAGCGCGCTCAGCTCGGTCACCGCCGCGTCGATGTCCGCGACCGGGAAGTTCAGCACCGTGTACTCCGCCGGCACGTGGTTCGGCTTGGGATAGACGAAGACCTCCGCACCCGAGCCCAGGTGCAGCGTCAACATGCCGTGGGACTCGGTGACGCGCAGGCCCAGGGTGTCGGCGTAGAAGGTCTGGGCGGCGGGGATGTCGTTGACGGAGAAGCCGCTGAAGGCCTTGGTGTCAGCGAACATCGGCCATCTCCTCGCGGATGCGGGCCTGGTAGGCCTCGCCGAGCTCGATGATCTGGATGTAGTTGCCGTCGGGGTCCTCCAGGGTGCCGAAGAGCATGCCCTCGTTGCGTTCCTCCAGCTCGACGAGCCAGGTGACGCCCAGCTTGGTGAGGTGGGCGGCGGCGAACCGGGCGTCCTCGACGTGGAAGTTGAAGATGACGCGGCCGGGTTCGGCGGGGGCGGGGGCGATGTCGTCGCGGTGTTCGATGAGGACGGCGACCTCGCCGAACATGAGGAAGCCGTCCTTGCTGACGTGCGCGCCGAGGGCGTGCTGGTACCAGTCGCGCAGGCGGGCGGGGTCGGTGCTGGCGAGCAGGATGCTGCCGAGGGTGGCACTCATGGGATTTCCTTCCGGTTCGGGTCCTGTGGGACACCGACGAACGGGCCCGGCCGGAATCGACACTCAGCGGCGCTGGGTGGTCAGGCCGCTGAGGAAGTAGCGCTGGGCCAGCAGGAACACCACGATCATGGGCACGGTGGCGATGGTGCTGGCGGCCAGCACCAGCTCCCACTGGGCCTCGCCGCCCTGGCCGAAGCGGTCCAGCACCGCCTTGAGGCCGCGGGGCACCGTGAACAGGTCCGGGTCGCGCAGGTAGATCAGCGGTTTCATCAGCTCGGTCCAGCTGTTCTTCAGCTCGAAGACGAACACCACGATCAGGCCCGGCCGGACCAGCGGCAGCGCGATGCTGGTGAACAGCCTGGGGAAGGAGGCGCCGTCGACCCTGGCCGCCTCGAAGACCTCGCGGGACTGGCTGAGGAAGAACTGGCGGAGCAGGAAGACGAAGAAGGCCGAGCCGAACAGGTTCTGCGCCCACAGCGGGACCTGGGTGTTGCCCAGGCCGAGCCAGTCCCACTCCAGGTAGACCGGCACCATGGTGACCGCGGCCGGCAGCATCATGGTGCCCAGCACCAGGCCGAAGAGCAGGTTGCGGGTGCGGAAGCGGAAGTAGGCGAAGCCGAAGGCGACCAGCGCGCTGGACAAGGTGACCGCCAGCGCCGCGGCCAGGCCGACCAGCAGGCTGTTGAGCAGCCACAGCGGCAGCGGCGCCGCCTGCCAGACCTCGCTGAAGTTCGCCGGGGTGAACGGGTCCGGCCAGAGGCTGTTGTCGAAGACCCGCTCGCGCGGTTTGAGGCTGGCGCTGAGCAGCCACAGGAACGGGAACAGGAACAGCGCGGCCAGCGCCAGCAGCGCGAGCACGGTGAACGGGCGCCGCCTCACCTCGGGCTCCCCTCGTAGTGCACCAGGCGGCGGCTGGCCCGCACCTGGAACGCGGTCACCACCAGGATGATCAGGAACAGCAGCCAGGCCAGCGCGGAGGCGTAGCCCATCCGCAGCGCGCCGAAGGCCTGCTGGAACAGGTAGATCACGTAGAACAGGGCGGCGTCGCCGTCCGTGCCGGACTGGACGCCCGCGCCGAAGAACATCGAGTACGCCTCGGTGAAGGTCTGCAGCGAGGCGATGGTGTTGACCAGCACGGTGAAGTACACCGTCGGGCTGATCTGCGGCAGGGTCACGTGCCAGAACTGCCCCCACCGCCCGGCCCCGTCCAGCCGGGCCGCCTCGTACAGCTCCGGCGCCACCCCGGACAGCGCGGCCAGGTAGATCACCACGGTGCTGCCCACCGTCCACAGGCTCATCAGTACCAGCCCCGGCTTGATCCAGGTCGGATCGGTTGTCCACTGTGGACCGTCCACACCGAACCAGGACAGCAGCTCGTTGATCGCGCCGGTCTGGCCGTTGAGCAGCAGCAGGAACATCGCCGCCATGGCCACCGGCGGGGTCATCACCGGTAGGTACAGCACGGTGCGGAAGAAGCCGCGGGCCACCGCCATCCGGTGCAGCAGCACCGCGATGGCCAGCGCCAGCACGATCTGCAGCGGCACGTGCAGCACGGTGAACACCGCGGTGTTCCACAGCGCGGTGCCCACCTTCGGATCGGCCAGCAGGTCGGCGTAGTTGGCCACGCCGACCGCGCGCGGCGGGTTGACCAGGTCGTAGTCGGTGAAGGAGAGCACCAGCCCGGCGATGGTCGGCCCGATGGTGAACAGGGCCAGCCCGATCAGCCAGGGCGCCAGGAAGAACCAGGCCCAGCGACTCTCCCTGCGCACCACGCTCATGGCTACCTCCGCGCCCGCTCGATGGCCAGCTCGGCCTCCCGCTGCGCCTGCCGCATCGCGCTCGCCGGGTCCTGCGCGCCGGTCAGCACCCGGTGCGCGGCGCCCTCGTAGGCGTGGGTGAACTCCAGCCCGGCTGGCACCACCGGCAGCGCGAACGCCTTGTCCTGCAGGCCGAGCACCACCCGCACGCCCGCGTCGACCAGCGGCACCGAGGCGGCCGAGTACAGCTCGGCGAAGATCCGCTCATCCGCGGCCCGGTTGGCGGTATAGGTGCCCGAGTACGGCCTTCCCTTGCGCGCCAAGGCTTCCTTGCGGGCCTTGGCGGCGGCGAACCAGGTGTCCGCGGCGGTCATGGTCACCGCGAACTCGCACGCCTTGGCCGGATCGCGCACGCCGACCGGGATGCCCCAGGCCGAGCCGGAGGCATACGAGATCGGGTTGCCGCGCCGGTCGGTGAACGGGCGCACCGACACCGCGGCCTTCGGGGAGTTGTTGGCCAGGGTGTTGATGTACCAGTTCTCCATCGGCCGGGCGGCCTCCTGCCCGGTGGCGAACTCGTTGCGCGCGCCGTGGGTGTCGAAGGAGTCGCGCAGCGCCTTGAACACCGGCCAGCCGCCCTGCCGCCGCACCAGGTCCGCGGTGAAGGCCACCGCCTCGACCACCCTGGGGTCGTCCAGCTGCGGCGTGCGCCCGTCCTGGCTGACCAGGTCGGCCCCGTTGGCCTTGGCCCACAACGGGAGGAACTCCGGCACCTTGGGGTCGAAGCCGATCCGCCGCAGCCGGTTTCCGTCCACTTCGGACAGTCGATCGGTCAGTTCGGCCAGCGCGCCCCAGTCGGTGGTGCTGACCCGCTCCGGCGCCACCCCGGCCGCGCGCACGGTGTCCTCGCCCACCAGCAGCACCCGGACCAGGTTGAACTCCGGCAGCCCGTAGAGCCGCCCCTGGTAGGTCAGCTGGCCGAGCGCGGCGGAGCGGAACTGGCCGAGGTCGACCCGGTGCCGCCGCACGCAGTCCTCCAGCGGCTGGAGCGCGCCGCGGGCGATGAAGCCGCCCAGGGTGGTGCGGTCGGCGTAGACCAGGTCCGGCGGCCGGCCCGCGGCCACCGAGGAGAGGAACTGCTGGGCGTCGAAGGCGCCTTCCACGATCCGCACCGGGGTCTCCGGGTGCGCGGCGCGGTAGGCGGCGACCCTGGCGGTGGCGTGCTCGTCGGGCAGGCCGAAGCCCATGGTGGTCAGCCCGGCGGTCTCCGGGGTCAGCGCCGCGCCGACGCCGCCGCAACCGGCGCAGGCCAGCAGAGCAGTGCAGGTGAGGGCGGCAATGGCCGTCCGCAGGAAGGGCATGAGCCAAACTTCCCGGCGAGCAGCGCTTCTACACGCGGCAGTCGGGTTACACCCGCCGGTGCCAGGCGGCGACCATGGTGGGCAGGGTGACCGCGAGCTGGAACGGGATCAGCAGGGCCGCGATCACCACGCCCCGGCCGGGACTGGGCAGGTCGAAGGCGAGCCAGCCGCCGACCACGAGCAGCTCGGCCAGCAGCAGGGCCTGGCCGATCCGGTAGGCGCGGGCGTAGACCTCGCCGCGCAGCTGCCACTGGTACTCGTCCAGGTTGCGCTCCGGCAGCTCCTCCACGCCCCTGGTCGAGGCCTTGAGCAGCCCGATGCACAGCACACAGGCCGCGGTCAGCACCACCGCGATCACCAGCAGCGCCACCGGATTTCCCGGCAGCAGGATGAACAGCGCCGCCTCGGCGACCAGCAGCGCGGTCAGCGCGCCGACCAGGCGGCGGCGGGCGGTCAGCGGGCGGAACCGCTCGAACCTGGGGTCGTCGAGCAGTTGGGCGCGCCGGTAGGAGCGCTCCTCACGATCGGTCATGGTCGCCGCTCCTCCCGGTGCTCTGCCGGTACATCTTCGCCCCCGCCGTGGTGAGCAGCCGCACCACCTCCGCGGTCAGCGGCAGCGGGCGGGCCCGGTGCACCACGTGCATCTCGCGCACCGGCGCCAGGCCGGTCAGCGAGCGCACCGCCAGCCGCCGGGTGTCGGCCGCGCCGAGCACGCTCGCCGGCACCAGGGAGACGCCGACCCCGGCGCTGAGCAACCCGAGCGTCACGCCGTAGTCGCGGGTCTCGAAGGCCACGTGCAGGTCCAGCCGGGTCCGGGCGGCCAGGGCTTGCAGGCAGGTCCGGTTGGGCACGCCGGGGCTGCCGCTGATCCACTCCTCCCCGGCCAGCTCGGCCAGGGTGATCCGCTCGGCGGTGGCCAGCCGGTGGCCTGCGGGCAGCACCAGCCGGAGCGGGTCGGTGAGCAGGCGGTGCCGCCGCGCGCCGCCCAGCGGGGGCAGGGTCACCCCGGTGTAGCGGTGGGTGATCAGCAGGTCCAGCTCGCGGGAGGCGATGAGGCCGTAGCCCTCCGGCGGCTCGATGTCGAGCAGGGCCAGCCGGACCGTGGGGTGCCGCTGCCGGAACTCGGCCAGCACGGCGGGGACCAGCAGCGCACCCGCGGTGGCGAAGGTGCCCAGCGCGATCCGTTCCGGGCGCTGGCCCAGCAGCGCGCGCACCGCGTCCTCGGCGTCGCGCAGCTCGCCGAGCACCCGTTCGCCGTGCCGCACCAGCACCGCGCCCGCTTCGGTCGGCCGCACCCCGCCGGGACCGCGGTCCAGCAGCCGCACCCCGACCGCGCGCTCCAGCTTGGCCAGCTGCTGGGACAGCGCGGAGGGAGTGACCGACAGCCTGGCCGCGGCGCCGCTGATCGAACCGGCGTGCGCGACCTCGACCAGCACCCGCAGTCGGTCGGCGTCCATGCCTTAAGTATCGCTACAAACCCCCGAGCAGACATCGCTTCTGCTGAAGGCTCGCCGGGGGCAGGCTGGGGTCATGACTCGACTCCCTACCCCGGCGGATGTGGCCAGCGCGGCCGAGCGGATCGCCCCGTATGTCCGGCGCACGCCGATGCTGCGGGTGGCAGTGGACGGCAGGCCGCTGTGGCTCAAGCTGGAGCAGCTCCAGCTGACCGGCTCGTTCAAGCTGCGCGGCGCGACCAACGCGCTGCTGGCCGGGGACCGGCCGGCGCGGGTGGCCACGGTCAGCGGCGGCAACCACGGGTTCGCCGTCGGCACCGCTGCCCGGCTGCTGGACCTGCCGACCAGGGTGCACGTGCCCAGCTACGCCGCGGAGAGCAAGATCCGGCGGATCAAGGAGACCGGGGCCGAGGTGGTGCACCACCAGACCTACCCCGAGGCCAACGAGGCGGCCCGGCTGGAGGGCGAGCAGCCGGGCACCCGGTTCGTCTCCGCCTACGACGACCCGGCGGTGATCGCGGGCCAGGGCACGGTCGGCCTGGAGATCGTGGCGGACGCGCCCGAGGTGGACGCGGTGTTCGTCGCGGTCGGCGGCGGCGGGCTGGCCTCCGGGCTGGCGCTGGGCACCGGGCGGCGGATCGTCGCGGTGGAGCCGAGGGGCTGCGACTGCCTGCACGCGGCGCTGCGGGCAGGCGAGCCGGTGGACACCGAGGTGGACTCGGTAGCGATGTCCGCGCTGGGCGCGGCCAGGGCGGGCGAGCTGACCTTCGCCATCCTGCGCGCGGCCGGGGTCGAGTCGCACCTGGTCACCGACGCGGAGCTGCTGGCGGCCAGGGACCGGCTGTGGGAGGAGTTCCGGCTGGCGGTGGAACCGGCCGCCGCGGTGCCGTTCGCGTTGTGGCTCAAGGACGAGGTCCCGGCCGAGCAGGCCTGCGTGGTGGTCTGCGGGGCCAACACCGACTGGCTGCCGGAGTAGCTCAGCCGGTGGCGGTGGCGGCCGTCCTCGGCGCGGCCAGCAGCGGGGCCAGGGCCAGTTCGGCCGCGCCGATGAGCACCGGGTCGGGCAGGGCGGCGGTGGTCACCGGGACCGGGTGGATGCGGGCCACGTGCGAGGTCTCCATGCCGGCCAGGATGCGCTCGCGGGCGCCGGGCGCGCCGTGCATGGCGGCCAGCTGGCCGGTGAGGATGACCAGGTCCGGGTTGAGCAGGGTGACCAGCACGGCCAGGCCCGCGCCGATCCGGTCCGCGGTGGCCAGCACCGCGGCGGTGTGCCGGGGGTCGGCCAGCACCTCGGCGACCGCGGCACGCGGGTCGGTGGTGTCGGTGAACGGGATGCCGGCGTGCCGGAGCAGCGCGCGGGCATCGGCCTGGGTCTCGAAGCAGGAGGTCGCGCCGCAGGGGCAGCGGCTCGGCTCGGCGGTGTTCAGCTGGAGGTGACCGGCCTCCAGGGCGTGGCCGGCGCTGCCGTCGAAGGTGACGCCGTGCTGGACCAGGCCGCCGCCGATGCCCACGTCGTCGCCGCCCAGCACCACCGCCACCCTGGCCTCCTGGGCCGCGCCGTGCCTGCTCTCGGCCAGCGCGGCCAGGTGGCCGTCGTTGCACGGGTACAGGTCCAGGCCGGGCAGGCGCTCGGCGAGCAGCCGCTTGAACGGCACGTCGGTCCAGCCCAGGTGGAAGGCCGCGTGGATCTGGCCGTTCGGCGCGTCCAGCACCGCGGGCAGCGCGATGGCCAGCCCGGTCAGGCCCTGGTGGCGGCGCAGCAGCGGGCGGGCCAGCGCGGCCAGCCGGTCGGCCACCGCCTCGGGGGTGCGCTCGTCAGGAGCCAGCGGCACCTCGGTGCGGTCGGTGACCGCGCGGCCGAGGCCGACCGCGGCGATGCTCAGCGAGCGCGAGCGGACCTGGGCGGCCAGCACCCTGGGCCGCGGCACCACCGACACCTGCGGCGAGGGACGACCCAGGCGGCGCGGGCCGTCGGCGGGCGGGCCGCACTGGATCAGCCCCAGTTGCTCCAGCTCGGTGATCGCACTCCCGGTCGCGCTGCGCGCCAGGTCCAGGCGGCGGCTCAGGTCCGCTCTGGTCAGCGGCCCGTGCCGGTGCGCCAGCGAGAGCAGTCGCTGGGCCGCGGGTTCGGCAAACGGGCTTGTGCTCACACCCCTTAGCCTGCCACGCTCTTTTTGTTCTCCTTGAGAATAAAGTCCGTACAGGTGACAGGGGGTGTCCAGGTGATCACGCTGATCGGTGCGCTGGCAGGGGTGTTGACCACGGCGTGCTGGCTGCCGCAGGTGGTGCGCTGCCTGAAGCGGCGCAGCGCGCGCGACTTCTCCTGGGTCTACCTGGTCGCGCTGGGCTCGGGCGTGTTCTGCTGGGTGCTCTACGGCATCGGGCGCGCGGACACGGTGATCATCGCGACGAACTCGCTCACCCTGGTGCTGCTCTCGGTGCTGGTGGCGGTGAAGCTGCGCACCGAGCTGGGCCGGGCCCGGGTGCTGGTCAGCGCGTCCGAGTGATGGTGGCCGCGCCCAGCACCAGGTCACCCTGGGCCGCGTCCTGGCGGTAGAGCACCAGGCCCTGGCCGGGTGCCACGCCGCCGAGCGGCTCGCGCAGGCTGACCACCACCTGCTCGCCACGCAGCTGGGCCACCGCGCCCGCGGTGCCGCCGTGCGCGCGCACCTGCACCACGCACTCCACCGGCCCGTCCAGCGGCACCCCGGAGGGCCAGATCGCCCGCTCGCCGACCAGCTCGGTGACCTGGAGCCGTTCCCGGCTGCCGACCCGGACGGTGCCGGAGACCGGTTCCAGGGACAGCACGTAGCGCGGGCGGCCGTCCGGGGCCGGGCGGTCCAGGCCGAGGCCGTGCCGCTGGCCGATGGTGAAGCCGTGCACGCCCTCGTGCGCGCCGAGCACCTCGCCGGTGGCGTCGTCGACCAGCTCGCCTGGCCGGGTGCCGAGCTTGCGCTGCAAGAACTTCCGGGTGTCGCCGTCGGGGATGAAGCAGATGTCGTGGCTGTCCGGCTTGTTGGCCACGGACAGGCCGCGCTGCTCGGCCTCGGCGCGCACCGCGGTCTTGGTGGAGCCGCCGAGCGGGAACATCGCGTGGCTGAGCTGTTCCGGGGTCAGCGAGGCGAGCACGTAGGACTGGTCCTTGCCCGCGTCCGCGCTGCGGCGCAGCTCGGGGCGGCCGTCCACCTGGGCCAGCCGGGCGTAGTGGCCGGTGGCCACCGCGTCGAAGCCGAGCGCGATCGCCTTGTCCAGCAGCGCGGCGAACTTGATCTTCTCGTTGCAGCGCAGGCAGGGGTTCGGGGTGCGACCGGCGGCGTACTCGGCGACGAAGTCCTCGATCACGTCCTCGGTGAACCGCTCGGCGAAGTCCCAGACGTAGAACGGGATGCCGAGCACGTCCGCGGCGCGGCGGGCGTCGTGCGAGTCCTCGATGGTGCAGCAGCCGCGGGACCCGGTGCGCAGCGTGCCGGGCTTGGCCGAGAGCGCCAGGTGCACCCCGGTCACCTCGTGACCCGCTTCGACCGCCCGCGCGGCGGCCACGGCCGAGTCGACCCCGCCGCTCATCGCCGCCAGCACTCTTTTGCCCATCTCAGACTCCTGCCGGGGGTCGGACCGATCGCCGCAGGCCCGCCAGTCCGGCGCTGCGGGCCCGCGCCACCACCGGGCCGATCGCCGCGCCCAGCGCGGCCACGTCGGCGGCGGTGGAGGTGTGGCCGAGGGAGAAGCGCAGCGAGCCGCGGGCCGAGGACGGCTCCGCGCCCATGGCCAGCAGCACGTGGCTGGGCTGGGCGACGCCCGCGGTGCAGGCCGAGCCGGTGGAGCACTCGATGCCCTTGGCGTCCAGCAGCATCAGCAGGCTGTCGCCCTCGCAGCCGGGGAAGGTGAAGTGCGCGTTGCCGGGCAGCCGTCCCGGCATACCGTCCACAGTGGACTCGAAGCCGTCACCGTTGAGCACCGCGTCGGGCACCGCGGCCAGCACCGCGGCGGCCAGCTCGGCGCGCAGCGCGGTCAGCTCGGCGGCCCGCCGGTCCCGCTCGGCCGCGGCCTGCCGGGCGGCGGCGGCCAGGCCGAGCACCGAGGGCACGTCCAGGGTGCCGGAGCGGACCTCGCGCTCCTGCCCGCCGCCGTGCAGCAGCGGCACGCAGGCGGTGTCCCGGCGCAACAGCAGCAGGCCGATGCCGTAGGGGCCGCCGAACTTGTGCCCGGTGAGGGTCAGCGCGTCCGCGCCGAGCGCGGCGAAGTCCACCGGCAGCACGCCCGCGGCCTGCACCGCGTCGGTGTGCAGCGGGATGCCGTGCCGGTGCGCGACCTCGGCCAGCGCGCGGACCGGGTTGACCGTGCCCACCTCGTTGTTGGCCAGCATCACGCTGACCAGGGCCACGCTGTCCGGATCGGTCCCGATCGCGGCGTCCAGGGTCTCCGGCTGGATCCGCCCGGTGTGGTCGGCTGCCAGCCAGGTCAGCTCGGCGTCCTCGTGCGCGGCCAGCCACTCCGCCGCGTCCAGCACCGCGTGGTGCTCCACCGAGGAGACCAGCACCCGGCGGCGGCGCGGATCGGCCTGCCGACGGGCCCAGTAGATGCCCTTGACCGCGAGGTTGTCGCTCTCCGTGCCGCCGCCGGTGAACAGCAGCTCGGTCGGCCGCGCGCCGAAGGCCGCGGCGATGTCCTCGCGGGCCTCCTCGACCAGCCTGCGCGCCTGGCGACCGGCGGAGTGCAGCGAGGAGGCGTTGCCCAGTCCGGACAACGCCTCACTCATCACCGCGACCGCCCCCGGCAACATGGGGGTGGTCGCGGCGTGGTCGAGATATGTGCTCATCGCCCGTCAAGGGTAGACCGGCCAGCGAGGAAAGCCCCCATCGTGGCGACCCCCGCCATCAGCAGGTTGAGCACGATCACAGCGGTGGTCGGGTCGGTGGTGGAGCCCAGCAGGTTGAGCAGCACGCCGCCGATGCCCACGCAGACCGCCTGGAGCAGCAGGTCGGAGATCTGCAGCGCGCCCGAGTTGAACCCCCGGTCGCCCGGCTCGGACATGCTGAGCACCTTCACCGAGGTGCTGGCCATGGCCAGGCCCATGCCGCTGCCGGCCAGGATCCACAGCGGGATGGACAGCCAGGACAGGCCCCAGGCCGGCGCGATGAACACCAGCCCGGCCAGCGCGATCGCGACCAGGGTGAAACCGCGCCGGATGAGCACGTGCCGGGGCAGGTCCGGGTAGCGGCCCTGCCACATCGAGGCCACCGACCAGCCCAGCGCGCCCACGGTCAGCGGGATGCCCGCGGTGGCGGGCGAGTAGTGGTGCACCGAGGTCAGGGTGAGCGGCAGGTAGGCCTCCACGGCGAAGAACGAGCCGGAGAGCATGCCGCGCAGCAGCACCGTCACCGGCAGGCCGCGGCGGGCCAGCAGCGTGCCCTTGGGCAGCAGCTGGCGCAGCGCGGGGGCCAGCAGCACCAGGCCGAGGGCGCCGATGACCAGCGAGGACCACTGCGGGTGCTGGCTGGCCCAGGTCAGCGCGGGCAGCCCGACCCCGGCGGCGAAGGCGGCCAGCGGCAGCCACTTGCGCGGGGTGCTGGCGACCTCCTCGCGTTCCCGCGCCCGCAGCGAGCGGATGGTGGGACCCAGCAGCAGCGCGCCGATCAGCACCAGCGGGGCCAGGCCGAGGAAGACCCAGCGCCAGCTCGCGTACTGCACCAGCACCCCGGCCACGGTGGGGCCGACCAGCGCGGGCACCACCCAGGCCGCGGACAGCGCGCCGAAGACCGCGGGCCGGTCCCGCTCCGGGTAGACGATGGCGACCATGACGTAGAGCGCGACGATCTGCGAGCCCGCGCCCAGGCCCTGGAAGGCCCGGCCGATGAGCAGCTGGGTCATCGTGTCCGCGGTGCCGGCCACGATCAGGCCGATGAAGAACAGGGTCGGCCCGGCGATGATCCCCGGCACCGGGCCGACCCGGTCGGAGACCCGCCCGGCGAAGACGTTGCCGATGATGCTGGCGGCCAGGAACGCGGTGAACGGCCAGGAGTACAGCGAGGCGCCGTCCAGCTCGGCGATGATCGTGGGCAGCGCGGTGCCCAGGCCCATCGCCTCGAAGGCGGCCAGCGTGATGAGCAGCAGCAGTCCGGTGGTGGTGGCCCGGCGGTCGGGCGCCCAGAGCGCGGAGGGGGGCCGGGTACCGGTCGTCGACGAGGTCACCCCCGCACTCTGCACGCTCCAGTGCGGTGGAGGTCCAGCCCTTTTCCGGGAGGGCCTGCTCACGCCGCCGCGGCCACCTCCGGCACGGTGTGCTCGGCCTCGGGCTGACCCAGCGCCTCGGTCACCGCAGCTTCGGCCGCCGCGGCCATCGAGCGCCGGTCGTGGCCCTCCGGCGAGACCAGCGGCAGCACCGAGGCCTCGATCACCAGCCCGCGCAGGGCCGCGGTACGCAGCAGCGCGGTCAGCAGGGTCTCGTCACCGAGGAAGCCCGCCGCGGTGGTGCACTGCTCGTCCACCACGAACCGGAGCGCGACCGGCCGGGCGGGCACGCCCGCGTCGATCGCGGCCTGGAACGCCGCCCGTTTCCAGCGACCGGTGGCCTGGCCGCACCAGGTGGTGCCCTCGGGGAACACGCCCACCGCGGCGCCGCCGCGCAGCTCCCCGGCCACCTCGGCCACGGTGGCCGGCAGGGTGGACAGCCTGGGCCGGTCCACGAAGAAGGTGCCCGCGCGGGCGGCCAGCGCGCCGATCAGCGGCCAGTGCCGCACCTGGGCCTTGGCCAGCATGCGCACCGGCTGCAACGCGTTCAGCGCCACGATGTCCAGCCAGGAGCTGTGGTTGCCGACCACGAGCACCCCGCGGTCGCGGGGCCGCTCGCGCTCCTCCGGCGCGAGGCTGAGCGCGCCGGGCCGGTACACCCGCAGCCGGACGCCGAGCGCGCCCAGCACCATGCGGAACCAGCCGCGGATCACCGCCGCCCGGCCGCGGGGGCCGAGCACGGACAGGGTCAGGGCGCACAGCGGTCCGGTCAGGACCACCGCGGCCAGGGTCGCCAGGCGCAGCGCGCGCCGGGCCGGGGAAACCTTCGGCAGTGCGTCTCCGGTGGGCAGACACCATGCCCCGCACGGGGAGTGCGGCATCCAGGAGTGCAGTGCCTCTGCTGGACCAGCGGTCATGGTTCCAGGGTGCCCAGTTCGGCTGAACCTACGGGGAACCTCGCCTGACCGGCGGCTGAGCACTACCCGAAGGCGTGGCCCCGCCGGTGCGCGGCTGCGGTGGCAGCCCGCCCTTGTCCCGCAGCGTGGCGAACTCCGGGCCGAGCAGGAAGTTCAGGTACCGCTGGTCCACCCGCTGCATGGACAGCAGCACGTACATGTCGGCCACGCCGAACTCCGGGTCGTGCGCCGGACGCCCGCAGACCCAGGCGCCGATGCGCAGGTAGCCCTTGAGCAGCGCGGGCAGGGTGGCCTGCGGGATGCGGGCCACGCCGTCGGGGTCCCAGGGCTCGCGCGGGGTGATCCGGTACTCCTCCGGCGCGTAGTGCCGGGTGCGCACGATGTCCCAGACGCTGGCCGCGTAGGAGCCGCCGTCGGTCAGCGGCACCGAGGCGCAGCCGCCCAGCCAGGAGTGCCCGGAGAGCAGCATGTATCGGGCGATGCCCGCCCACACCAGCCCGACCACGGAGCCGGTGCGGTGGTCGGGGTGCACGCAGGAGCGGCCGGCCTCCACCAGGCCCGGCCGCAGCGGGTCGAGCGCGCTGAGGTCGAACTCGCTGTCGGAGTAGAGCCGGCCCGCCTCGGCGGCCCGCTCCGGCGGCAGCATCCGGTAGGTGCCGACGATCTCCTGGCTGCGGTCGTCCCTGACCACCAGGTGGTCGCAGAACTCGTCGAAGTAGTCCTCGTCCACGCCGGGGGTGCGGGCGGCGATGTTCGCGCCCATCTCCCCCGCGAAGACGCGGTAGCGCAGTCGCTGCGCGGCGCGCACTTCCTCGCTGTCCCTGGCGACCAGGAGCGAGTAGCGCGGAGTGTCGTCGGACAGGTCCGCGCCCTCGGTAGCGGTGCTGACCAGCAGTCTGGACTGCGTCATGCACTCGGTCTACCGGGCCATTCGGCCGGAGGAAAGTCCATTCGATGACGCGTCGGTGGAAAATCGGTGAAGACCCTGTGCCGCCTCCGGGGAGACCCTGAGTGTGAAACCCGTGTGAGCTGGCGAGACATGACCGAGGGGGTTCCGGCGGCCGTTTCCGGCGCCGGAACCCCCTCGGAGGTCAACTTCATCCTGTCGGGCTAAGCAGCCGGGCAGGTGGTGGAACGGTTCAGCCCTTGCGCTTGCCGATCTCGTCGGTGAGCTGCGGGGCGACCTTGAACAGGTCCCCGACGATGCCGAAGTCGGCGATCTCGAAGATCGGCGCCTCGGCGTCCTTGTTCACCGCCACGATCGTCTTCGAGGTCTGCATGCCCGCGCGGTGCTGGATCGCGCCGGAGATGCCCAGCGCGATGTAGAGCTGCGGGGCGACCGTCTTGCCGGTCTGGCCGACCTGGAACTGGTGCGGGTAGTAGCCGGAGTCCACCGCGGCGCGCGAGGCGCCGACCGCGGCGCCCAGGCTGTCCGCGAGCTGCTCGACCACGGCGAAGTTCTCCGCGCTGCCCACGCCACGGCCGCCGGAGACGACCACGGTGGCCTCGGACAGCTCGGGGCGGTCGCCGCCGACCACCGGCTCCCTGCCGGTCACCCGGGCGACCCGGTCACCGGCGGCGGGGACCTCGACGGCCTCCTCCGCGGCAGCGCCCTCGGCCGGGCTGGCCTCGATCGCGCCCGGACGCACCGAGATGATCGGCACCCCCGAGGTGACCTGGGACTTCACCGTGTAGGAGCCACCGAAGACGGACTGGGTGGCGGTGCCGTCGGCGGCCACGTCCACCGCGTCGGTGAGCACACCCGAGCCGACCCGGATGGCCAGCCGGCCGGCGATCTCCTTGCCGTCGATGGTGGCCGAGACCAGCACCGCGGCCGGGCTGACCCGGCCGACCAGCTCGGCCAGCACCGCGACCTTCGGGGAGACCAGCACGCTGGCGGCCTCCTCGGACTCGGCCACGTACACCTTGGCCGCGCCGTAGCCGGCCAGCGACTCCTTCAGCTTGGCCGCCGTGCCGGGCGCGCCGACCACGACCGCGCTGGGCTCACCGATGGAGCGCGCCGCCGAGAGCAGCTCGAAGGTCGACTTCTTGATCTCGCCGTCCACGTGGTCGACGAGGACCAGTACCTCGGACATGGGTCTTCCTCCTCCTGCTTCTCAGACGAGCTTCTGCGCGGACAGGTACTCGACGATCTTGGTGCCGCCGGTGCCGTCGTCCTCGACCTTCTGGCCGCCGGAGCGCGGGGGCTTCGGCGCGGCTTCGACGACCTTGGTGCTGGCGTTGGCCAGGCCGACCTCGCCCGCGTCGATCCCGGCGTCGGCGATGGACTTGGTGTCCACCGGCTTCTTCTTGGCGGCCATGATGCCCTTGAAGGACGGGTACCGCGGCTCGTTGATCTTCTCGGTCACGCTGACCAGCGCGGGCAGGTTCGCCTCGACGAAGGCCATGCCCTCGTCGGTGACCCGCTCGACCTTGACCGTGGTGTCGGTCAGCTCGACCTTGCTGGCCTGGGTGATCACCGGCAGGCCGAGCACCTCGCCCACCATGGCGGGCACCGCGCCACCGCGGCCGTCGCTGGACTCGTTGCCCGCGATGACCAGATCAACGCCCTCGATGGAGCCGACCAGCTTGGCCAGCGCCTTGGCGGTGGCCACCTGGCAGGAGCCGTGCAGCGCGGGGTCGCTGAGGTGAACGGCCTTGTCCGCGCCCATGGACAGGGCCTTGCGGATGGCCTCGGTGGTGCGCTCGGGGCCCATGGCGACCACGGTCACCTCGCCGCCGTGCGCCTCCTGGATGCGGAGGGCTTCTTCGACCGCGCGCTCGTTGATCTCGTCGAGCACGGCGTCGGCCGAGTCACGGTCCAACGTGTGGTCGGCATCGGTGAGCTTGCGCTCGGAATAGGTGTCAGGCACCTGCTTGACCAGGACGACGATGTTCATGGGTCCTCTTCGACCTCCGAGACCAAGGACGGCATCCACCTGTGCGGGAGGATCTTGGCGAACCTTCCCACGTCGAAAGCACCTTGTGCACGGTGGCCTCGACCACCTGCATGTTACCCGTGAGTAATCTGCCTGCAAGGCAGCCTCAGCAGGCCCGATTCGTGACAGTGCTCACCTCCCGGGTGCCCACAGGGGCGAGATACCGCACTGAAACCGCTTCCCTGGATGCAAACCTTTAATACGGCGTCTAGCGTGCTCTGCCATGTACCGGCGAGTAGCAGTGGTGACCGACTCGACGGCGTGCCTGCCGAGCGGGCTCGCCGAGCGCATGGGCATCTCCGTGGTCCAGCTACAGCTCCAGGTGGGTGACAAGGCCAGCGACGAGGCCTACCTGCCGCCGGATGAGGTGGCCCAGGCGATGCGCGACCAGATCCCGGTGAGCACCTCGCCGCCGCCGTCGGCCGCCTTCTTCTGGACCTACCAGGAGGCCGCGGCCAAGGGCGCGCAGGCGGTGGTGTCGGTGCACCTCTCCGGTGCGCTGTCCCAGACCCTGAACGCGGCCAGGGAAGCCGCCGCGCAGGCCCGCATCCCGGTGCACATCGTGGACTCGCAGTCCTGCGGGATGAGCCTGGGCTACGGCGCGCTGGCCGCGGCCGAGGCGGCGGGCAACGGCGCGAACGTGGCCCAGGTGCAGGGCATCGCCCAGTTCCGCTGCCACCACGCCAGCGAGTTCATCTACGTGGACACCCTGGACTGGCTGCGCAAGGGCGGCCGGATCGGCGCGGCCTCGGCGCTGATCGGCACCGCGCTGGGCATCAAGCCGGTGCTGACCCTGCACCGCGGCGAGATCGTGCCCTTCAGCAAGGTCCGCGGCACCGACCGGGCGCTGGAGAAGCTGGTGGAGGCCGCGGTGGAGCGGGCAGGCGACCGGCCGGTGGACGTGGCGGTGGAGCACTTCGGCTCGCCGGAGCGGGCGGGCAAGCTGCTCGAACAGCTCCAGTCCCGGATCAGCTACGGCCGGGAGTTCCTGTTGACGCAGGTCAGCTCGATAATAGGAGCACACGTGGGGCCGGGGGCCCTTGGCGTGACCATCTCCCCGCTGCGCTGACGGCAGGAAACTGCCAGCGGCGGCCGGGCCCGGCCGGGTGATCCGAGACTTCCTGGCATGCCGATCGCCGAGCCGTCCAGCCCGCTGTGGGCGCTGGTCCGCCTGCGGGTGCCGTGGCCGGACACCGACGAGGACCAGGTGGACGAGCTGGCCCGGCGCTGGACGAGCAGCGCGGGCAGCCTCGGCCAGACCATCGAGAAGGTCGAGCGCACCGGCGCCGAGGTGACCGGGGTGTGGCCGGACGCCGCCGGTCTGGCGATGTCCGGCAAGCTGCGCGACTCTGCCGAGTTCCGCCGGATCGAGGCCGAGATGACCAAGGTCGCCGGGGACGCGGGCCGGTTCGCCGCCGAGGTGCGCGGCACGAAGCAGGCGATCGCGCAGTACATCGAGGAGAGCACCCCCGGCTTCCTCAAGACCTTCCTGCTGACCGCTCCCGCGCTGGGCGTGGCGGCCCCGCTGATCTACGCCGGGCAGGTCGCCGACCAGGTGGAACAGCTGGTGGCCAGCGCGGCCGAGCGGATCAGCGGCGGGTTCAGCGCGAGCACGGTGCCCGAGCCGCTCGGCGGGCTCACCCCGCCCCCGCCCGGCGGCTCGCCGGAGGCCAACGCGGCCTGGTGGAACGCGCTGAGCAAGCCGGACCAGCAGGCGATCATCCGGGAGCACCCGGAGTGGATCGGCAACCTGGACGGCGTCCCGTTCGCGGCCAGGGACGAAGCCAACCGGCTGCGACTGGACATCGAGCGGGACCGGCTGCTGGCCGAGCGGGCCGAGCTGATCCGGCAGTACGAGACCGGGGACCGGCCGTTCCTGTACTGGGACCGGGAGCAGGCCTACACCGAGCACCAGAAGCGCCTGGCCGCCATCGACGCCAAGCTGGCCTCGGTCGAGGCGGTGCGCGAGGTGGCCGGGCGGGACGGGCGCAGCGTGCTGTTGCTCAACACCCAGGGTGAACGGGTGGAGGCGGCCATCGGCAACGGCGATGTGGACAACGCCAAGCACGTCGCGGTGTTCACCCCCGGCCTGACCAGCACGGTGGACGGCTCGCTGCGCGGCTACGACGAGGACCTGAACGGGCTGCGGGAGCGCAGCCTGGCGGTGCTCAAGCAGAACGGCCGCGAGGGTGAGACGGTGGCCACGGTGACCTGGATCGGCTACCAGGCGCCGCAGCTGACCGGGGACAGCCTGCTGAACCCCAGCCAGACCGTGGGGCTGGACCAGGCGGCCAGGGCGGGCGCGGACAAGCTGGCCCCGTTCCTGCGCGGCATCGACGCGGCCCGCCCGGTGGACCCGGAGCTGACCGCGCTCGGCCACTCCTACGGCTCGACCACCACCGGCCTGGCCCTGTTGCAGGGCACCGGCGTGGACCGGGCCGCGTTCTGGGGCTCCCCCGGCGTCGGCACGCTGGACCCGCGAGAGCTGGGCCTGTCCCCGGACCGGGTGCTGGTGCAGGAGAACCGGAACGACCCGATCGCGGACTTCGGCACCTTCGGCGGCGACCCGTCCCGGCTGCCCGCCATCCACGGCGAGCCCGGCACCGCCCCCTCGCCCTACCCGGGTGAGGCCCCGCGCGTCGTCGGCTCCGGCCACTCCGGCTACAACGTGCGCCACGGCACCTCCGAGCACAACATCTCCGCGCTGATCGTGGGCGAGCAGGACGACATCATCCGCGAGCGCGACCACGAGCCCGACTACCCGTACTGGAACTGACGATGCCCAGCTGGAGCTGATATGCACAGTGCCGACCTGGACCTGGCGGCCGCCGAGGCCGCGATGCGCTCGGTGGCCGGCACCGCCGACGCCTACGAGGCGGCCTGGCACGCCGACCGGGAGGCGCTGGCCGCCGCGACCGGCGCGCTCGGCTCCGGCGTGCTCGGCCAGGCGTTCCGGCCGCGCTACACCGAATCCGAGGCCGCATTGCGGGCCGCCGCGGACCGGGTGCCAGGGGTGTACCGGCGCTTCGCCAAGGCCGGGACCGACTCGGTGGCCGACTACCGGCTGGCCGACGCGGCCAGCGCGCGCGGGTTTGGCGGAGGCTGACCCTCGTACCTGGAGTTACTGACCGGTAGGGTACGGGGGTGACCGCCGAATCGCTGCCGCTCACCGGTGAGCGCACTGTCCCTGGCATCGCCGAGGAGAACTACTGGTTCCGTCGGCACGAGGCGGCCTACGCGGCGCTGCTGCCGCACTGCGCGGGCGCGACCGTGCTGGAGGCAGGCTGCGGGGAGGGCTACGGCGCGGACCTGATCGCCTCGGTGGCCGCGCGGGTGGTCGGCCTGGACTACGACGAGCTGACCGTGGCGCACGTGGCCAAGGCCTACCCGAGGGTGGCGGTGCTGCGCGGGAACCTGGCCGCGCTGCCGCTGGCCGACGGCGCGGTGGACGTGGTGGCCAACCTCCAGGTGATCGAGCACCTGTGGGACCAGCCGGGGTTCCTGGCCGAGTGCCTGCGGGTGCTGCGGCCGGGCGGGCGGCTGCTGCTGACCACGCCGAACCGGATCACCTTCTCCCCCGGCCGGGACACCCCGCTGAACCCGTTCCACACCCGTGAGCTCGCCGGGTCGGAGCTGGACGAGCTGCTGCGCGCGGCGGGTTTCCGGGTGGAGCTGCTGGCCGGGCTGCACCACGGGACCCGGCTGCGCGAGCTGGACGCCGCGCACGGCGGGTCGATCATCGACGCGCAGGTGGCGGTGGTGCTCTCCGGGCAGGCCTGGCCGGAACCGCTGCTGACCGACGTGGCCGGGGTGTCCGTCGAGGACTTCGCCATCCACACCGAGGACATCGACGCCAGCCTGGACCTGGTGGCCGTGGCGGTGCGGCCGTGAGCCGGGCGCCGATCGGCACCTTCAGCCTGGTGCTGCACAGCCACCTGCCCTGGCTGAGCCACCACGGCGTGTGGCCGGTCGGCGAGGAATGGCTCTACCAGGCCTGGGCGCACTCCTACCAGCCGCTGCTGCGCATGCTGGACCGCTTCGCCGCCGAGGGCCGCCGGGACGTGCTGACCCTGGGCGTGACCCCGGTGCTGGCCGCACAGCTGGACGACCCGTACGCGCTGCGCGCCTACCACCACTGGCTCGGCTCCTGGCTCAACCGCGCGCACTACGCCGGAACCCGTTGGCAGCACGGCGATCCGCTGCTGCGGGAGCTGGCCGCGGCCGAGCACCGGCAGGCTTCGGCCACCCTGGCGGAGTTCGAGTCGCGCTGGCGGCACGGCTTCTCCCCGGTGCTGCGACCGTTGGCGGACAACGGAACCATCGAGCTGCTCGGCGGCCCGGCCACGCACCCGTTCCAGCCGTTGCTGGACCCCCGGCTGCGCGAGTTCGCGCTGCGCCTGGGTCTGGCGGACACCGCCTCGCGGATCGGCCGTGCGCCGGCAGGGATCTGGGCGCCGGAGTGCGGTTACGCGCCCGGTATGGAGACCGGGTACGCGGCGGCCGGGGTGCGCCGGTTCCTGGTGGACGGTCCGGCCCTGCACGGCGACACCGCGACCGCGCGGCCGGTCGGCTCCTCGGACGTGATCTGCTTCGGCCGCGATCTTGAGGTGACCTACCGGGTCTGGTCGCCCAAGGCCGGGTACCCGGGCGATCCGGCCTACCGGGACTTCCACACCTACGACCACCCGTCCGGGCTGAAACCCTCGCGGGTCACCGGGAAACAGGTGCCGCCGGAGCAGAAACGCCCGTACGAGCCGGAACTGGCCGCCGCCGCGGTGGCCAGGCACGCCGCGGACTTCGTGGACACCGTGGTGCGGCGGCTGACCGAGCTGGCCGCGCGGGACGGCAAACCGGGCCTGGTGGTGGCCGCCTACGACACCGAGCTGTTCGGGCACTGGTGGCACGAGGGCCCGGCCTGGCTGGAGGCGGTGCTGCGCGCGCTGCCCGAGGCCGGGGTGCGGGTGAGCACGCTGCGCGGCGCGCTGGCCGCCGGTCACCTCGGCGCGCCGGTGGAGCTGCCGGCCTCCTCCTGGGGCTCCGGCAAGGACTGGCGGGTGTGGGACGGCGAACAGGTGGCCGACCTGGTCACCGACGGCGCGGACCTGCAACGCCGGGTACTGTCCACAGTGGACGGACACCTGGCCGGGACCACCCGTGACCCCGCCTTCGACCAGCTGCTGCGGGAGACCCTGCTGAGCCTGTCCAGCGACTGGGCGTTCATGGTGACCAAGGACTCCGCGGCCGACTACGCGCGGCGGCGGGCCAAGATCCACGGCGGGCACGCGCACGAGCTGGCCCGGCTGCTCACCGAGGGCGACCGGGGCCGGGCGTTACGACTGGCCGCCGAGCTGCGTGGACCGGACGGGCTGTTCGGCCACCTCGACGCGCGTGCGCTGCGAGTCCGAGCCGATGGGTAGGTTGTCCGCACACACGGGGAGGAACGGGTCCGCATGCGCGTGCTGATGTTGTCCTGGGAGTACCCGCCGGTCGTGATCGGCGGCCTGGGCCGTCATGTGCACGCGCTGGCGAAAAGCCTTGCCGCCCAAGGGCATGAGGTGGTCGTGCTGTGCCGCCACCCGGCCGGCACGGACGCGGTGACCCACCCCGGCGAGGACGTCCTCGGCGAGGGGGTCCGGGTGCTGCGGGTGGCCGAGGACCCGGCGCACCTGACCTTCGAGCAGGACCTGGTGGCCTGGACGCTGGCCATGGGGCACGCCATGATCCGCACCGGGCTGGCGCTGCTGCGGGACTGGCGGCCGCAGGTGGTGCACGCGCACGACTGGCTGGTCGCGCACGCCGCGATCGCCCTGGCCGAGGCCGCGGACGCGCCGCTGGTCGCCACCATCCACGCCACCGAGGCCGGTCGGCACAGCGGCTGGCTGTCGCACACGCTGAACCAGCAGGTGCACTCGGTGGAGTGGTGGCTGGCCAACTCCTCCGACGGCCTGATCACCTGCTCGGCCGCGATGCGGGACGAGGCAGCACACCTGTTCGAGGTGGAGTCCGAGCTGATCACCGTGCTGCACAACGGGATCGAGCCGCGCCGCTGGCGGGTGGACCAGGCCGAGGTGGCCGCCGCCCGCGCCAGGCACGCCCCCGACGGCGCGCCGCTGCTGCTGTTCTTCGGCAGGCTGGAGTGGGAGAAGGGCGTGCAGGACCTGCTGGCCGCGCTGCCCCGGATCCGCCGCTCGCACCCCGGCGCCCGCCTGGTGGTGGCGGGCAAGGGCATCCACGAGCCGCACCTGGTCGAGGCCGCCCGCAAGCTGCGGATCCGCCGCGCCGTGGACTTCGTCGGCCACCTCTCCGACCGCGACCTCTCCGCCCTGCTGCCCGCCGCCGACGCGGTCATCCTGCCCAGCCGCTACGAACCCTTCGGCATCGTCGCCCTGGAAGCCGCCGCCGCGGGCGCGCCCCTGGTCGCCTCCACCGCGGGCGGCCTCGGCGAGGTGGTCCAGCACGGCCGCACCGGCCTGTCCTTCACCCCCGGCGACCTGGACGGCCTGACCAGCGCGGTGCGCGCGGTGCTGGACGACCCGGCCGCGGCCAAGCGCCGGGCCAGGGCGGCCAAGGCCCGGCTGTCCACCGACTTCAACTGGGACCTGATCGCCGCCGACACCACCGCGGTGTACGCCGCCACCACGCGCGGGCCCCGGCCGGTGCTGGGCCGCCCGAAGATCCCGTCCGGGAACGTCTTCGGCCGGGAGTAGCGGCTACTCGCAGACCTTCCCGTCGTGGTCGGCGTCGCGGTACCAGTGGTACTCCGGGTCGATGCCCAGGTAGTACGGGCCGAGGCCGTGCGACTTGGCCTCCTTGCAGGTCCGGTAGCGGGGGTCGGTCTTGGGCGCGGGCGGCGGCGGTGGCGGTTTGGGTGTGGTCTTCGGCGGGGCCGGTGGCTTGGCCGAGGTGCGCGGGGCCGGTGGCGGGGCGGGCGGTTGGCTCGGCTGCGGCGGAGCGGGCGGCGGCGTGGGTGCCGCGGTGGTGGTGCTCATGGTGGTGGTCGTGGTGCTCGCGGCCGTGGTGACGGAGGTTTCCGGCAACCGCGGTGGTTGCACCGAGGGGGACGCGCCACAACCGGCCAGCAACGCGCCACCGGCGCACAGTCCGGCCAGCAGTCTGAATCGGGGAACAGACACGGTTCACCTCGCACCGCTCATCCCCGACGACGACAGGAACAGGCACCCTAAGCCGCCCTCCGCCGGGTGACACTGGGCCGACCGGGTGATGCCGGATCACGGTCCGGGTAGCTTCGACCTCATGTTGTTGTGGATCAACGGAACCTTTGGCGCTGGCAAGACCCAGGTGGCGCACGAGCTCCAGCGGCGGCTGCCCGGGAGCCACATCGCCGATCCCGAGTTCCTCGGCTTCGGGATGCACCGGATGCTGCCCCGGCAGCAGCGATCCGACTTCCAGGACATTCCGCTGTGGCGCACCGGGACCAGGGAGATGCTCGACCAGATCGCGAAATCGGTGCCAGGAGTGGTGATCGTGCCGATGACGCTGGTGAACCCCGGCTACTACGAGGAGATCATCAGCGGGCTGCGCGGGCTGGGCCACCAGGTCAGCCACTACACGCTGACCGTGCCGGACCGGGAGCTGCTGCTACGGCGGCTGCGCACCCGGGGCGAGACCCGCAACGGCTGGGCGGCGGCGCAGTACGACCGCTGCGCCACCGCGCTGGCCGACCCGCTCTTCGCCGAGCACGTGGCCACCGAGAACCTGACCGTGCCCCAGGTCGCCGAGGAGGTGGCCGGGCGGGCCGGGCTGCGGCTGCTGCCCAACCGGGACAATCCGGTCACCGCGCAGCTGCGGCGGTGGCGGGTGCAGCTCCGGCACCTCCGGTTCGACTGAGGAGTTCGATGTTCGACGCGGATGTGCTCGTGGTCGGGGCCGGCGCGGCCGGGCTGGGCGCGGCGCGGGCGCTGGCCGACGCCGGCAAGCGGGTGCTGGTGGTCGAGGCCAGGGACCGGATCGGCGGGCGGCTGTGGACCGACCGCGCGGCGATGCCGGTGCCGGTGGAGCTGGGCGCGGAGCTGGTGCACGGCAGCCGGGTCTCCACCTGGCCGCTGCTGCGCCGGGTCCGGACCAGGCCGCTGGGCGCCTACATCCGGCGCACCGCCGAGGCGCGGTGGATCTCGGAGAGCTCGCGGCGGGTCTGGCACATGCCGCACGGGCGGCCCGCGCACGACGGCCCGGTGCCCGACCCGCTGCCGGGTGAGGACGCGGAGAGCTACCTGACCAGGGTTGGCCTGCCCAGGGGCAACCTGCCGCTGGCCGTGCTGGCCATGGAGGCCGATCTCGGCTCGCTGCGGGAGCAACCGGCGGGCGAGGGCGTGCTGCTGGCCGAGGCGCTGCTCAACGGACGGCTGCCGGACCTGACCTGGCGGGAGGGCGGCGACTTCCGGGTGCTCGGCGGCTACGACCAGGTGCTCGCGCCACTGGCCGCCGGGCTGGACCTGCGCACCGGGGTGGTGGTGCGGCGGGTCGAGCACGGGCCGGACGGGGTGGCGCTGCACATCGCGGACGGCACGGTGCTGCGCGGGCGGCGGTGCGTGCTCACCCTGCCGCTGGGCGTGCTGTGGGCAGGCTCGGTCGAGTTCACCCCGCCGCTGCCCGAGGACCGCCGGCGCGCCCTGGAAAGGCTTTACCCCTTGCCGGTGGCCAAGATCCTGCTGGAGTTCCCGCGCCCGGTGCTGCCCAAGCGGGGCCACGCCTTCGCCGACTTCTCCGACGGCCCGTGCGCGGTCTGGGACGCCTCGGCCGGGATCCGCGGCTACCGGGGACAGGTCGTGGTGACCTGGGCGGTCGGCGAGGCCGCGCGCGAGCTGTGGGCACTGCCGGAGACCCAGCGCGCGCACCGGGCACTGCTCGCGGTGCGCCGGATCAGCGGGCGGCCGGACATCCGGCACACCAGGGCGGTGTGGCACGACTGGGCTTCGGACCCGTTCGCCCTCGGCGCCTACGTGCTGCGGCCGGAGCCCGCGGCGGCGCGGCTGGTGACCGCGCCGCTGGGCGAGACCGTGGCCTGGGGCGGCGTGATCGAGTCCACTGTGGACAGTGCGCTGGACTCGGGGCGGGCGGGCGCGGAGTGGGTGCTCGGACGGGGCTAGTCGCCCAGGTTCTGCTGCATGGCCTCCTTGGCCTTGCGGGCCATGTCCGCCACCGCGGCGCGCCGGGCCGCGTCTGCCTCGTAGTCCGCGCGCCGGTCCCGCACCACCCGGGCAGGCGCGCCGACCGCGATCGAGTACTCCGGCACATCGCCCTTGACCACCGCGTGCGCGCCCAGCACACAGCCCCGGCCGACCCTGGTGCCGCGCAGCACGGTCACCTTGGTCGCCAGCCAGCAGTCCGGGCCGAGGCGGACCGGGGTCTTCACGATGCCCTGGTCCTTGATCGGCTGGTGGATGTCCGCGGTGACGTGGTCGAAGTCGCAGATGTAGACCCAGTCCGCGACCAGCGTGGAGTCGCCGATCTCGATGTCGAGGTAGCAGTTGACCACGTTGTCCTTGCCGAAGACCGCCTTGTCGCCGATGCGCAGCGAACCCTCGTGGCAGCGGATGGCGTTGCCGTCCCCGATGTGCACCCAGCGCCCGATCTCCAGCCGCCCGTACCCCGGCCGACAGTGCAGGTCGACCTTGCGGCCGAGGAAGACCATGCCGCGCAGGACCACGTGCGGGTTGAGCAGCCGGAAGCGGAACAGCCGCCAGTAGCGGACCAGGTACCAGGGCGTCCAGGCGCGGTTGCGGACCACCCAGCGCAGGGAGTCCATGGTCAGGAACTTCGCCTGCCGGGGGTCCCGCCGTGACTTCCGCCACGAACCCAGACGCGACGCGAGCGGCGCGCCCCACATGCTCGTCATGAATTGGGAACCCTAACGGGCCAGTGCTGGGTGTGTCTGCCCGGTCGTGCCCGCGATAGCCGCGCCGAGCCGGTCGCTGGCGGCACGGCCGGAACGCCCGAATACTCCCGGTATGAGGCCGTTCCGGCCGCACCGCCAGCGACCGGCTCGATCACGACTCTCGCAGACACGACCGGACAGACACACCCAGGGCAGGATAGGCCTGTGCCTGTATCCATCACCGTCGTCGGCAGCGTCAATCTTGATCTCATCGCGCGACTGCCCGCCCTGCCCCAGCCCGGCGAGACCCTCACCGCCACCCACTACGCCCAGGCCCCCGGCGGCAAGGGGGCGAACCAGGCGCTGGCCGCGCGCCGCCTCGGCGCGGACGTGCGGCTGGTCGCCGCGGTCGGCACCGACGCGCTGGCTGCCGAGGCGCTGGCGCTGCTGCGCGCGGACGGGGTCGACCTGTCCGAGCTGACCGAGGTCCCGGGGTCGACCGGGCTGGCGCTGATCGAGGTGGACGAGTCCGCGGAGACCACCATCGTGGTGGTGCCCGGCGCGAACGCCCACCTGGAGGTCACGCCCGCGCAGGTGGCCGGCTCCGACGGGGTGCTCACCGTGCTGGAGGTGCCGGAGGCAGCCGTGGTGGCCGCGGCCGAGCACGCCACCGGCTTCTTCGCGCTCAACGCCGCGCCGGCCCGCCCGGTGCCGGATGCGGTGCTGCGCCGGGCCGACCTGGTCGTGGTCAACCGCGGCGAGTTCGAGGCGATCAAGAACATCGGGCTGGCCCGCACGGTCGCGATCACCCACGGCGCGGCGGGCGCGGAGCTGCGCAGGGACGGCGTGAAGGTGGCCGGGGCCGCGCCGCCGGAGGTCACCGCGGTGGACGGCACCGCGGCCGGGGACGCCTTCACCGCCGCGCTCATGCTCGGCCTGCTGGAGGGCCGCTCCGACACCGAGGCGCTGCGCCGGGCCTGCGCGGTCGGCGCGCTCACCGCCACCCGGCACGGCGCCCAGCCCGCGCTGCCCACCCGCGACGAGGTCGAGGAGGTGCTCGCATGAGCCCCACACCCCTGATCCTGGACACCGACCCCGGCATCGACGACGCAGTGGCCTTCCTGTTCGCGGTGAACAGCCCCGAGCTGGACCTGCGCGCGGTGACCACCGTCTTCGGCAACGTCGGACCCGAGCTGACCAGCGCGAACGCCCTGCGGCTGCTGACCATGCTGGGCCGCACCGACGTGCCGGTGGGCATCGGCGCGGACCGGCCGCTGGTGTACCCGGCGGCATTCCGCGCGGAGGGCTGGCACGGCGCGGACGGCCTGGGTGGCCAGTCCGCGCTGCTGCCCGAGGCCACCGCAGCGCCGGACCCGCGCGGCGCGGTGCAGCTGATGGCCGACACCCTGCGCGAGGCCGAGTCACCGGTGGCCATCGTGGCCATCGGCCCGCTGACCAACGTGGCGCTGCTGCTGGCCAGCTATCCGGAGCTCAAGCCCAAGATCGGCCGACTGTCGATCATGGGTGGCGGGCTGGCCAGCGGGAACACCACCCCGGCCGCCGAGTTCAACATCTGGAGCGACCCGGAGGCCGCGCGCCGGGTGCTGGTCGAGGAGGACGTGCCGACCAGCCTGGTCCCGCTGGACCTGTCGCTGCGCTGCGCCGTGGACGGCCCCTGGCTGGACCGGCTCGCCGCGGCGGGCGGCCCGGCGGCCACGCTGGCCAAGGTGGTGGACCACTACCGGCGGCAGTACCTGGCCTTCTACGGCGTGGACGAGGTCGCCCTGCACGACGTGCTCGCCGTGCTGGAGGTGGCCAGGCCGGGCATGCTGCGGCGGACCGCACTGCCGGTGGAGGTGGACTGCGGCACCGGGCCCGGCCGCGGCGCGACCTTCGGCAACCGGATGCCGGATGCCACCGGCCGCCGGATCGACGTGCTGCTGGAGGCCGACGTGGCCGAGGTCAGCCGGTTCGTGCTGGCACGGCTCACCACACCGGTCGCGTCCGAACTGTCCCGATGAGCTCCGTGCCTCTTCGGCCAGTTCGCCTGGGCACTACAGGCACACTCTCCCCGCGATCCGGTCGCCGCCGCTGGTTCCCGGCCAGCATCATGGGGATGACGGTGAATCAGCGAAGATTCGCAGCGGTGCTTGCCACCCTCTGCGTGGTGCTCGGAATCGGGTTCGTCGGTGTCCCGCCCGCGGTGGCCGCCGGGCAACGGCCGATCTACGCCATCGCGCACCGGGTCAACACGCCGGACGGGGTGCGGGCCGCGATCAAGCACGGGGCCAATGCCATCGAGATCGACATGTGCGCCTGGTGGAACCCGAACGAATGGCGCGCCTGGCACGACTGCTCCTCGGCCGGGAACAACCGGTACGGCCCCAGCGTGGACACCATGTTCGACCTGATCGTGGCCGAGGCGCGGGCCGGCCGGCGGCTGTCCCTGGTCTGGCTGGACATCAAGGACCCCAACTACTGCGGCGAGGCGCCCAACCGCACGTGCAGCGTCGCCGGGCTGCGGGACAAGGCGCAGAAGCTGACCGCGGCAGGCATCCAGGTGCTCTACGGGTTCTACGAGTACCACCCCGGCAGCAACCCGGACGTGGGCGGCCGGGGCTGGCAAAGCCTGCAGGGCAAGCTCGGCAACCTGGAGGGCATCGTCACCACCGGATCCCTGGGCACGGTGCAGGGCGTCTACGCCAAACACGGCGCGGGGCTGCCGAACGGCCGCCGGGCGATGGACTACGGCGACTCGGACATCCGCAAGGGGTTCGGCAACTGCACCGAGGCCACCTACTACACCTGCACCGAGCTGAAGAAGGCGGCCAGGTACCGCGACTCCGGCGCGCTCGCGGCCACGTTCTCCTGGACCACCGACTACGACGACCCCTGGTACGTGGACAAGCTGCTCGGCGAGGCCGGCGTCAACGGCATCATCGCCGGCTGGGCCAAGCACCGGGTGACCGAGTACAACGACGGCTGGGAGTGCTCGCAGTCCATCGCGGCGGTCCGCAACTGGGTCAGCCGGCACGGCGGCACGCACCGCATGGCCAACCCCGGCGACCGGCTGTTCCGGTAGGCCCGGCGCCCCGGCTACGCGCTGACACTTGTCCCGGCAACGGTCAACCGGCCGGGTACATGCGTGGAACCCTCGGGTGACCCGGCGTCCCCGAGGGTTCCGCCGCCGTGCCGGACGTGCGACAAGGATGGGGTGTTCACGACCGCCCGTCGCACCGCCCGCATCCGTGCCGCCGCCGTTCCCCACCGACTGCTGAGCCTGTCCCTGCTGCTGACCTGCCTGGCCGGGCTGCTCGCCATCCCGGCCGTCCCCGCTTCGGCCCGCGTCCGCGCGGTGCAGGAGCTGCCCACGGATCTGGAGAAGATCCGCGCGGGCGAGTCGACCTCGCTGTACGGCAGCCCGGAACTGCGGCCGCTGGAACAGCGCAAGTCGTCGGTGGTCAGCCTCGGGGACAGCCAGGTCTCGGGTGAGGGCGTCGGCAACTACGAACCGGGCACGGACGGTCCGCTGAACTTCTGCCACCGCTCGGTGGACGCCGCGGTGCACCAGGCTCGGTTCGACACCGACCTGCGGTTCAACCTGGCGTGCTCCGGTGCGGAGAGCACGCACCTGGTGTACCGCAGCGGCGCCAAGCAGTTCGACGAGCTCAACCAGGGCGACAGCCTGGCGATCAAGGCCCGCAACAGCAGGGTCAGGCTGATCTGGCTGATGTCGGGGGCCAACGACACCGGTGGGCTGGAGTTCGGGCCGCTGGCCAGGGACTGCGCCGGGCGCAGGCTGCTGCTGGTCGGCAACTGCTGGCCGACCTACACCGACGGCATGCAGCAGCGGGCCAACGGCACCCAGGCCGCGCTGGAGAAGGGCATCGCCAGCCTCCGGCAGACCATGCGGGACGCCGGCTACGGCGACGGCGACTACCAGCTCGTCCTCGGCAGCTACCCGAGCCCGCTGGGCCCCGACGTGGAGGACAACCCGAAGTTCCCCGGCTGGAACCAGGGCGGCTGCCTGCTCTACCTCAAGGACCAGGCCTTCGCCCGGAACAAGGTGGTGCCGATGGTGGAGCGCGCGATCCGGCAGGCCGCGAAGAACACCGGCGTCCGCTACCTGGACACCAGCCGCCTGCTGCACGGGCACGAGGTGTGCTCGGACCTCCCGTGGGCGCGCGGGCTGACCTTCCTGGGCAGCCAGCAGTCCTTCCACCCCAACGAGGCTGGCCACACCGCCTACGGCGACTGTCTGACCGCCTTCTACGCCAACCCGAGCTGGCCGGAGGGCACCTGCGTGGACCCGGCCAGCACCGGCACCGCCACGCTCTACCGCGGCCTGCTGGACTTCCGGCAGCTGCGCAACGCCAAGACCAGCCTGTGCGCCGACGCCGAGGGCTACTCCACCAGGGTCGGCTACAAGCTGCTGGCCTGGAACTGCACCGGTGGTGGCAACCAGGGCTTCTGGCGGGACCCGGCCACCGCGGCGCTGCACATCGAGCTGAACCACGA
Organism: Crossiella sp. NPDC003009; assembly: GCF_053591555.1. Classification (NCBI taxonomy): domain Bacteria; kingdom Bacillati; phylum Actinomycetota; class Actinomycetes; order Pseudonocardiales; family Pseudonocardiaceae; genus Crossiella; species Crossiella sp. NPDC003009. Next base: position 321,267 of record NZ_JBSFUA010000002.1, on the reverse strand, counting down.
CCGCTGCCTCGGCCCGGCCGGTCCGACCCTGGCCCCCGGCGCGGCCATCCAGCTGCAGGAGTGCACCGGCGCGGCCAACCAGCGCTGGGCGCTCGTGGAGGGCCTGCTGCGCTCCACCGCCAACCCGGCGGTCTGCCTGGCCCCGGCGAACGGGACCGCGGGCGCGGCGATCCAGCTGGCCAACTGCAACCCGGCCGACCCGGCCCAGGGCTGGAGCTTCGAGCCGCAGACCGGCGGCACCGGCTTCGGTCACGCCGACTGGATCCCCAGCAGCGCCTACTGACTCACCTGGCGGCGCCGCGGAACTCTCACATCGGCGCGCCGCAGAACTGGCAGATGGGCGCGCCGGTGGCGGACTGGCAGTGCCTGCCGTCCGGGCTGACCGGGCACTCCGGGCGGGCCGCCGGCGCGGCGCGGCCCCGGGTCGCGCCGCCGGGCAGCGCCCGCCGGATCCGCGTCAACACCTCGTCGGCCGTCCCGGCCCCCGCCTCCCTCATGCCGTCAGGGTGCCCAGCCGGGCTGTGGGTTGTCCGTGGATCACCCGGCCCGTGCGCCGAGCGGAGGCTGTGCGTCGGGCGGCGGCCGTCACCCCACGGTGAGCGGCAACTTGCCACCCACCGCGAGGTCGCGGCTCACCAGCTAGGGCTTGGTGCCGGTGATCAGCACGTTGTAGAAGGCCTCCCGGGGGATGATCCCGGTGAGCAGCTTCTCGTCCACCCAGGACAGTCGCTGCCAGGTGCGGTAGGCGAACATCGCCCAGTTGAAGCCGAGCTTCTCCCTGGGCACCGCGGCCTCGAAGGTGCGCACCGGCCAGCCGAACAGGGCCGCGGTCAGCTCCTCGGTGCTCGCCTTCACCCCGCTCGCGCCGGCCGCGCGGGCCATCCGCTCCAGCTCGGTCGGGTCGAAGGTGTGCAGGTCCACCACGGCCTCCAGGGCCGCGGCCCTGGACGACTCGTCCAGCTCGGCCTGCGGGCGGCGCCAGGAGTCCAGCACCGGCAGCTTGGTCAGGTTGGTGGTCAGCCACCAGGTCAGGCGGCCGAGGCGGCGGGCGTAGAAGTCGCCGACCTTGGTCGGCTCACCGGCGAAGACGAACCGGCCGCCGGGCTTGAGCACCCGCAGCACCTCGGCGAAGGCGGCCTGCACGTCCGGGATGTGGTGCAGCACCGCGTGCCCGACCACCAGGTCGAAGCTCTCGTCCTCGTACGGGATCCGCTCGGCGTCGGCGACCCGGCCGTCCACGTCCAGGTCCAGGTTCTTCGCGTTGCGCAGCGCGACCTCGACCATGCCCGGTGAGAGGTCGGTGACCGAGCCCTTCTTGGCCACCCCGCCCTGCATCAGGTTGAGCAGGAAGAACCCGGTGCCCGAGCCCAGCTCCATGGCGTGCTCGTACGGGCCCGCGTCACCGGCCGCGGCCTTGAACCGGCCGACCGCGTAGTCGATGCAGCGCTCGTCGTAGGAGATGGACCACTTCTCGTCGTAGGTGCCCGCCTCCCAGTCGTGGTAGAGCACGTTGGCGAGCTTGGGGTCCCGGAAGGCCGCCTCGACCTCTTCGGCCGTGGCGTGCGGGTTGGGGGTGGGGTCAGCGGCCAACGAACTTCGCCTTTCCGGGACCGTTCTCCACGAACGAACGCATGCCGATCTTCTGGTCCTCGGTGGCGAACAGCGCGGAGAACAGGTGGCTCTCCAGCTTCAGCCCGCTGCCGAGGTCGTTGTCCAGCCCGCCGTCGATGGCGGCCTTGGCCGCGGCCAGCGCGGCGGCCGGACCGCTGACGAACTGCCCGGCGTAGCGCAGCGCGGCGGCGTAGACGTCCTCCGGCCCGACCACCTCGTCCACCATGCCGATCCGCAGCGCCTCCTCGGCGCCGACGAACCGCCCGGTGAACACGATGTCCTTGGCCTTGCTCGGCCCGACCAGCCTGGCCAGCCGCTGGGTGCCGCCCGCGCCGGGGATGATGCCGAGCAGGATCTCCGGCTGCCCCAGCTTCGCGTTGTCCCCGGCGATCCGCCGGTCGCAGCACAGCGCCAGCTCGAACCCGCCGCCGAGCGCGTACCCGGTGATCGCGGCCACGGTCGGCTTCGGGATCTGCGCCACCGCGGTGAACGCGGAGCTCAGTGCCCCGGCCCGCGCGGACATCTCCGCGTAGGACGTGTCCGCCATCTCCTTGATGTCCGCACCGGCCGCGAACACCTTCTCGCCGCCGTAGACGATCACCGCACGGACGTCGTCCCTGGTGGCAGCCTCGGTCGCGGCGGCCCGGATCTCCTCCTGGACCTGCTTGTTCAGCGCGTTCATCGGCGGCCGGTCCAACCGGATGGTGCCCACCCCGCCGTCGACTTCGAGCCTGACGAACTCACCCACGCTGGTGCCCTCCTCGCGCTGACCACAGGCTTACGAGAAGAAGGCTACCGCGCAGTAACCCGCCTGGCGCCACCGCTCACTTGCGCCAGGCGAAGAAGCGGTCGCCGTCGCGCCGCAGGGTCAGGTTCTGGCCGAAGGCGGCCGAGAGGTTCTGCTCGGTCAGCACGTCGTCCAGCAGGCCCTGGGCCACCACGCCGCCCTCGCGCAGCAGCAGCGCGTGCGTGAAGCCCGGCGGGATCTCCTCCACGTGGTGGGTCACCAGCACCATGGCCGGCGCGTCCGGGTCCATGGCCAGCTCGGAAAGCCTGGCCACCAGGTCCTCCCGGCCGCCCAGGTCCAGGCCGGCGGCAGGCTCGTCGAGCAGCAGCATCTCCGGGTCGGTCATCAGCGCGCGGGCGATCAGGGTGCGCTTGCGCTCGCCCTCGCTGAGGGTGCCGAAGGTCCGGTCGCCCAGGTGCGCGATGCCCATGGCCTTGAGCAGCTCGTCGGCGCGGCGGGTGTCCTGCTGGTCGTAGTCCTCGCGCCAGCGGCCCAGCACCGCGTACCCGGCGCTGACCACCAGGTCCCGCACCAGCTCCTCGCCGGGCACCCTGGCCGCCAGCGCGGCGGAACAGAAGCCGATCCTGGGCCGCAGCTCGAAGACATCGGTGCGGCCGATCTTCTCGCCCAGGACGTGCACCGTCCCGTAGGTCGGGTGCATCTCCGCGCCTGCCAGGCGCAGCAGGGTGGTCTTGCCGGCCCCGTTCGGGCCGAGCACCACCCAGCGCTCGTCCAGCTCCACTTGCCAGTCAATCCCGCGGACCAGCGTGGTGCGCCCTCTTCGGACACCCACGGTGTCCATGCGCACCACCAGATCGGTTACATCGACACCGTTGGCCCCGCTGGCCGGCAGCCCGCCGTGCTCGGTCACGGACCCCATTCTTGTCATCCCGCTCGCGGGCCCGTCCACCGGGGAGGCAGGCTGTCCCCTCGACGCTCCCGCAACCGGCCCCGGAGGAGGCAAGATCAAGGGCATGACTGCCGACGACGAGACCCAGGTGCTCGCCGGCGCGCCGTTCCCGCTCGGCGCGCATCCGGAACCCGGCGGAGTCCGCTTCGCGGTGGCGTCGGCATCCGCCGAGGCAGTCGAGGTGTGCCTGGTGGACGACGGGCCGGACGGCCGCCTGGTGGAGCGGCGGTTCGAGCTGACCCAGCGGACCTTCGGCGTCTGGCACGGCCTGATCCCCGGCGTGGCGCCCGGCCAGCGCTACGGCTACCGGGTGCACGGGCCGTACGAGCCCTACCGGGGAGTGCGCTGCAACCCGGCCAAGATCCTCCTCGACCCCTACGCCAGGCGGATCAGCGGCACAGTCACCGATATGGACGCAACGCTCGGCCATCTGGGTGAAGACCCGATGATGGGGGTTCCGTCCGCCGTGGACTCCCTGGGCAGCGTGCCGCTGTCGGTGGTCACCGCGCCCGGCGGGCCGGCGACCGGTCCACGGCCGAACGTGCCGTGGGAGGAGACCGTCGTCTACGAGCTGCACGTGCGCGGCTTCACCCAGCGCCACCCCGCGGTGCCCGAGCACCTGCGCGGCACCTACCTCGGCCTGGCCCACCCGGTGGTCGTCGAGCACCTGGTGCGGCTGGGCGTGACCGCGGTGGAGCTGCTGCCGGTGCACTCCTTCGCCGACGAGCCCGCGCTGGCCCGCGCCGGGCGGCACAACTACTGGGGCTACTCCACGCTGGGCTTCCTGGCCCCGCACGCGGCCTACGCCAGCGAGCCGGGCCGGGAGGTCGAGGAGTTCCGCACCATGGTCGCCGCGCTGCACGAGGCAGGCATCGAGGTGCTGCTGGACGTGGTGTTCAACCACACCTGCGAGGGCGGCTTGGATGGCCCGACGCTGAGCTTCCGCGGCCTGGACGCCCCCGCCTACTACCTGCACGGCCCCAACGGCGGCGGTTACGACCTGACCGGCTGCGGCAACACCCTCGACGCCGGTTCGCCGACGGTGGTCCGGCTGGTCACCGACTCGCTGCGCTACTGGGCGGGCGAGCTGGGCGTGGACGGGTTCCGGTTCGACCTGGCCAGCGTGCTGGGACGGCCCGGCGGCGGTGCGTTCGACCGGCACGCGGCGCTGCTCACCGCGATCACCACCGACCCGCTGCTGTGCCAGACCAAGCTGATCGCCGAGCCGTGGGACGCCACCGGCGAGGGTTACAAGGTCGGTGACTTCGGCGTGCAGTGGGCGGAGTGGAACGGCCGGTTCCGGGACACCGTGCGGGACTTCTGGCGGGCCAGCACCGACGTGCGCGACCTGGCCTACCGGCTCACCGGCTCCTCCGACCTCTACGCCGACGACGGCAGGCGGCCGTGGCAGTCGGTGAACTTCGTCACCGCGCACGACGGCTTCACCCTGCGCGACCTGGTCTCCTACAACGACAAGCACAACGAGGCCAACGGCGAGGACAACCGGGACGGGGCCAATGACAACCGGTCCTGGAACCACGGCGTGGAGGGCGAGACCGCCGACGGCGCGGTGCTCGCGCTGCGCGCCCGGCAGGCCCGCAACCTGATGGGCTCGCTGCTGCTGTCCACCGGGGTGCCGATGCTGACCGCGGGCGATGAGCTGTGGCGGACCCAGGGCGGCAACAACAACGCCTACTGCCAGGACAACGAGACCTCCTGGCTGGACTGGACCGGCCCGACCGTGCCCGGCTCACCGGCCTTCGCGATGCTCGCCTTCACCAGGCGGGTGATCGGGCTGCGCAGGGAGTGCCCCGCGCTGCGGCAGGCCGAGTTCTTCGAGGGCCGGACCACGCCGGAGGACGAGCCGGACCTGGTGTGGCTGCGCCCGGACGGGCAGGAGATGGCCGAGACGGACTGGTTCGACGGGTCCCGGCACACCCTGGGCATGTGGATCGACGGCGCGGACTGCCGCAGCCACACCCGCTCCGGCGCGCAGGCCGAGGACCACTCCTGGCTGCTGGTGCTGCACGCCGACGCCGCGCCGGTGGAGTTCGTGCTGCCGGGGCCGAGCTACGCGAGCTGCTTCGAGCAGGTGCTGGACACCGGCTCGGCCGACGGCGCGCCCACGCTGCCCGGCCCGCTGGCGCCGGGCACGCCGCTGACGGTGCCCGGCCGGACATTGATGTTGCTGCGGGCCACCAGGTGAGACGCCGCTGACAACCGGGTCAGGTTTCTGGCACCATCGAGCCATGATCTGCCCGCCGCTGTGGCGTGACCGCACTGTCGACCTGCTCCGGGTCGCCAGCTGCGTGTGTCCGCTGACGCGGCGCGGCCGCTGAGCTCCTCTCCGCTCGGCGTCACCCTCTCCACTCGCTGGTTCCCGCGTCCGGGACCAGCGCCGCGCCGCGTCCGGCTCCGCACCCCGAAGCCACCCGCGACCTGGAGCGAGCACGTGACCACTTCCCTGTTCCGGCCCGATGTCCACCCCAAGCTGGACCTGCCCTACCTGCACGACCTGCTGCACCCGCGCCGCCCGCTGTGGACCCCGCAGGAGCTGCGCTCACTGACCAGCACGGTGGCCAGCGAGCTGACCACGCCACTGCTGGAGGTCCTGGAGTTCGGCCAGCAACAGCGCTGGTGGGCGCGGCTGGCGCTGACCGAGGGCGTGGAGCTGTGGCTGCTGTCCTGGGCCCAGGACCAGGGCACCGCGCCGCACGACCACGGCGGCGCGTCCGGCTCGTTCACCGTGCTGCTGGGCGAGCTGCGCGAGGACTACCGCTACCCGGGCGGCCCGGTCCGCTCGGCCACCAGGGCCACCGGCGACACGGTCGCCTTCGGCCGCGGCCGCGCGCACCAGGTGCGCAACCTGGGCGCGATCGGCGCGGCCAGCGTGCACGCCTACTCGCCGCCGCTGCTGCCGACCACGGAGTACGCCAGCCTGACCGAGTACACCGCGGTGCCCGAACCCCGAAAGGACTCCTGATGACCGCGACCGCAGAGGACCTGCTCGCCGAAGCCCGTGCCGTGCTGGACCGGGTGGAACCGGCCGCCGCCGAGGAGCTGCGCCAGGCCGGCGCGCTGGTGGTGGACATCCGCCCGATCGCCAACCGGGCCGCCGAGGGCGAGATCCCGGACGCGGTGCCGGTGGAGCGGATCGTGCTGGAGTGGCGGCTGGACCCGCACGGCGAGTTCCGGCTGCCCGGCCTGACCGCGGACCGCCCGGTGATCATCGTGTGCAACGAGGGCTACGCCTCCAGCCTGGCCGCCAGGGACGCCCAGCGGCTGGGCCTGCGCCGGGCCACGGACCTGGTCGGCGGCTTCCGCGGCTGGCAGGCGGCCGGGCTGCCGGTGGTGCCGGGCGGCACGCCCGCGGTGCCGTGAACGATGTCCAGCGCTTTTCCCCCTGGCCGCGGCGGACCCGCCCGATCGGGCGGCAAACCGGTTGCGGCCCAGGGATATCGGTGGCCTGAGTCGGCCCTGACCAGTTCCGGTCCGGCCAGGCCCAGCTCCGGGGCATGCGCCCGCCGGCCGTCCGGCCGCCCGAAAGGGCAGGTGGGTGCGGGACGGCGTTAGCACGCCCACGCGCACCGGCAAGGACCGCCACTGCCCGATCGGGCGGACCTTGCCACCCTCGCATACGTCCTGACGCCCGACGGAACCCCCGCGTACCGCGTACCGTCTCGAAAGCATGGGCTCCCTGACTCGCCCGATCCGACCCGGACGGATGTTCACCGCCTCCGCAGCCATCGCCGTGGTGGCCGTGGAGCGTGCCCTCGATCCGGCGGTCGCCGGGTTGCTCGGCGCGGTGGCCGGCATGCTGGCCGAACTCATGGCGCTGCAGCTGGGCCTGCTGCTCGGCGCGCTGGCGCTGCGGGTGCGGGTGCACGACGTGGTGGTGGGGCTGGGCGCCAGGGTCTACGAGCTGCGCACGCCGCGGCGGACCGTGTCGGTGCGGCTGCTTCCGATCATGCTCGGCGTCTCGGTCGGACCCGGCGCGGCGCCCGCGCGGTGCCGGATGTGGCTGGCCGGCGTGGCCTCCGCGATCGGCGGCGGCACGGCCGTGCTGGCCATGACCACCGTGCTTGACACGCCGTTCGGGCGCGGGTTGCTCATCGGCGCGCTGGCCACCGGCGCGCACTGCCTGCTGCCGCGCCGTGACGCGGGCACCACCTCCACCGGCTGGCTGCTGTTCCAGCTGCCGAAGCTGCCCAGGCACCGGGTCGCGGAATGGCAGTCCGCGCCGCTGGTCAACGAGGCCATCGACGCGGTCAACGGCGGCGACCTGGAGACCGCGGAGGCGCTGACCGCCGAACTGTCCAGGGAGCACCCGGGGCGGCGCACCACCACCGCGACCCGGATCGCGCTGCTGGAGGCCCGCGGCCGCTACGCCGAGGCGCTCGCGCTGACCATCGGCCTGGTTTCCGACCCAGCCCAGGAACCACGGGACCTGGCCTTCGCGCTGGCCTCACTGGCCGCGCTGACCGCGAACGCGGTGGAGGTCGGCCAGCTGGACGCGGCTACCGGCCTGCCCACCGCCCGCCAGGCCGTGGACGACGCCGAACAGCTCGGCTACCCGGGCTTCAAGCTCACCGGCACCAAGGCCCTGCTGGAGCTGCTGGCCGGCAACGCCGACCGCGCGGCCACCCTGGCCCGCTCCGGCGCCCGCAACAGCGGCGCCACCCTCAGCCGCGCCGACGACCTGGCCACCCTGGCCAGGGCCCTGATGGCCACCGGCGACAACCGGGCCGCCCGGCTGGCCCTGGACGAGGCCGAGACCCTCGCGCCGTGGTGGCCGAGGGTGGCGGGCACCCGGGCGCGGCTCAGCGTGTCCTGACCCGGCTTGCCGCCTCCCGCCGGATGCGGTCTGCTGTGGGCCATGCCGCTCCGCGCCTCCTGGACCTCCGGACCGCGCAGCGTGGTCGTCCTGATCGGCTTCCTGCTGGCCAGCTACGTGGTCGCGGGCGTGGCCGGAATCTCCGCAAGGGCGGGCGTCGCGGCCTGGTACAACGCCGCGCCCAAGCCCTTCTTCACCCCGCCGAACTGGCTGTTCCCGCCGATCTGGACGCTGATGTACGGCCTGATCGCCCTGGCCGCCTGGCAGCTCTGGCAACACCGGGACACCCACCCGCTGGAGGTCAGCCGCGGCCTGTGGCAGTGGTGGACCCAGCTGATGTTCAACCTGGCCTGGACCCCGGTCTTCTTCGCCATGAAGTGGCTCTGGCCGGCGCTGGCCCTGATCGTGATCTTGGACGTGATGGTCTGGGTGACCCTGTGCAGCGCGGCAAAAGTGAGCAGGGCGGCCACCTGGTTGCTCGTGCCGTACTTCGCGTGGCTGTTGTACGCCACAGCACTCAACCTGGGTGTCGCCCTGCTCAGTGTCTGATTGGCGCGCTCCGCGCGCGGGATTTTTCGCTCTTCAGTCGCCTCGTCGTGTACCCGCCGCACGCGAAGCAAGCTTCGGATGCGTCGGGCACACGACAAGGCGACGCGAAAAATCAACCCCACCGCCTGGTCAAGAGCCCGGCGTGTCGCTGGCGCGCCACGCCTCTTCCGCGAGCCGTTCTTGGGCTCTTGCGCCCCAACCCGTGAGCCCTCAGCCCGCCAGGACCACCCGGCCCAGCTCGGCCGCCGAAGCCAGCAGCGGGTGTCGCGGCAGCACCCGCACCGTGTACCCGGCCGAGCCCGCGTACGGCAGCTCTACCTCGGCGAAGTACCGCCCGTCGCCGTCGTAGCGCATCGGCACGGTCACCACGTCGCGCAGCTCGTCCGCGTCGTCCACCCGGCCGACCACGGCCTGCACCTCGACCTCGGCCGGTTCCAGCCCGGCCAGCTCGACCCTGGCGGTCACCGGCACGGTCGCGCCGAGCACCGGGGTGGCCGAGCTGCCGTTGCTGGCGAACTCGGTGTCGAGCACCTTCACCCTGCTCCACGCGGCCTGCATCCGGTGCCGGTAGTCGGTCAGCTCCCTGGCCCCGGCGAAACCGTTGTCCCGCACCGCGTGCGCGGAACGGCCGGCCGGCGCGTAGTAGTTCTCCACGTACTCCTTGACCATCCGGGAGGCCTGCACGTTCGGGCCGAGCGAGGCCAGCGTGTGCCGCACCATGGCCATCCACTGCGCGGGCACGCCGTCCTCGCCGCGGTCGTAGAACAGCGGGGCCACCTGGTTGCCGAGCAGCTCGTAGAGCGCGGTGGCCTCCAGGTCGTCGCGGCGGTTGGGGTCGCTGATGCCGTCCGCGGTGGGGATGGCCCAGCCGTTGCTGCCGTCGTGGAACTCGTCCCACCAGCCGTCCCTGATGGACAGGTTGAGGCCGCCGTTGAGCGCGGACTTCATGCCGGAGGTGCCGCAAGCCTCCAGCGGGCGCAGCGGGTTGTTCAGCCACACGTCGCAGCCCCAGTACAGGTACCGGGCCATGGACATGTCGTAGTCGGGCAGGAACACGATCCGGTGGCGCACACCCGCGTCGTCGGCGAAGCGCACGATCTGCTGGATCAGCGCCTTGCCGCCGTCGTCGGCCGGGTGCGACTTGCCCGCGACCACCAGCTGCACCGGGCGTTCCGGGTGCAGCAGCAGCTCGCGCAGCCGGTCGGCGTCGCGCAGCATCAGGGTGAGCCGCTTGTAGGTGGGCACCCGGCGGGCGAAGCCGACGGTGAGCACCTCGGGGTCGAACACCGAGTCGGTCCAGCCCAGCTCCAGCGCCGAGGCCCCGCGCTGCAGCCAGGACGCCTTGACCCGGCGGCGGATCTCCTCCACCAGGCGGGAGCGCAGCGTGCAGCGCAGCTCCCACAGCAGCGCGTCGGTGACCGGCTCGAAGCCGCGCAGGCCGACGCCACTGTCCACTTCGGACTCACCGAGCAGCTTGCTGATCTCGGTGGCCGCCCAGGTCGGGCCGTGCACGCCGTTGGTGACCGAGCCGATCGGCACCTCACTGACGTCGAAGCCCGGCCACAGGCCGCTGAACATCTCCCGGCTGACCTTGCCGTGCAGCTGGGAGACGCCGTTGGCGCGCTGGCCCAGCCGCAGGCCCATGTGCGCCATGTTGAACATGCCGGGGTTCTGCTCGGCGCCCAGCGCGAGCACCCGCTCGGACGGGATGCCGGGCAGCAGCCCGGCCGACTCGTTGCCGGGCGCGCCGAAGTAGTGCTGCACCAGGTCGACCGGGAAGCGGTCGATACCGGCCGGCACCGGGGTGTGCGTGGTGAACACGGTGCCCGCGCGCACGGTGGACAGCGCCTGGTCGAAGTCCAGATTCTCGCTGGTGACCAGCTCGCGGATGCGTTCCAGGCCCAGGAAGCCTGCATGGCCCTCGTTGGTGTGGAAGACCTCGGGCTGCGGGTGCCCGGTCAGCTCGCAGAAGACCCGCACCGCGCGCACCCCGCCGATCCCGGCCAGGATCTCCTGCCGGATGCGGTGGTTCTGGTCGCCGCCGTAGAGCCGGTCGGTGACCCCGCGCAGGTCGTCGTCGTTGTCCTCGACGTCGGAGTCCAGCAGCAGCAGCGGCACCCGGCCGACCTGCGCCTTCCAGATCCGGGCGCGCAGCACCCGGCCGGCCGGCATGGCCACGTGCACCAGGATCGGCGCGCCGGAGGGCTCGGTGAGCGGCTCCAGCGGCAGGCCGCGCGGGTCCAGCACCGGGTAGTGCTCGACCTGCCAGCCGTCCAGGGACAGCGACTGGCGGAAGTAGCCGGAGCGGTAGAGCAGCCCGACGCCGATCAGCGGCACGCCCAGGTCGGAGGCGGCCTTGAGGTGGTCGCCGGCCAGCACGCCGAGGCCGCCGGAGTAGTTGGGCAGCGCCTCGGTGACGCCGAACTCCATCGAGAAGTAGGCGACGGAGCTGGGCAGGCCCTGCTCGCCGAGGCCCTGGGCGCCCTCGATCTCCTCCTGCCGCCGCTGGTACCAGCGCGGCTGGCCGAGGTAGCGCTGCAGGTCGTCGTCGATGGCCCTGGTGCGGGTGAGGAAGCTCTCGTCGGTGGCCAGCCGCTGGAGTCGTTCGACCGGCACCTGGGCGAGCAGCCGGATGGGGTCGCCGCCGGTCTCCTGCCAGATGGTCTCGTCGACCGCGGCGAACAGGTCCTGGGTCGGTGGGTGCCAGGCCCAGCGGAGGTTGGTCGCCAGTCGCCCCAGTGCGGCGATCGGCTCGGGCAGACTGGCGCGGACGGTGAAGCGACGCAGAGCTCTCACGGACGCGGACCATATCCCGCACCCCCGCACCGATGGCAACATTCCCAGCGCAGCCTGCAAACAATTGCACCATCCACAGGCTGAAATCTGTCCACAAGGCCCGGGTTTGCCGACTGGACCGCTCGGGGGATCCCACTCATGATGAGTGTGCGCCAGCGCACAACTGGCTAACCAATACGTGTGATTCAGCCACCAGGCCCGGTGAACGTGAGCTGGATCGAGTCAGGCAGACTGCAACTACCCAAATCCCCAGCGTGACGAAGGGCGGCGCCGGTGACTGGTCGGCTCGGTATCGACGAGGTCTCCCCCCTGATCGACTGCGGACGATTCCCCGCCAAAACCGTTGCCGGCGAACATGTTCCGGTGCAGGCCACGGTCTGGCGGGAAGGCCACGACGCGATCGCCGCGACCGTGGTGTGGAAGGGCCCTGGCGACCGGGTGGCCCGGCAGACCCGGATGGTGCCCGAGGGCGTCGGCCTGGACCGCTGGGCGGCGGTGATCACGCCCGACCGTCCCGGCATGTGGACCTTCCGGATCGACGCCTGGAGCGACCCCTGGGCCACCTGGCGGCACGCGGTGGAGGTCAAGGTCGGCGCTGGTCAGGCCGCGGCCGAGCTGGACAACGACCTGGAGATCGGCGCCCGGCTGCTCGAACGGGTGGCCAAACGACCCGATCGGCGTAACGACCGGGCCCAGCTGATGTCGGCCGCGCTCGGCCTGCGGGACACCGCCCGGCAGCTGCCGGAGCGGATCGCGGCCGCGCTGTCGGAGCCGGTGAGCCGGATCATGCACGAGTTCCCGGTGCGCGAGCTGCTGACCAAGGGCAAGTGGCAGCAGCTGTGGGTGGACCGGCAGCGCGCCAGGTACAGCTCCTGGTACGAGCTGTTCCCGCGATCCACCGGCGGCTGGGACGAGTTCGGCAAGCCGGTGCACGGCACCTTCACCACCGCCACCGCGGCGCTGGACCGGGTCGCGGGCATGGGCTTCGACGTGGTCTACCTGCCGCCGATTCACCCGATCGGCCGGGTCAACCGCAAGGGCCCGAACAACAGCCTGGTCTCCGTGCCGGAGGACCCCGGCTCGCCGTGGGCCATCGGCGCGGAGGAGGGCGGCCACGACGCCATCCACCCGGACCTGGGCACCCTGGAGGACTTCAAGGGCTTCGTGCACCGGGCAGGCGAGCTGGGCATGGAGATCGCGCTGGACCTGGCGCTGCAGTGCGCGCCAGACCACCCGTGGGCCAAGGAGCACCCGGAGTGGTTCACCGTGCGCCCGGACGGCACCATCGCCTACGCGGAGAACCCGCCGAAGAAGTACCAGGACATCTACCCGGTCAACTTCGACAACGACCCGCAGGGCATCTACGCCGAGGTGCTGCGGGTGATGCTGCACTGGGTCGAGCACGGGGTGCGGATCTTCCGGGTGGACAACCCGCACACCAAGCCGCCGGACTTCTGGCACTGGCTGATCTGGCAGGTCAAGCAGTCCCACCCGGACGTGCTGTTCCTGTCCGAGGCGTTCACCCGCCCGGCCCGGATGTACGGCCTGGCCCGCCGCGGCTTCACCCAGTACTACACCTACTTCACCTGGCGCACCGCCAAGCAGGAGCTGATCGACTTCGGGGTCGGCCTGGTCGAGCACGCCGATGAGGCCACGCCGAACCTGTTCGTCAACACCCCGGACATCCTGCACGAGTCGCTGCAGCACGGCGGCCCGGCGATGTTCGCCATCAGGGCCGCGCTGGCCGCGACCCTGTCCCCGAGCTGGGGTGTGTACTCCGGTTACGAGCTCTACGAGGGCACCGCGGTGCGCGAGGGCAGCGAGGAGTACCTGGACTCGGAGAAGTACGAGCTGCGCCCGCGCGACTTCGCCGCCGCGCTGGCCGAGGGCCGCTCGCTGGAGCCGTGGCTGCGCCGCCTCAACGGCATCCGCCGCGCGCACCCGGCCCTGCACCAGCTGCGCACGCTGCACTTCCACCACGTGGACAACGACGCGCTGATCGCCTACTCCAAGCAGGACCCGGCTTCCGGGGACACCGTGGTGGTCGTGGTCAACCTCGACCCGGACAACGGCCAGCAGGGCACGCTGTGGTTGGACCTGCCCGCTTTGGGTATGGACTGGGGAGAGCGTTTTGTCGCGCGCGATGAGGTCACCGGGGACATCTGGGACTGGGGCCAGGGGAACTTCATCCGCCTGGAGCCGCACCACGCGGTCGCCCATGTCGTGACGATCCAACGCTACTGAGCCGAAACCTGTTGATCACGTAGTTGACGAAGGCTGGTCGTCATTGCCCAAGCCCACCCAAACCCGCGTGGAGGCGTCCATGACCGTAGTGCCCGGCCTGGCGGGTGTCCCGCACACCGGTGAGACGCTGACCGCGGACGGCCATCTGGTCGAGCCCCAGGCGGAGGACTTCCGGCATGCCCGGCTGGCCCCGCGTGAGCCCGGCTGGTTCCAGCGCGCGGTGTTCTACGAGGCGCTGGTGCGGGCCTTCTCCGACTCCAACGGGGACGGTTCGGGGGACCTGCGTGGGCTGGCCAGCAGGCTGGACTACCTGCGCTGGCTCGGGGTGGACTGCCTGTGGCTGCCGCCGTTCTACGCCTCGCCACTACGCGACGGCGGGTACGACATCAGCGACTACCGCGCGGTGCTGCCGGAGTTCGGCGACGTGGACGACTTCGTCTACCTGCTCGACGAGGCGCACCGGCGAGGCATCCGGGTGATCACCGACCTGGTGCTCAACCACACCTCGGACGCGCACCCGTGGTTCCAGCAGTCCCGCAGCGACCCGGACGGGCCCTACGGCGACTTCTACGTCTGGAGCGACGACGACTCCCGCTACGCCGACGCGCGGATCATCTTCGTCGACACCGAGACCTCGAACTGGACCTACGACCCGGTGCGCGGGCAGTTCTACTGGCACCGGTTCTTCTCCCACCAGCCGGACCTCAACTACGAGAACCCCGCGGTGCAGGAGGCCATGCTGGACGTGCTGCGGTTCTGGCTGGACCTCGGCATCGACGGTTTCCGGCTGGACGCGGTGCCCTACCTGTTCGAGGAGGAGGGCACCAACTGCGAGAACCTGCCCAAGACGCACGCGTTCCTGCAGCGCTGCCGCAAGGTGGTCGACGACGAGTACCCGGGCCGGGTGCTGCTGGCCGAGGCGAACCAGTGGCCAGCCGACGTGGTGCCGTACTTCGGCGACACCGAGCTGGGCGGCGACGAGTGCCACATGGCCTTCCACTTCCCGCTGATGCCGCGGATCTTCATGGCGGTGCGCAGGGAAAGCCGTTTCCCCATCTCGGAGATCCTGGCCCAGACCCCCGCGATCCCGTCGGGCTGCCAGTGGGGCATCTTCCTGCGCAACCACGACGAGCTGACCCTGGAGATGGTCACCGACGAGGAACGCGACTACATGTACGCCGAGTACGCCAAGGATCCTCGGATGAAGGCGAACATCGGCATCCGGCGACGGCTGGCCCCGCTGCTGGAGAACGACCGCAACCAGCAGGAGCTGTTCACCGCGCTGCTGCTGTCCCTGCCGGGCTCGCCGGTGCTGTACTACGGCGACGAGATCGGCATGGGCGACAACATCTGGCTCGGCGACCGCGACGGCGTGCGCACGCCGATGCAGTGGACGCCCGACCGCAACGCCGGGTTCTCCAAGTGCGACCCGAACCGGGTCAACCTGCCGGTGATCAACGACCCGGTGTACGGCTACCAGGCGGTCAACGTCGAGGCGCAGCTGAACAACACCTCCTCGCTGCTGCACTGGACCCGGCGGATGATCGAGGTGCGCAAGGAGCACCCGGCCTTCGGGCTGGGCACCTTCACCGAGCTGGGCTCCTCCAACCCGAGTGTGCTGGCCTACCTGCGGCGCTGGACCCCGGAAGAGGAGACTGAGCCGGAGGACGTGGTCATCTGCGTGAACAACCTCTCCCGGTTCCCGCAGCCGGTGGAGCTGGACCTGTCCGCGTACGCGGGCTGCACCCCGATCGAGCTGACCGGCGGTGTGCACTTCCCGGCGATCGGTGAGCTGCCGTACCTGCTCACCCTGCCGGGGCACGGTTTCTACTGGTTCCAGATCGCCGCCACGGCAGAAAGTGGTGACGCCCGTTGACCTCAGCCCGGCTCGACCTCACCGTCCTCCCCGAAGCCCTGACCGGCGCGCTGCCCGACTGGCTACCGGGGCAGCGGTGGTTCGCCGGCAAGGACCGGCCGGTGCTCGGGGTGCGCGCGCAACGGCTCACCCCGCTGCTGGCCGACGACCCCACACTGGTGCTGGCCATCGTGGAGGTCGACCAGGGCCTGGCGCCGGAGCGCTACCAGCTGCTGCTGGGCGCGCGGCCCGAACTGCCGGACTGGCTGCTGCCGCACCGGGTCTGCGACTGGGACGGCTGGCACTGCTACGACGCCAGCCAGGACCCGGAGCTGGCCGGTGAGCTGCTCACGCTGATCGCGGCCAACCGCGAGGTCGAGGACCTGCGGTTCACCCCGGAGCCGGGGGTGGAGCTGAGCACCGGCCTGCGCGGCCGGCCGGTGGGCGCGGAGCAGAGCAACACCTCGCTGGTCTACGGCAGCCAGTACATCCTCAAGCTGTTCCGCAAGCTGGTGCCCGGCGAGAACCGGGACCTGACCCTGCACCGGGCGCTGGCCTCGGTCGGCTGCGAGCACATCGCGCCGCCGCTGGGCTCGATCAGCGCACCCGACGGCACGCTCGGCCTGTTGCAGTCCTTTGTGGAGGGTGCGGCGGACGGTTGGGCGATGGCCACCGCGAGCGTGCGGGACCTGATGGCCGAGGCGGATTTACACGCCGACGAGGTCGGCGGCGACTTCGCCGGCGAGGCCCAGCGACTGGGCCACGCGGTGGCCGAGGTGCACGCGGACCTGCGCCGCGCGGCGGAGAGCAGGCTGGCCACGGCCGAGGAGCTCACCGCGCTGGTCGCGGCGATGCACCGCAGACTGGACACCATGCTGGAGTCCGTGCCGGAGCTGGCCGAGCACGCCGAGGCGCTGCGCAAGGCCTTCGACGCGGCGCTGGACGCCGACCAGCCGGTCGAGGTCCAGCACGTGCACGGTGACCTGCACCTTGGCCAGTGCCTGCGCACGGTCACCGGCTGGGTGCTGATCGACTTCGAGGGCGAGCCCGCCGCCCCCGCGGCCGAGCGCGCCAAGCTGCGCTCGCCGCTGCGCGATGTCGCGGGCATGCTGCGGTCCTTCGACTACGCCGCGCACCAGCGGCTGGTCGGGCACGCCGACGACCACCAGCTGACCGTGCGCGCGCTGGAGTGGGCGCAGCGCAACCGGACCGCGTTCTGCGCGGGCTACGCCGAGGTCGCGGGCGATCCGAGGGAGCACGCCGAGCTGTTGCGCGCGCTCGAGTTGGACAAGGCCGTCTACGAGGTGGCCTACGAGCACGCCAACCGGCCGGAGTGGCTGCCCATCCCGCTGTCCTCCATCGCCAGGATCACCTCAGGAGAGGAACCGTCGTGACCAGCCTGGACGTCTGTGCCCCGCCCCCGGACGAGGTGCGGCGGCTGCTGACCGGCTCGCACCACGACCCGCACTCGGTGCTGGGCGCGCACCCGCACGAGGACGGGACGGTGGTGCGCGCGCTGAAACCGCACGCCAGCGCCGTCGCGGTGCTCCAGGACGGCGGCCGGTACCCGCTGACGCCGGTCGGTGACAACGGCCTGTTCTCCGGCCAGGTGCCGCACCCGCCCGGCGACTACCGGCTGGAGGTCACCTACGGCGACCACAGCGAGACGGTGGACGACCCGTACCGCTGGCTGCCCACCCTCGGCGAGCTCGACCTGCACCTGATCGGCGAGGGCAGGCACGAGCGGCTGTGGGACGCCCTGGGCGCGCACTACCGCCGGTACGAGACCCCCAACGGCCTGGTCACCGGCACCTCGTTCGCGGTGTGGGCGCCCAATGCCCGCGGCGTCCGGGTCTGCGGCGACTTCGACGGCTGGAGCGGCCTGGCCACCCCGATGCGCTCGCTGGGCTCCAGCGGCGTGTGGGAGGTCTTCGTGCCGGGCGTGCAGCCCGGCACCAAGTACAAGTTCAAGCTGCTGGGCCGCGACGGCTCCTGGCACGAGAAGGCCGACCCGCTGGCCTTCGCCGCCGAGGTGCCGCCGGCCACGGCCTCCGTGGTCACGGTCGACCGGCACGAGTGGGTGGACGCGGAGTGGCTGGTCAAGCGTGAGGCCACCGACTGGAGCCGCAGCGCGATCAGCGTGTACGAGGTGCACCTGGGTTCCTGGAAGCCGGGCCTGGACTACCGCGAGCTGGCCAAGGAGCTGGGCGACTACCTGGAGCAGACCGGCTTCACCCATGTCGAGCTGATGCCGGTGGCCGAGCACCCCTTCGGCGGTTCCTGGGGCTACCAGGTCACCAGCTACTACGCGCCGACCTCCCGCTTCGGCTCCCCGGACGACTTCCGCTACTTCGTCGACCACCTGCACTCCCGCGGCATCGGCGTCATCGTCGACTGGGTCCCCGCCCACTTCCCGAAGGACGCCTGGGCCCTGGCCCGCTTCGACGGCGAGCCGCTGTACGAGCACGCCGACCCGCGCCGCGGCGAACACCCCGACTGGGGCACGCTGGTCTTCGACTTCGGCCGCACCGAGGTCCGCAACTTCCTGGTGGCCAACGCGCTGTACTGGATCGAGGAGTTCCACATCGACGGCCTGCGCGTGGACGCGGTCGCCTCGATGCTGTACCTGGACTACTCGCGCGAAGAGGGCCAGTGGCTGCCCAACGCCCACGGCGGCCGGGAGAACCTGGACGCGGTGCAGTTCCTGCAAGAGCTCAACGCCACCGTCTACAAGCGACACCCCGGCATCCTCATGATCGCCGAGGAGTCCACCTCGTGGCCGGGCGTCACTCGCCCCACCCACCTCGGCGGCCTGGGCTTCGGCTTCAAGTGGAACATGGGCTGGATGCACGACACCCTGCGCTACCTCCAGCACGACCCGGTGCACAGGTCCTACCACCACAACGAGGTCACCTTCGCCCTGGTCTACGCCTGGAGCGAGAACTTCGTGCTCCCCCTGTCCCACGACGAGGTAGTGCACGGCAAGGGCTCCCTGTGGACCCGCATGCCCGGCGACAACTGGAACAAGGCCGCCGGCCTGCGCACCCTGCTCGCCTTCATGTGGGCCCACCCGGGCAAGCAGCTGCTGTTCATGGGCGGCGAGTTCGGCCAGATCGCGGAGTGGTCGGAGTCGCGTTCCCTGGACTGGCACCTCCTGGAAGACCCCCTGCACGCGGGCCTGCAGCGCCTGGTCGCGGACCTCAACCACACCTACCGCGCCCACCCGCCCCTGCACACCCAGGACACCAGCCCCGAAGGCTTCGCCTGGATCGATGCCAACGACTCGGCGGGCAACGTCCTGAGCTTCCTCCGCTACGACACCCACACCGGCAACCCCGTCGCCTGCATCACCAACTTCGCGGGCAACCCCCACCACGACTACCGAATCGGCCTCCCCCTGGCCGGCCACTGGCGAGAAGTCCTCAACACAGACGCCGAAATCTATGGCGGCTCCGGCGTAGGAAACCTGGGCGGAGTCCAAGCCACCCTCCACCCCCACCACGGCCGCCCAGCCTCCGCCAAACTCCAACTCCCCCCCAACGGCGTCATCTGGCTCGCCTACGAAGGCGCCTAACCCGAGGTGATCGGGGGGGGCACCACACCACCAACCCCCCAATCACCCACCCCACCCGCCGCCGCACCCCAAGGCCACCCGCCTCGGCTCACACGCTCCGGGCTCTACTCCCAGCCCTGCCCCATCCGGGCTCCGCTCCGTGCCGCCCAGCCACCCGCGCCAAGCCCGCCTTGCGCTCGCTCGTACCCGGCCCGCACCACGTCACCCAGCCCCGTTCCGGCAGCTGCCCCACGCCGCACCACGCAACATCGCTCCGCACTGGCCCAGGCGACACCACACATCGTCGCTCCGCGTTCGCCCCGCGTCACATCGCGCGCCGTCGCTCGTGGGCCGCCCCGCCACGCCGCGCAACATCGCTCCGCACTCACCCGCGTCACACCAGGCAACATCGCTCCACAATCACCCGCGTCACACCGCGCAAAGCCGCTCCGCATCCGCCCGCGTCACAGTGCGCGGCGTCGCTCATGCGCCCCCGCGGCACACCGCGCAGCGTCACTCGTGCACCGCCCCGCCACACCGCGCAGCGTCGCTTGTGTGCCCGCCTCACGCCACGCTGCCCGAGCCCCCTGGCCAGCCGTCCGCCTCGTCGGCCCCGCCTGCCAGCCACTCCACCAGTCGGCCCCGCCTGGCCAGCCATCCGCCTGCTCCACCCTCGCCCGGCCTCCAGCTGATCCAGCCTTGCCCTGCCCACCTGGTTCAGCGCTGCCCTGGCCCGCCGTAACCCAAAATCACTCTCCCCAGGCCTCTCACGCCCCAACGCGCCCTGCCCCTGCCCTCGTCACAGCTCCCCGGGCAGCCCACCCGCGCACAGCTCCACACAATCCGAACTGTTCTTCAACGCCCGCACAACCACGGGATGCCCCGACACGTACACGGTCGGATAGTCGACCTCCCCCGCCGCCTCATCCACGACGTACGCAACCCGCTCTTCCCCCAACGAGTACTCGGTCCACACCCCCGGCTTGTTCCCCCGAGGATCCACCCGAGCCCAACGCCCCTCCCCCGCCACCCAAACCCCAACCAACCCGTGCAACACAAACCTCCCGGCCCCATCAGCCAACCGCTGATAGCAAAGCCCAGCCGGAATCCCGTTCCCCCGCAACAAGGCCACCAGCAGATGCGACTTGGCGTAACAAAGTCCAGTCCCCACCGCCGCCACATCCGAAGCCCGCCAGGTGACCCGCCGATCCCCGACATCCATCGAATGCGTCACCGCATCCCGAACCCACTCAAACGCCGCCCGCGCATACCCATCCCCGTGCGACTCACGCAACCGCTCCACCACCGAGCCCACCACCGGACTACGAAAGTCGATCACCTCGTCGTCACCCAGATACGCCGCCAGCCCCGCCTCAGCCACAAACCCGGCCACCGCCACCCCTCCCAGTCGCAAGCGGCCGTCCAGTAGCCGCGCAGGCATCACACCAGCCGCAATCGGCCAGCAGCCAGCGAAATACCCACACCCCAGCCGCCCGGCCCTTCACCGCAAGCGGCACCGAGCCCCGCTCCACGGACTCACTCGGGCTCACCATCAAGCCCGCACTCCGGCATCGCCCCAGCGCGCACTCCAGCCGCGCCCGGGTCAGCTGCATGCCGAGTCAGGCCGTCATGGCCCGCAGCCCGCAGCCCGCAGCCCGCAGCCCGCAGCCCGCAGCCCGCAGCCCGCAGCCCGCAGCCCGCAGCCCGCAGCCCGCAGGGAGGATGCTAAGCCTGCTGACCAGCGCCGATCCGCGCCGCGATGCCGTTCAACAGCAACTCAAGCCCAAGCTCGAACTGCTGCTCATGCGTCCGGTCCACTGCGTCCAGCACCCGTCGCGTGACCTCCGGATACCGGCCGCTCTCAACCACCTGCTGGATGTACGGCTGCACGGTCTCGCGCCACTGCCGCTCGTCCTGGCCACTACGGCGCTGAGCCTCTCGCTCAGCGACCTCATTCACCACTCCGCCGAGCACCATGCTCGACACGGCGTCGACCAGCCCGCTCGCCTCGGTGGCGTCCTCCGTTGCCCCGCGCGCCGCCGCGAGTGCGAAGTCCATGTACCGCAAGGCGTTCGGCCCGATCGGCGGACGGCTGCCGACCACGGACACAAGCCAGGAGTGCCGGAGCATCAGCTGACGTCCTTCAGTGGCGACCAGGCTCAGGTCTGTCCGCCAGTCACCGGAGGGCTGCTCCGGCAACGCGCATTCGCCGTAGACGCTGTCGACCATCAGTTCAAGCAGATCCTCCTTTCCGGACAGTTGCCGGTACAGCGATGTCGTACCTGTCTCCAACTCGGTGGCCAGGCGCCGCATCGACACCGCGTCCACCCCTTCGGCGTCCGCGACCCGCACTGCCGCGTCCACCATCCGTTCCACCGTCAGGCTTGGTCGGCGGACCCGCTCCACCACCACCGGGATCCGGGTCCACACCACGTCAGCCCTGGGCAATGGGTTGTCCGCACCACTCATTGCTCGTCCTCAGTCCAGCCGGGTTGACAGCCACCCTAGCCGACGGGCACAGTGTTGCCAAGTCGGAAACACCGTGCCCAAAGTGAGGATGGACATGTTCAACGAGGAAGTCAACGTGCTGGTGACCGGCGCGGGCACGGTCGGCCTGTCAATGGCGGTTTTCCTTGCCAGACAGGGGATGAAGCCGTTGGTCGTCGAACGAAGAGCGGGCTTGTCCAACCATCCGCGCGCGCTCGGCGTGAGCTTGCGAGGCCTCGAGCCCCTGCGTGCGGCCGGTCTCGAACCGGCGATCCACACCACGCCGCGACGACCGCCGCCGACCGGCCGGGTCACCGTCTCCACCCTCGCCGAGGTAGCCGCGCTGGGTCCGCCTGAGACCACGGGGTCCGGGTTCTTCGGCTTGGAAGCCACCGCCGAGGAGATCAGTCCGGCCACCGGCGGCGACCGCGCGCAGGACCAGTTGGACCCGGTGCTGTTCGAGGCCGCGGTCAGCCAGGGCGCCTCCGTGCGGTTCGGCGTCGAGGTGTGCGCGATTGAGCCGGACGAGCAGGGCGTGACCGCGATCGTCCTCGATCACGCCACCGGCGAACGCGGCCGGATTCGCGCCGGCTACCTGGTGGCCGCGGACGGCGCGCACAGCCGCATCCGCTCCTGGACCGGCATCACCACCACCGGGCCGGGCCCGCTGGGCGGCCACATGATCAACATTCTCTTCCGCGCCGACCTGGGCTCGCTGCTGGCCAACCGGCCAGGTGGTCTCTACGACATCAGGAACCCACGGGCGTCCGGCCCACTGTTCTCGGTGGACGGCCAGGACCGGTACGCCTTCCACATCCCGTACGACCCCGCGAACGGCCAGAGCCCAGCTGACTTCCCGCCGGAGCGATGCCTGGAGCTGGTCGAAGCGGCGATCGGCCAGGCCGGCGTCCCGGTCGAGATCCTCAGCGTGCTGCCCTGGCAGTCCACCGCGCTGGTGGCCGACCGCTTCTCCACCGGACGGGTGTTCTTGATCGGCGACGCCGCCCACGTGCTCCCGCCAACCGGCGGCTTCGGCCTGAACACCGGGATAGCCGATGCGGAGAACCTCGCGTGGAAGCTCGCGGCGGTGCACCGCGGTCAGGCGGGGCCGGCCCTGCTCGACACCTATGACGTCGAACGCAGGCCACTGGCGCTGTTCACCATGGAGCAGGTCCTCTTACGCAGCATCAACCGTCGCCTGCACTGGGACTTCAGCAAGGTCACCGAGCGCAGCGAGCTCGGCATCGCGGAGATCCTGGTGGCGCAGGTCGGCCACCACTACGCGGCCGGGGCGGTGATCGCACCACGCACCGACCTGCCGTCACTGACCGAGGTCGTCCTCGACGGTTCCCCTGGCACCAGGGCGCCACACGTCTGGGTAAGCCACAACGGGACCCGGGTCTCCACGCTTGATCTGGTGGAGTCCCAGTTCACCGTCCTGACCGGCCAGGCGGGACACACTTGGTGCGTTGCCGCGGAGGCAGCGGCCGACTCCCTCAACGTGCCGGTGACAGCACAGCTGCTGCACCCGCACCACGGTCCAGTGATCGATGAGAACGAAAAGTGGCTCGCCGCAACCAAGCTTTCCCCGGACGGCGCGTTGCTCATCCGCCCGGACGGCTTTGTCGCCTGGCGCGCCGACACCGCACACTCCGACCCGACCGCGGCGCTGACCACCGCCCTGCGACGCATCCTCGCCAGAGAGGAGGTGACCGACACGCCCGAGACCCCAGCTCACGCAGCCCAACCAGCCTGACCTCCGCCAGTAGACGCCGCGGCTGAGGAGTCCACCACACTCGCCAGCCACATCGCGCCACAGGCCGTGTCCATTCAGGTTTCCGCCGCTTCCGCCAGCAGTCCGCACCTCTGGCGGAGCGCCTGAGCAGACCGGCCAGCCGGGCCACTAGCTGGACGCGGCGAATGTTCGTGGCCACCGCATCGGCCACAACAGCCGCCGTTCTCGGCACAATGGTCTAGTGCGGCCACCACTCCGGCGTCGATCGTTGCGGCCCAGTCTCGCCGTGCTCGCCCTGACCACGGCGCTGCTCGCCGGGTGCACCGTGGCCGTGGCGGGCAGTCCGGTCGCCGCCACCAACTCGGTCGCGGTGGATCCCGGATTTGTCCGCGGCACCGACGGCGGGCTGGTCGACCGGCTGGCCGCGACGGCGGTGACCGACATCGGCGAGTACTGGCGGCAGGCCTATCCGGCCACGTTCGGCAAGCCGTGGCAGGAGCTGGCCGGCGGTTACTACTCGGTCGACACGACCGACCGGTCCGCCAAGCCGCCACCCTGTGCGTCGCAGGCCATCGAAGTGGAGGGCAACGCCTTCTACTGCGCCTCGGTGGATGCGATCGCCTGGGACCGCTCGGCTCTGCTGCCGGTGCTGCGGGACAAGTACGGCGACGCCGCCGTCGTACTGGTCCTCGCACACGAGGTCGGGCACGCCGTGCACCACCGGGCCGGGGTGGGCGCGGAGGAACAACGCAAGCAACCCGAGCAGTACCCGACGATCCTCATGGAGGCCATGGCCGATTGCTACGCCGGAACGTTCGTCCGCTGGGTGGCCGACGGCAAGGCTCCGCACCTGCGGGTCACCTCCGACCAACTGGACGCCGCACTGCAAGCGTTGATCAGTTTCCGGGACCCCGTGGGCACCTCGGAAAGCGACGACGCGGCGCACGGCAACGCCTTCGACCGGGTGTCCGCCTTCCAGGACGGCTACCGGGAAGGGGCCGCGCTGTGCGGACGGATGACCGCGCAGAACCGCCAGTTCACCCAGCGAGCCTTCACCGACTTCGTGGACCGGGCGCGCGGCGGCAACCTGCCATTCAAGGACATGCTTGACGCGGTCACGCCGAACCTGTCCGCCTTCTTCGGCAACCTGGTCACCAAGGCCGGCCGCACGTGGCAGACGCCCTTGGTGCGGCGGGGCACGGTGAACGGCGAGTGCTCGCCTGGAACACAAGGTCCGATCGCCTACTGCCAGGACGGGTCGATCGCGATCGACATGGACCGGGCGACCGCGCTGCACAACGACATCGGCGACTACGCCACCGGCATGTTGCTGGCGACCCGGTACGGCCTGGCCGCGATAGCGGCTATGGGCCGCCCGGTCGGTGAGCAGCGGGCCGGGCAGCAGGCGCTGTGCCTGGCCGGGGCGTACACCGGTTCGGTGCTGCGACCGTCCGACAGCTCCTTCGGCCTCTCGCCGGGCGACCTGGACGAGGCCGTGCAGGTGTTGCTGGGCTTCGACTACGCGGCCCGGGACACCGGCGGTCACGGGCTGCCGACCGGCTTCGAGCGGGTCGGAGTGTTCCGCACCGGCACCCTCCAGGGCGCGGACGCCTGCGGCGTGTCCTGAACTCGGGCAAGCGCGTCCAGCTCCGCGGCGCGCTGTGGGCCAGCCGGGCACGCAAGTCGCCACACGCGCCGACGGACGCGTTGTGCACGCTCGAACAGTCAGGCAGGCGTGGGCACCCGAGTCTCAGCACATCAGGCCGGTTGTGCCGAGTTGCGCTGCGGCCTGCGGGAAGGCTAGGCGACTACCGGGCCGGATCACCGCTTGAGCGGGCGACCAATGGGCGAGCGACCGCTGGGCGGACGACCAGAGTGCGGTGATCACCGGGCAACGACCGCTGCGGCGAGTGGCGGCCGGGCGGTAGACGGCGGCCGCGCAGTAGGCGGCCGCTGGGCAGCGGCGGTCGCTGGGCGGTGGATAGCTACTGGGCGGTGGATGACCGCTGGGCACTGGGAGCTGCTGGGCGGCGGCGCGGACCTGGTCGTCCGCTTGGGCCGGGCCGGGCTTGTGGCTGGTTGCGCGTCGGGTGAACCGGCGGGGGTGGGGGTGCGTCGGTGTGGGTGGGGCTCGGGAGAGGGCCTTGTGGGTGGGGCTTCGGGGCTGGGTCGCGGTTGGGGTTCTCAGGGCTGGGGCGGAGGTTGTCCGAATCATGACCGGAGGTGAGGGGTGCTCGCGGTACGGTCTGCGGAGTCGGTGAGAAGGAGCTTCTGGGTGGTCAGGCCCTCGGTTCGGCACGCGGTCTTGCGCGCGGTGGGCGCGTTGGCGCTGGTGGCGCTTGTTGGTGGGTGCGCCGTCAAGGTTGGTGGGGAGGCCAAGCGGGCTGGGGCCGTTCTTGATTCCGGCAAGGTGGCCGGGCTGCCCGTCACCGAGGGGCCCAGTGGGGCTCGGAGTGGCGCGCCGGCGGCCACCATCCAGGTGGACAACAGCGACAGTGGGCCGATCGACACGTTGGCGCGCAACGCGGTCGCCGATGTCCAGGACTACTGGATCGAGCGGTTTCCGAAGGACTTCGGCAAGCCGTTCCAGGCGGTGTCGCGGTACGTCTCCTACGACTCCGACGGGGCGAACCTCCAGCTGTGCCGGACCAATACCAAGGAAATGGTGAACGCGTTCTTCTGTCCGTCCGAGGACACCATCGCGTGGGACCGGGGGCAACTGCTGCCCCAGCTGGCCGATCGGTTCGGCGAGTTGGCCGTGGTGACCGTGTTGGCGCACGAGATCGGGCACGCCGTGTCGCAGCGGGCGGGGCTGGCGAAGCCGGGGACACCGACGATCGTCAGTGAGCAGCAGGCCGACTGCTTCACCGGGGCCTTCTTCAAGCACATGGCTGACGGCAAGACCCCGCACTTCGTGGTGTCCACCGGCGAGGGCCTGAACAACGTGCTGCAGACGATGTTCTCGTTGCGGGACCAGGTCGGCTCCTCCTTCACCAACAAGAACGCGCACGGCAACGCCTTCGACCGGGTATCGGCCTTCCAGTTCGGGTTCAGCCAGGGGCCGGTGCGGTGCGCGCAGATCGATCCGGCGGAGATCCAGCGGCGGATCACCGAGCTGCCGTTCAAGGCGACGGACAGCTTCCGCGGGAACCTGCCGATCACGGCGGAGAACCTGCTGACCATCGTGGAGAACCTCAAGCTGGTGTTCAAGGAGTCCGGGGCGCAGCCGCCCGACGTGCTCAACGGCTCGGTGAGCTGCCCGGACGGCAAGGTGACCCAGCCGGCCTCCTACTGCCCGGCGACCAACTCGATCAGCCTGGAAGTGGAGCAGCTCGCCCAGATCGGCGCGGCGCCACAGCGCGGGGCGAAGAAGGGCATGGCGATCGGGGACTTCGCGGCCTTCGCCGAGGTGGCGTCGCGGTACGTGCTCTCGGTGCAGAAGGCGACCGGGTTCCCGCTCAGCGACACCAACGCCGGGCTGCGCACCGCCTGCCTGGTTGGCTCCTGGGCCGGGGCGTTGCTGGAACGGCCCAGCGGGGGGCGCAACCCAGTGGGGACCATCCGGATTTCGGCGGGGGATCTGGACGAGGCGGTGGCCGAGCTGCTGTCCGGGAAGAGCCTGATCGCGGCGGATGTGAACGGGACGCATGTGCCGTCCGGGTTCGCGCGGATCGAGGCGTTCCGGATCGGGTTCATGGAGGGCAGCTCGCCGTGTGTCGAGGACTTCGGAGCCTGAGCGGGGCAAGCCGGGCCAGGTAAGCAACGGACTGGAGCCGGGCCGGGGCTGGGGATGGGCCGCCGCCGGGGCTCGGCTGGTGCCGGGCCGGGCCGGGCCGGAGCTGGGGCCGGGGCTCGGCTGGTGCCGAGCTGGAGCTGGCGCCGAGCTGGAGCTGGAGCTGGAGGCAGGCTGGGCTGGGGCCAGCGCCGGGTTGGGCCGGGCCGGTTTGGGGGCGGGCCGGTTTGGGGGCGGGCCGGGGTTGGGGGCGGGCCGGGGCCGGGCCCGAGTTGGGCTGCGGCCAGGCTGCGGCTGGGGCCGGGCTGGGCGGAAGCTGCGGTCAGAACGGGTTCGGGCCAGGCTGGGCTACAGGCCGCGCGGGCTGGGGCCAGTCGAGGTTGGGCTGGCTGGGTGGCTGGCTAGCGGGACGCCTGGGGCTGGGCATGGGAATCCCCCGGGTGGGCCGTGGGTGGCTCCCGGGGGATGTCCGCTGGGTCAGAACAGGGCGCTGGCCAGGTTTCGGCGGGCCTTCATCACTCGGTCGTCGGCTGGGTCGAAGAGCTCGAACAGGTCGACGAGGTGTTTGCGGGCTCGGTCTCGGTCTTCGCCCGCGGTGCGGCGGACCGCGTTGATCAGGCGGGTGAAGGCCTCCTCGACCTGGGAGGTGGCCAGTTCGGCGTCGGCGGCGGCGAGCTGGGCGTCCAGGTCGTCTGGGGTGGCGTCGGCCTTGGCGATGGCGGAGGGGTCCGCCGACTCGGCGCGAGCCGTGAAGCGGACCTGGGCGAGGGCGGCCTTTGCCATCTCGTTGGCCGGTTCGGCGGTGAGGATCTCCTGGTAGGCGGCCTCGGCGGCGGCGTAGTCGCCCTGGTCGAAGGCTTCTTCGGCGGCGACGAAGCGCGGGTCTTCCGGCTCCTCTTCCGCCGGCTGCTCGGCGGCGGCGCCTCGGTTGGCCTCAGCGGCGGCGATGCCGGGCAGGCGGTCGCGCAGGGCGTCGATCAGGGTAGTCAGCCACTCGCGGATCTGCGGTTCGGGCAGCGCTCCGGCGAAGGCGTCGACCGGCTGGCCGCCGGCGATCGCGACCACTGTGGGCACCGACTGGACGCCGAAGAGCTGGGCGATCCGGGGGTTGGTGTCGACGTCGACCTTGGCCAGCAGCCAGGTGCCGCCGCTGGCCTCGGCCAGGCGTTCCAGCACCGGGGACAGCTGCTTGCACGGGCCGCACCAGGTGGCCCACAGGTCGACCACGACCGGGATCTGGAGTGAGCGCTCGACCACCTTGGCCTGGAAGTCGGCCTCGGTGACGTCGATGACCCACTCGCCACCGCCACCACCGCCGGCGGCCGCGGGGGCGCCGGGCTCGGACTGGGCGGGGCCGGCCGGCTGACGGGCTGCCGCGTCGGCCCTGGCCTTGAGCGCGGACAGGTCCACCGCTCCGGCGAGCGCGGCGGACAGTGCGGCGGTCTTACGAGGATCGGGCCTTGTCACGGTTTCCATCCTGACACGACCCGGGTATGTCGCGCCGCCCGCCCGGCGATCCGGGTTGGCGGCGGCGGGGTCGCCTGGTGGTTCGGCCGCTCGCCGCGGTGCGCGGAAAGGGCGCTGAGCGGCAATTCGCGGTGGGCGGGGTGTGGGTTTCCGGGAAAATCAGACCGCACCCGGGGAATCGGAATCGGCCGGGTGCGGTTGGTCATGCTCGGTACTTTTCCATGCCTTCGCGAGAGGAGTTCACGGGCGGGAGTTGATGACTGGCCGGAATGGCCGGATCGGCACCGGGATGGAATTGTGTACGGTCGGCACTATGACGGTTGTCACTCCTGCGGGGGCAGCTTCTTCGGCAGACTGACAGAACCGGCAGTTTTGCCAGTCACCCTCGGGGTGAACGGACACACCCAGTCGGGCTCGGTAAAACGACCCCCGTAATGCCTGGACTCATCCTCGTAGGCCAGGAAGCTGGGGTTGACCGACCCGTGGAACTCCATCTCACGCTCGCGGATCCGCTCACGCATGGTGAAGAACTTCTCACGCAGCGCGTTGAACTGCACGTGGGAGTTGAACACCACGGCAGGCCGGGGGAACCGGCGGCCCGGCCGGGAGGCGTTGGGGTGCATGCCGATGACGAAGAACGGGTGCCCGCCGACGCAGTAGGCGAAGTCGCTGCTACCAGGGTCGCTGCTGTACAGGCGGTACCAGCGCGTGCCCTGGGCCACGTCGTAGTCGTGCAGCGCCTGCAGCTGCCCCCACAGCAACCGCTCGAAGTGCTGCTCGCTGGGACACTCCAGCTCGTCGAAGGTGGCCAGGAAGCTCGCGAAGCTCTTGTTGCTGAACTTCGTCTCCTTCGCGTAAGTGACCAGGTCGTGATGTAGAGCTGCGATTTCGGACACGTCACCGAAATCCCCGTAGTGGTGGTGCGTAATGGCGTTCTTGCGCAGCGCCGCCCGAGCGCCGAGACAGGCGAAGTCCTCGGCCGAGATGTGGTCGACCACCGCCTGGTAGGCGAGCGCTACCGGATCTGCTGTGCGAGGAGGCATGCCTCCATTAAGCCGGGGGTGACGCCCCGACTACAAGGAGCTTCCAGGAGGTGGAAGTGGCGCGGTAATGGCTCTGATCAGAACCGGGCGGGCTCGGTATAGGTGCCCCATTCCTCGCGGAGCACGTCGCAGATTTCCCCGAGAGTGGCCTCGGCGCGGGCCGCGGCGAGCATCGGTTCGATCAGACTGCCTTCACCCCTGGCGACCGCGCGGAGTTCGGCAAGGGTCCCATCAACGGCTGACCGGTCGCGCTGGGCGCGGCGTTCGGCCAGGGTTTGTCTCTGTTCGATTTCAACCTCGTGACTAACCCGCAAAATCTCCAGAGAATCCGCGGTGACGTCGGTGTGCACGTTGACCCCGACCATTTTCTTGTCACCCTTCTCCAGCGCCTGCTGGTACTCGAAGGCGGCGTCGGCGATCTCGCCGGTGAAGTAGCCGTCCTCGATGCCGCGCAGGATGCCCGAGGTCATCTCGCCGATCGGGTGGTTGCCGGAGGGCACGGCGAGCGCGGCCAGGTCCTTGATCCGCTGGAAGACCCGCTCCGCCTCGGCCTCCAGCCGGTCGGTGAGCGCCTCCACGTACCAGGAGCCGCCGAGCGGGTCGGCCACATTGGTCACCCCGGTCTCGGCCATGATCACCTGCTGGGTGCTCAGCGCGATCTGCGCGGCCCGCTCACTGGGCAGGGCGAGCACCTCATCCAGCGCGTTGGTGTGCAAGGAGTTGGTGCCACCGAGCACCGCGGACAGCGCCTCGATCGCGGTGCGCACGATGTTGTTGTCCGGCTGCTGCGCGGTCAGCGACACCCCCGCGGTCTGGGTGTGGAAGCGCAGCCACTGCGCCTTGTCCGTCTTGGCCCCGTAGACCTCGCGCAGCCAGCGGGCCCAGATCCGGCGGGCGGCGCGGAACTTGGCGATCTCCTCGAAGAAGTCGATGTGCGCGTCGAAGAAGAAGCTCAGCCCCGGCGCGAACTTCTCGATGTCCAGCCCCCGGGACAGGCCCAGCTCCACGTAGCCGAAGCCGTCGGCGAGGGTGAAGGCCAGCTCCTGCGCGGCGGTCGAGCCTGCCTCGCGGATGTGGTAGCCGGAGACCGACAGCGGCTTGTAGGCCGGGATGTTTTCCGCGCAGTAGGCCATCAGGTCGCCGATGAGCCGCAGGTGCGGCTCGGGCGCGAACAGCCACTCCTTCTGCGCGATGTACTCCTTGAAGATGTCGGTCTGCAGGGTCCCGTTCAGCCGCCCGAGGTCCGCGCCCTGGCGCTCGGCGGCGACCAGGTACATGCAGAACATCGGCACCGCGGGCCCGGAGATGGTCATCGAGGTGGTGACCTGCTCCAGCGGGATGTCCTCGAACAGGATGTCCATGTCCGCGGCGGAGTCGATGGCCACCCCGCAGTGCCCGACCTCGCCGAGGCTGCGCGGGTCGTCGGAGTCCCGGCCCATCAGCGTGGGCATGTCGAAGGCCACCGACAGCCCGCCGCCGCCCCTGCGCAGGATCATCCGGTAGCGCTCGTTGGTCTGCCTGGCGTTGCCGAACCCGGCGAACTGCCGGATGGTCCACTCCCGGCCGCGGTAGCCGGTCGGGTACAGGCCGCGGGTGAACGGGTACTCGCCCGGCCAGCCGATCCGCTCGAAGCCCTCCACCTGATCGCCTGGGCGCGGCCCGTACACCGGGTCCACCTCGAGGCCGGACAGGGTGCTGAAGTCAGCGTCCCTGACCTGGCCCTTCCGCTGTGCGTCCGCGTAGCGGTGCACCCAGCGCTCACGTCCGGCTCCGATGTCCATCCGCGCCTCCAGACCGTGGTCGGCAATCCAATAGTAGGACGACCGACCATGGCCGACCAGCGGGTCAGCCCTCGGTCAGGTGGGCCTCGACCCGTTCGACCTTCGCGGTGAGCTGGCCGGTGAAGCCGGGGCGGATGTCGGCCTTGAGCACCAGCGAGACCCGGGGACCGTAGGCGGCCACCGCCTCCACCGCGCGCTTCACCACGTCCATCACTTCGTCCCAAGAGCCCTCAATGGTGGTGAACATGGACGAAGTTTCGTTGGGCAGTCCCGATTCCCGGACCACCTTGACCGCGGCGGCGACCGCCTCGCTGACGCCACCGCCCTCACCACCGGACGGGCTGACACTGAACGCGACGAGCATCGGCTGGGCCTCCCTGGGTTCCACGGTGTGAAAAAAGATCCATCTCGGGCTGCTACCGCTGAGTACGCACTGCTAGTTTCAGAAGTCATGACCGGCCATCCGCTCCCATTCGACCCGATCGCGCGGGCCGCCGAATCCTGGACCCAGCGCATCGGGCCTTCCGAGACGATGGCCGCGGTGACCAGCCTGATGCGGGTTCAGCAGATCGTGCAGTCGGCGGTGGACGCCTCGCTGAAGCCGCACCGGCTGACCTTCGCCAGGTACGAGGCGCTGGTGCTGCTGACCTTCTCCCGGCGGGGCAGCCTGCCGATGCGGGTGATGGGCGAGCGGCTGCAGCTGCACCCGACCAGCGTGACCAACATCGTCGACCGCCTGGAGAGCGACGGCCTGGTGCAGCGCGAGCCGCACCCGACCGACCGCCGCACCACCCTGGTGGCGATCACCGACGCCGGCCGGGACCGGATGAAGGTGGCCACCGAGGCGGTGGTGGAGGCCGGGTTCGGCCTGCAGGGGCTGAGCGGACCGGAGACGGTCCAGCTCACCGCCCTGCTGGCCAAGGTCCGGCTGGCCACCGGCGACTTCACGGAGTGACCGCGGCCGCCGTCCGCTTGTTCACCCAGCGCTCGAACACGATGGTGCCGAACGGCGGCACGCTCGCGATCAGCGCCCAGGTCGTGGTGCGCCCGTCCCAGTTCAGCGGCTCACGCACCATGAGCACCACGAACAGGTAGAGCACGAAGATCACTCCGTGCACCGGGCCGAAGATCTTCACGCCCAGGTCGTTGAAGACCATGACGTACTTGAAGAACATGCCGACCAGCAGGCCGGCCCAGGAAAACGCCTCGGCGATGGCTACCGCTCGGAAACGCGCTGTGGGCGTAGCGAACACGCCGCTCCCTCCCTCGGGTGAAATGTCCGCTCTCCAGTGTGGTTGGTGATCGCGGTCACCCGGTCGGCGGGCGGTGCCAACGAGCGTGAGCTGGGAGTTCCAGGAACGCGCAAGGTTCCCGCAGGGACGCGCGGGCACGGTGGAGGCCGTGTGGCGAACGGACGTCGAGGGAGTCGAGGGGGCGTTCGCCCACCCGGGACCGGGCCCTGCGCAGCAGCAGGGCCCGGCTCGTCACTTGGCAGGCGGGAACATCTCGTGCACCGCGTCCGGCAGGTCGAGCCGGTCGCGCAGCTCCCGCACCGAGCGCTCGTGGTGGCCCGCCTGGTCCGGCTCGCCGCGGTCCTGGTGCAGGACGGCGAGCAGCTGGTGGGTGCGGGCCTGCTGGTACCCGTCGCCGATCTCCAGCGCGGTGGCCAGGCCCTGCCGCAGCGGGGCCAGCGCGCCCGCCGGGTCGCCCGCCCGGTGCCGGGCCAGGCCGAGGCAGGTCAGGCTGTGCGCCTGGGCGTACCGGTTCTCCCGCCGGCGGGCCAGCGCCAGCGCCCGCTCGTGCTGCGCGATCGCCTCCGTCAGCCGGTCGAGGCCGACGCAGGCGATGCCGATTCCGTTGCGGGCGTGGCATTCCAGGTCCGCGTCGCCGGTGGAGTCCGCCACCGTGACCGCCATCCGGTGGTGGCTGAGCGCGGACGGGTAGTCGCCGAGCCACTGGGCGGCGAAGCCGATGCCGACCAGCGCGTAGCCCTCCACGTGCGGGATGCCGGCGGCCCGGCCCAGTGCCAGCGCCTCGGTGTGCCGGGCCAGCGCGGTGGCGCTCTCGCCCAGCCGCCAGTGGGACAGGCCGAGGCCGTTGAGCGCCTGCCCGGTGACCAGGTCGTCGGCGCGGCGGCGGCCGACCTCCAGCGCGCGGGTGAAGCTGGTGATCGCCGGCTCGAAGTCGCCGCGGCGCCAGCGGGTCAGGCCGATGCCGATGTGCGCTGGCCCTTCGAGCTCGGCGTGGCCGGTGCCCAGCAGCAGGGTGTGCAGAGCGAGGGCGGCGTCGTAGTGGCCGCGTTCGTCGAGGTGGCGGGACAGCCGGGCGGACAGCGCGGTCAGCTCGGGCAGCCAGTCGCGCTGGGCGGCCAGCTCGGTGGCGGCGAACAGGTTCGGCCACTCCACGGCCAGGTCGTCGGCGTGCAGGTAGTGGGTCAGCAGGCGGCGCAGCGCGGGCTCGTCGGGGGCGGCGCGTTCGGTGGCGTGCAGGCGGACCAGGTCGTGCATGCGGTAGCGGGATGGGGCGTGTTCCTGGACCAGGTGCAGGGCGGTGAGCTCGCGGAGCAGGGCGCGGGTGGTGGGCTGGGACGCGGTGGCGGCGGGCT
Source organism: Crossiella sp. NPDC003009 (assembly GCF_053591555.1). NCBI lineage: Bacteria > Bacillati > Actinomycetota > Actinomycetes > Pseudonocardiales > Pseudonocardiaceae > Crossiella > Crossiella sp. NPDC003009. Next base: position 287,277 of record NZ_JBSFUA010000002.1, on the reverse strand, counting down.
GGGGGTCCGCCGCCATGGCGAGCAGGGCGGGGCGGCTGAGGTCCGGGCCTGGGGCGTGCGCGATCAGGCAGGCGAGGGTGACCGCTTCGGGGGTCAGCGCCTGGTAGGTGGTGGCGAAGACGGCGCGCAGGCTGGCGGTCAGCTCGCCGGAGTCCAGCGCGGTCAGGCGGTCCTCGCGCAGCTCCTCGGCCAGCGCGGAGAGCGGGAAGCCGGGATGGGTGGCGGCGCGGGCGGCCACGATGCCCAGGGCCAGCGGCAGCCGGGCGCAGCGGTCCAGCAGCGCGGTGACCGCCTCGGGTTCGGCGGCCAGCCTGGACTCGCCGAGGTACCGGGAGAGCAGGTCGCGGGCGTCGGGGTCGGCGAGGGCGTCCAGCGGGACCGGGCGGGCGCCGTGGGTGGCGAGCAGGCCGTCCAGCCGGTGCCTGCTGGTGATCACCACGGTGCAGGACGGGCTGCCCGGCAGCAGTGGGAGCACCTGTTCGGAGTCGCGGGCGTTGTCCAGCACCACCAGCAACCTGCGGCCGGTGACCAGACTCCGGTACAGCGCGGCCTGCGCGTGCTCGTCCACCGGCACCGCGGCGGGCAGCACGCCGAGCGCGTCCAGGAAACCGCGCAGCGCCACCGCGGGCGGCATCGGCGGGCTGGACGGGTCGAAGCCGCGCAGGTCCACGTAGAGCTGCCCATCCGGGAAGGCGGCCAGGTTGGCGTGCGCCCAGTGCAGTACCAGCGAGGTCTTGCCGATCCCGCCGATCCCGCTCACCACACTGGTGCCGTCCACGCCCAGCCCGGCCAGCTCGGCGGCGCGGCCGGTGAACAGCCTCGGCGCGGCAGGCAGCTGGGCCGGGGTGGTGCCGGTCGGCGGGGTGAGGCCGGGGTCGGCGGTGAGGATGCGCTGGTACAGCTCGCGCAGCCGGGGGCCGGGGTCGATGCCGAGCTCCTCGGCCAGCCGGGCGCGCAGCTCGGTGTAGCGGGCCAGCGCGTCCGCCTGGCGGCCCAGGCGGCACAGCGCGAGCATCAGCTGGCCCGCGCGGCGCTCGTCCAGCGGGGCGGCGGCCGCGGCGGTGGTCAGCTCGGGCAGCAGCTCGGCGTGCCTGCCCTCGGCCAGCAGCAGCTCATCGCGGTCGAGCTCGGCGGTGTGGCGTTCCTGGGCCAGCGCGGTGCGCAGCGGTTCCAGGCCGGGCGCGTCCAGGTCGGCGAAGGGCTCGCCGCGCCACAGCGCGAGGGCCTCGGCCAGCAGCGGCAACGGTTCCGGCGCGGTGCGGGCCTTGGCGCACAGCGCGCGGAAGCGGTGCAGGTCCACCGCGGACTCCGGCACGCTCAGCGTGTAGCCGCCGTTGCCGCGGGTCAGGGTCACGCCGGTGGGCGCGAGGGTGCGGCGCAGCCGGGACAGGTAGCTGCCCAGGGTGTCCCGCGCGGTGTCCGGCAGCCGCTGCCCCCACACCCGGTCCAGCAGCACCGCGGCCGGTACCGGCCGGTTGGCCTCGGTCAGCAGCACCGCGAGCACGCTGCGCTGCCGCGCGTGCCCCAGTGCCAGAGCGCGCCCCGCCCAGGTGGCCTCCACCGCGCCGAACAGGCGGAACTCCACCGTCATCGCCTCACCCCTCCCCCGGAGTAGCCTTCGCGTTCGTGTCCGATGTGTACAGCGACGACTGGATCTGCACCCGGTTGGGTGAGGATGCCCAGCACTTCCTCGGCGCGGTGCACCCGCCGGTCTACGAGAACTCGCTCTTCACCTTCCCGAACGCCGCCGCGCTCGGGAAGGCGCTGCGCGCCGAGGACGAGAACTTCGTCTACTGGCGCGGCACCAACCCGACCGTGGCGCTGTTACAGGACAAGCTTGCCGCGCTGGAGCGGGCCGAGCGAGCGAAATGCTTCGGCTCCGGCATGGGCGCGATCTCGGCGACCCTGTCCTCCAGGGTGGCCGCGGGCGACCACGTGCTGGCGGTGGGCGCGATCTACGGGCCGACCACGAGTTTCCTGCGCTACCTGAGCAAGTTCGGCGTCACCCACACGCACGCCGCCGACCTGGCGCAGGCCCGCGAGCTGATCCGGCCGGAGACCTCGGTGGTGTACTTCGAGTCGCCGACCTTCATGGCCTTCCGGGTGCAGGACATCGCCGCGGTGGTCGAGCTGGCCCGCGCGCACGGCGCCACCACCATCATGGACAACACCTGGGCCACCCCGCTGTACCAGAAGCCGATCACCATGGGCGTCGACCTGGTGCTGCACTCGCTGTCGAAGTACATCGGCGGGCACAGCGACCTGGTCGGCGGCGTGGTCTGCGGCTCGGCCGAGCTGGTGCGGCCGCTGGCGCTGACCGAGTACCAGCTCTACGGCGCGGCGATGTCCCCGCACGACGCGGCCAAGGCGGTCAAGGGCCTGCGCACGCTCGGGGTGCGGATGGCCGCGCACGGGGAGCGGGCACTGCGGGTGGCCGAGTTCCTGGAGTCGCACCCGAGGGTGCGCACGGTGCGCTACCCGGGGCTGCCCTCGCACCCGGACCACGAGCTGGCCAGGCGGCAGCTCGCCGGCTTCTCCGGTCTGTTGGCCTTCGAGCTGGACACCGAGAACCCGTCGCTGGTGGAGCGGTGGGTGGACGCGTTGCAGCACTTCAGGATCGGCGTGTCCTGGGGCGGCTACGAGAGCCTGGTCAACGCGCCGGCGGTGACCGTGGAGGAGTCGGTGCGGGCCACCATGGGCATCCCGGTCGGCCTGGTCCGGCTGTCGGTGGGCCTGGAGGACGGCGAGACCCTGGTGGCTGATCTCGCCGCCGCGTTCGAGCAGCTGGGTTAGCGGATCACGGAGTTGATCCAGGCCACCTCCGGGGCCACGTCGGTGTAGGCGCTGAAGTGGTTCGGGCTGCCGCACTGGTAGGGCTTCGACGCATCCTTCGGCCCGCCGCCCGAGGTCACCCCGGCCAGCCGCCAAACCCGTGAGGTCCGCACCAGCGCGGGCCCGCCGGAGTCACCGGAGCAGGCCCCCTTGCCGTCCTTGGCAGGCAGGCACAGCGCCTTCGGGTTGTCCTTGCCGCGGAAGCACTCGGCGTCCGGGGCCACCGGCAGCGCGATCTGCTGGAGCCGGTCCGGGTACGTGCAGTCCGGGTTGTCCGAGCAGGTCAGTCCCCAGCCGAACAGGTCCAGCCTGGTGCCGGCGCCCGGCGAGTCGCCGGTGAGCCGCATGGGCGGCAACGACACCGGGCGGTCCAGCCGGACCAGGGCCAGGTCGACGCCGCTGAACCCGGTGGCCGGGTCGAACTTCGCCGAGGGGTGCTTGACCACCTCGACCGGCTTGGCCACGACACCGCCGCGGAGGCGGTCGCGGCCGCCGATGCGGAGCAGGTCGCCGCCGCCGTTCTCGGCGACGCAGTGGAAGGCGGTCAGCACCCACTGCGGGGCCACGAGGGTGCCGCCGCATTCGTGCTCGCCGGCGCTCTGCAGCGAGACCATCCACGGGGTGGGCACCCGCGCGTTGTCCCCGTTGGTGATCGCGCCCGCGGGCACCGCGGTGAGGCCGAGCAGGGCCGCGGTGGTGGCGAGCAGGAGGAGTAGCCGTTGTCTCATGTGGACTTGGTAGCGGGAAAGGGGTTTCCAGAAGGTCTCCACCCAGCTAATGACCCTGGACAGCGGCTCGGGGGCTCGGCTACGTTCGCCGGACTCGACCAGGGTTGACAACGTTGACACGTCTCGGGGGCGGCATGCGCAGACCACGATCCGCCGTGTTCGGGCTGGTGGCCCTGGTGCTGACCTCGGTGCTGACCGGTTGCGGCCCTGGCGGCGGGACCACGCTGCGGGTGATCCAGAGCCTGACCAGTCCGGAGCGGACCGCGTTGCTGCGGGACATGATCACCGCCTTCGAGACGGCCAACCCGGACGTCGACGTGCGGCTGATCTCGCCGCCGTTGCAGAGCGCGGACCAGAAGATCGCGCAGGTGCTCAGCGCCAAGAACGACGTGGACCTGGTGGAGGTGCGGGACTACACGGTCAAGCAGTTCGTCAACAACGACAGCCTGCTCGACCTCTCCCCCTACGTCTCGGGCTGGCCCGGCTGGCCGGAGCTGACGCCGCTGGCCCGGCAGAAGGCGGCCTCGGTGGGCGGCAAGCCGTACCTGGTGCCGTACGGGTTCTTCCAGAACACCCTGTTCGCGCGGACGGACCGGTTGGCGGAGAAGGGAATCGCGCCGCCGGCCACGTGGCCGGAGCTGATCGACGCGGCGGTGCAACTGACCGAGCCCGGCAAGAACCGGTTCGGCTACTCCTTCCGCGGCGGGGCAGGCACCTTCCACTACGCGGTGTCCATCATCTCCGCCTACGTCGGGCCGAAGGTCGATCCAGCGCAGGGGTTCTGGCGCAAGGACGGCGGCACGATCTTCGCCGCGCCGGAGGCGGCCACCGCGATGGAGGCCTTCCTCAAGCTGTTCAAGACCGGGTCGCCGCCAGGGTCGCTGGGCTGGAGCTACCCGGAGATGGTGCAGGGCTTCACCTCCGGGGTGACCTCGCTGCTCATCCAGGACCCCGAGGTGATCAAGACGACCGAGCGGGCCACCGGGCTGCCCAAGGGATCGTGGACCACGCTGCCGATTCCCAAGGGGCCCAGCGGACTCGCGTTGCAGCCCACCGGTTACGCGGGCTGGGGCGTGACCTCGTTCAGCCGTAACCGGGACGCGGCGGTAAAGCTGCTGGAGTTCCTCAGCTCGGCCGAACAGGGCCTGCGCTGGGCCAAGGAGCACTCGCTGATCCCGGTGCACACCGCGGCGGCCACTGACCCGCAGTTCACCACCGGCGCGTTCAAGGCCTACCTGGACATGGCCAACGACCCCGCGCAAGTGGTGGTGGAGCGGCCGATCCAGTACCCGGGCTGGGGTCGCTGGCAGAAGCAGGCCGACATCGACGTGCAGTCGCTGCTGGTCGGGGAGGAGTCGGTGGCCGAGGTGCTGAGTTCCTGGGACGAGTTCTGGGCCGAGCAGAAGAAGGCCGGTGGCGCGTGACGACCGAGACCGCCCCGCGCCCGTCCTTCCTGCTGCGCCGCAACCGTGGGCTGTTCATCACCGCCTGCCTGGCGCCCGCGCTGCTGCTGGTCGGGCTGTTCACCTACTACCCGATGATCCGCGGCGGGGTCATCTCCTTCCAGAACTACACCCTGTTCGACCTGTCCAGCACCGACTTCATCGGCTGGGGCAACTTCGAAAAAGTCCTTGCCGAGCCAGGGTTCTGGACCGCGCTGGCCAACACCGGGATCTGGGTGCTGTTCTCCCTCACCGGCCAGTTCGTGCTCGGTTTCGCGCTGGCCCTGTTGCTGCAGAAGGCTTTCCGCGGCCGGGGGCTCTACCAGGCGCTGGTGTTCTTCCCCTGGGCCATGTCCGGGTTCCTGATCGGGCTGGTCTGGCGGTGGATGTTCAACGCCGAGTTCGGCGTGGTCAACGACCTGCTGCTGCGGCTGGGCGTCGTGGACGCGCCGATCGCCTTCCTGGCCAGTCCGGAGTGGGCGCAGACCGGGCAGATCATCGCCAACATCTGGTACGGCGTCACGTTCTTCTCGATCATGATCTTGGCTGCCTTGCAGTCGGTGCCGCAGGAGCTGCACGAGGCGGCCCGGCTGGACGGCGCGAGCTACACCCAGGCGCTGCTGCGGGTGGTGATCCCGTTCATCCGGCCCACCCTGGTGCTGGTGGTGCTGCTGCGGGTGATCTGGATCCTGAACTTCCCGGACATCATCTACGCGATGACCGACGGCGGCCCGGCAGGCAAGACGCACATCATCACCACCTACATGATCAACAAGATCATCGGCGCCCAGGACTACGGGCAGGCCTCCGCGGTCGGGCTGATCGTGCTGGTGCTGCTGTTCGCGTTCACGGTCTTCTACCTGGCCGCGACCAGGCTGGAAAAGAGCAGGGACTTCTGATGCGCGCAGCAGCCTTCGCCCGCTTCGCCGTGCTCGGCGTGTGGCTGGTGGTCACCATCTTCCCGCTGTACTGGATCGTGGTCACCTCGCTGAAACCGCAGGGCGACATCTTCACCCTGCCGCTGACCTACCTGCCCGGCTCGCCGACGCTGGCCAACTACGAGCGACTGTTCGGCTTCGCCAGCTTCGGCACCTACATCGGCAACAGCCTGCTGGTCTCGCTGGCCGCGGCCGCGATCGTGCTGCTGATCGGGCTGCTGGCCGGGTACGTGCTGGCCAGGTTCACCTTCCGCGGGCGCGGGCAGGTGATGCTGGCTTTCCTGGTGACGCAGATGATCCCGCTGTTCATCGCGCTGGGTCCATTGTACCTGCTGCTGAACTCGCTCGACCTGCTGAACCGGTTGCCGGGACTGGTGCTGGTGTACGTGGCGATGCTGATCCCGTTCTGCACCATCATGTTGCGCGGGTTCTTCGAGCGGATCCCGGTGGCCATCGAGGAAGCGGCCATGATCGACGGCTGCGGGCGGTTGCAGGCGCTGTTCCGGGTGGTGGTGCCGGTGATGCTGCCGGGCATCGCGGCCACCTTCGTCTTCGCCTTCATCCAGTGCTGGAACGAGCTGTTCCTGGCGATCATGTTCATCGACGACGAGGAGGCCAAGACCATCCCGGTGGCGATGAACTCCTTCATCACCCAGTACGACATCGACTGGGGCTCGATGTCGGCGGCCACCGTGGTCTCGCTGGTGCCCTCGATGATCCTGTTCGCCTTCGCCCAGCGCTACATCGTGGAAGGTCTCTCCGGCGGCGCGGTCAAGGGCTGAGGCGGCAGCGCAGCAGCGCGAGCCCGCCGAGCACCGCGGCAAAACCGAGCAGCACCGCCACCGGCCAGACCGGCCCGGTCTCGCTGAGCGCGCTGAGCAACCCGTTGCGCTGCACCCGCATCGGCAGCACCGCGACCGCCGAGTGCACCCAGGCCGGGGCGTCGGTGATGAAGGTGCCACTGGTCACGCCCATCGGGATGAGGATCAGCATGGTCACCGCGGCGGCCTGCTCCGCGGTGGCGGTGAGCGCTCCCACGAGTAGTCCGAGCGCGGCGAAGGCCAGCGTGCCGGCCACCAGGTACAGCGGCGGCGGCCACCAGCGCACCGGCCGCAGGCCCAGCGCCACCGCGATCGCCAGCTGCGCCGCGACCTGCCAGGCGGTGTGCCCGAGCAGGGCGAGCAGCCTGGCCAGCAGCACCGTTGGCCAGCCTGCCGGGCTGCGCCGGATCTGGCGGAGCAGGCCGGAGCGCCGCCAGGCGGCCAGTGGGACCGCGGCGCCGAGCGCGGCGGAGCTGGCGATGGTCCAGCCGAGCACGCCGGGGGCGGTGGCCTGGAGCGGGCCGGGGCCCGCGGAGCTGAACAGCAGGGCGAAGGCGCTCAGGTAGGCCAGCGGGGCGAAGAAGGTGAAGAAGAGCAGGACGCGGTGGCGGAGCAGGTCGCGGGCGGCGGCCAGCACGAGCGGGCCGAGGACGGCGGGGGCAGGGTGGCGGGCGGCGGTCACGGGGCGACCTCCCGAGCGCCGGAGCGGGCGGTGGTCATGGGGCGATCTCCCGAGCGCCGGAGCGGGCGGTGGTCATGGCGCAGCCTCCCCAGTGCGGGCAGTCGGCGGTCATGGGATTGCCTCCCGGCCGCCCAGGTGGCGGAGCACGTCGGCGAGGGTGGCCGGGGTCGCCGTGGGGTCCAGCAGGCGGCGTTCGGCGTCCAGGGCCGCCATCAGGTCCGCCGGGCGGTCCACGGTGAGCAGGCGGCCGTGCCCGAGCAGCGCGACCCGGTCGGCGCGGGCGGCCTCGGCCGGGTCGTCGGTGGTGAACAGCACGGTCTGCGGCAGGGTCGCCAGCACCGGCCACAGCTCGCCGGGACCGGCGTCCAGCACCAGCGCGGCGGGTTCGGCGACCAGGGCGCAGGCCAGGCCGAGGCGGCGTCGGCGCTCGGGGCTGAGCCGGTCCTCGCGGTGGTCGACGAAGGCCGCCAGGCCGACCGCGGCCAGCAGCTCCGGCGGCGGATTACGGCGGTGCAGGGCGGCGAAGGCGGCGAGCTGTTCCCGGCAGGTCAGGCGGTCGAACAGGGCCGGTTCGGCTGCGGCCAAGGCGATTCCACCGTCCACGTGGACCATGCCCCGGTCGGGGCGGCGGAGTCCGGCCAGCAGCTCGGCCAGCGGATCACCCGCGCCGTGGACCGCGAACCGTTCCCCTGGGTTGACCTGCCAGGAGACGCCGAGCAGGACCTGGCCCACGGCAAGGTCCTCGATCACGATCTCGGCGGCCACCCCGGAGAAGCTAGCCGAACGTGGCGTCCGCCGGGGCGGGATGCGACATTGACCCCGTGCGGTTCGGCGTGCTCGGGTCGGTGGAGGCATGGCGGGACGGGACGGCGCTGCCGCCCGGTCCGCCCCGCCGCCGCGCGCTGCTCGGCCTGCTGCTGGTCGACGCCGGGCGGGTGGTGCCGGTGGATCGGCTGGTCAAGGCGCTGTGGGACTCATCGCCGCCGGCCTCGGCGCGCAACGCGGTGCACGGGCTGATCGCCGCGCTGCGCAAGGTGCTGGCCGAGGAGTCCGGCGTCGAGCTGCTCACCCGGCCGCCCGGGTACCAGTTGGTGGTGGATCCACAGCTGGTGGACCTGCACCGGTTCCGCGCGCTGGTCGCCGAGGCCGGGCGGGCGGGCCAGACCGACGAGCAGGCCGCCGCGCTGCTGCACCACGCGCTGGCGCTCTGGCGCGGCGCGCCACTGGCCGACCTGCGCTTCGACTGGGTGCGGCAGGAGCTCGCGCCGCGGCTGGAGCGGGAGCTGCTGGACACCCTGGAGCGCCGGATCGAGCTGGACCTGCGGCTGGGCGCGCACCACGAGCTGGTCGGCGAGCTGACCTCGCTGACCAAGGATCATCCGACCAGGCCCCGGTTCTGGTACCAGCTGATGCTCGCGCTGTACCGGGCCGGACGGCAGGCGGAGGCGCTGGAGACCTACCGGCTCGCGCACGGGTTGTTCCGCACCGGCCTGGACGCCGAGCTGCGCGCGCTGCACCAGTCCATCCTCAGCGGCGCGCCCTCCAGCCAGGACCGGGCCATCGACACACCCCGCCCGGCCGGGGTCTGCCAGCTGCCGCCGGGCGCCAACGGTTTTGTCGGCCGCGCCGAGCTGCTGGACCGGCTGGACGCGCTGCTCGTGCCGGGCCCGGCCGCGGTGGTGGCGGCGCTGGCCGGTCCGCCTGGGGTGGGCAAGACGACGGTGGCGGTGCAATGGGCGCACGGCGCGCGCGGACGGTTCCCGGACGGGCAGCTCTACGTGAACCTGCGCGGCTACGCCACCAGCCCGCCGATGCCGCCGACCGAGGCGCTGGCCCGGCTGCTGCGCGCGCTGGGCGTGCGCCCCGACCACGTGCCCGCGGCGCTGGACGAGCAGATCGCGTTGTACCGCAAGGCGTTGTCCGGCAAGCGGGTGCTGGTGGTGCTGGACAACACCGCGGGCGCGGCGGAGGTCCGGCCGCTGCTGCCGGACACCCCCGGCAGCGCGGCGCTGGTCACCAGCAGGGACAGCCTGCGCGCACTGGGCGCGCCGACGCTGACGGTGGACGTGCTGCCCTCGGCGGAGGCGGTGGCCCTGCTCGGCGACGTGCTCGGCGCGGACCTGGTGCACCGCGAACCGGGCGCGGCGCTGGAGCTGGCCGCGCTGTGCGCCCGGCTGCCGCTGGCGCTGCGCATCGCCGGGGCCAACTTCGCCGGACGCCCGCACCGCGACCTGGCCCGCTACGTCACCGACCTGCGCGCGGGCAACCGCCTGGACGCGCTGTCGGTGGACGGCGACAGCGAGGCCGCCGTGCACGCCGCCTTCGACCTCTCCTACCAGACCCTGGACCCGTTGGCGCAGCGGCTGTTCCGCCTGCTCGGCCTGCTGCCCGGCCCGGACTTCGGCCTGCACCTGGCCGCCGCCGTGGCCAAGCACTCGCTGGCGGAGACCGCCCTGTTGCTGGACCAGCTCACCGCGGCGAACCTGGTGCAGCCCGGCACCCCCGGCCGGTTCCAGTGCCACGACCTGCTGCGCGAGTACGCCCTGGACCGCGCCGAGCACAGCGAAGCGCCCGCGGAGCTGCACGCGGCCCGGTGCCGGGTCTACGAGTTCCTCATCCACGCCGCCACCGAGGATCAGTCCATTGTGGACAGTGAACGGCCGACCATGGTGGCGGCCGCGACCAGTGCGGCCGAACGCGGCCTGCCGGAGTACGCCTGGCGGATCGCGGACGCGCTGCGCGGCTACTTCGGCGCCCGCGGCTGCGGCGGCGAGGCGGTGGCCACCGCCGAGGCCGGGCTGGCCGCGGCCACCGCGGCGCACGACCGCCAGGCGCAGGCCGGCATGCACGCGCTGCTCGGCCAGTTCCAGACCAGGCTGGGCGGCTTCCGCGCCGCCGCCGAGCACCAGCGGAAAGCCCTGGAGCTGTACCGGTCCCTGCGCGATCCGCGCGGTCAGGCGGCCGCGCTGGACGGCCTCGGCCTGGCCCACCACCGCCTCGGCCAGGCCCAGACCGCGGCCGAACAACTGGCCAGGTCCCTTGTCCTGTACCGGGAAGCCGGCGACCAGGCAGGCGAGGCCAGCGCACTGAACAACCTGGGTGCGGTGCACCAGCAGCTGGGCCGCTTCGCTGAGGCGATCCAACTGCACGAGCAGGCCGTGGCCCTGGGCAACGCCGACGCCCGCCTGTTCCTCGGCGTGGCACTGTCTTCGGTAGGCCGCCCCGCGGAAGCGCTGGCCCAGCAGAACCTCGCGCTGACCGGCTACCGCGAACGCCAGAACCGGGTCGGCGAGGCCGCCACCCTGAGCTGCGTCGCCGCGGTGCACCGCGACCGCGACGAGCTCACCGAGGCCGAACACCTGGCCGCCTCGGCGGTGGCGCTGGCCAGGGAGCTGGGCGACCGCCGGATCGAGGCCAACGGCCTGAACATCCTGGCCTCGCTGCACCGCAAGCGCGGCAACACCTCGGTGGCCACCGGCTACTACCAGCTCGCGATCCGGATCGCCGAGGAGATGGGCTTCCGCGCCGGCCGGGTGCACGCGATGTCCAACCTGGCCACCATCGCCCGCGAGGACGGCAGACCCACCGAAGCACTGGCCATGGCCGAGGAAGCCCTCACCGAGGCCCGTGCCGGACAACTCCGCTTCATGGAGTCCCCCATCCTCACCGAACTAGCCCACACCAAGCTCGCCCAAGGCGACACAAGCGCCGCGACCGGACTGGCCGCCGCGAGTGTCGAACTGGCCAGGGAAACCGGCCAGCGCCTGTTCCTCGGCCAGGCCCTCACCGTGCACGGCTTGGCCGTGCCGGACCCCCACACTGCCCGCGCCAGCTGGCAAGAGGCCATTGAGGTGCTGCGCTCCTGCGAGGCGGCCGCCGAGGCCAGACGGGTCGCGGCAATGCTCGCGGGCTAGGCCGTGCGCCCGCGGGCAGGCACCACACGGAGACCGGATGGTCGCTTGTTCCCGGCCGCACCTGCTAGCAGAGTGAACACGTCCGAACGCAGAGCGTCACCGCGGTCCGGCGCGGTCACCCACCGAACCCAAAGGATCTCATGCGCTTCTCCTTGCCCGCCAAGGCCATCGGCTGCACCTTCGCGCTAGCCGCGATCCTCACCCCAGCCGCCCAGGCCGCCCCCGCCGCAGGCCCGGACATCAAGATCGGCCTGTCCACCAACCCCATCCTGGGCGTCGTGATCCCCGCCATCGAGTACACGGTCAAGGCCACCAACTTGGGCCCCGGCACCGCCTCTGGCGTAGTGGTCAAGGCCCAACTCCCCGCGGGCCTCACCGCCAGCCAGGCCGACCCCGGCTGCACCATCGCAGGCCAGACAGTCACCTGCGGCGGCGGCAGCCTGGCCGCCGGAGCATCGGACGAGGTGACCTTCAGAGTCCCCCTGAGCCTGCTCACCATCGGCGTGGCAAAAAAGGTCACAGTGACACTCACATCGTCGAGCCCCACGGACCCCAACCCCGCCAACAACACCGCCTCGAAGAGCTGCACCGTGGTAACCCCACTCTTGGTGCTGTGCAGCTAGAGAACCGTTGGCACAACTAGAGAACTAGCGACAACTTCTTGCGAAAGAGGCGTGGCGCGCCAGCGACACGCCGGGCTCTTGACACCGCGGTGGGTTTGATTTTTCGCGTCGCCTTGTCGTGTGCCCGACGCATCCGAAGCTTGCTTCGCGTGCGGCGGGTGCACGACGAGGCGACTGAAGAGCGAAAAATCCTGCGTGCGGAGCACGCCAATGTGACAGGTGCGGGCTGGGCCGATCCCGCCGCCATAGTTGACCGGCCCAGCCCGCAGTCTGTGGCTGCTACGGGCGTCTATGCCCTCTGGGCCGGCGCCGCAGCAGGTACAGGAAAGAAACTAGTCAACAGATTCATGTCTTGTTAGGGCTCTTCGTAGGTTGACATCGGGGGACCGAGCGCGCTCAGTCCCCCGGCGCCCGCTACCCCGCTGTCACGGTGAAAACGTGCAGCAACCCGCCCTGCGCCGAGTTCGGCAGGGTGACGCTGACCAGCTGTTTCCCTGCTGCCAGCGGGATCGGCGCTGTCGCGAACAAGTGCACGGTCAACTGTTGCGGCCCGTCGTTCTTGTTGCGGTAGGGCATGGTGGCCGCGATCCGGTTGCCGAACTCGATCGCGGAGGCGTTGACCGCCCAGTCGTTGAACGCGATATCGGCCCGCTCGACGCTGCCGTCGGCGTAGTTCAGCGACAGCGTGCCGGTCGACTTCCCATTGGTAGCACTACCCAACAAAGCCAGCTTGGTAGCGCCGGCCGGCGCGTTGACCTTCACCGTCTGCCCGGCCATGGTCGCGTTGTCGGCCTCTCCCTTGGGGATGTCCGGCCACTGGTGCGCCAGACCGTCCACAGTGACCGTCCCACCAGGACGAACCCCCGCCCCGGCCAGCGCGTTCCGCGAGTAGCTCCACCCGCCCCCGTCGTAGTTGGCCGAGGCCGGATCATCATCCGGCGACACACCCGCGTTGTTGTAGGCGGCCCGCAAACTGTTCGGCTCAGCCACCAGCACCTGCAACGCCCCCGGCGACATGTTCGCGCCACCAGGCCCGGTGAAGGTGACCGGAATCCGTTGCGCCCCTTCAGGTGTCCCCGCCGCAACGGCCACCGTCACGGTCGCCCCGGCCTTCCCACCGGGCGGCACGGTCAGCTCCCCACTGGCCGGCGTGACACTCAGCCCGGCCGGGGCCTGCGTGGCCCAGCGAACCTTGGTCCCCTTGCCGGAGAAGTCCTGCGCTCCGATCACCGCGGCCGCCGACCCACCGGCGGGCAGCACCAGCCGCCCAGGCTCCACCGAGCCACGCGCCCCGGTCTCCCCTTCGCGGAAGGACGGCGGCGCGTTCTCCGGTTTCCTGCCCCAGCTGGTGTTCGGCGTGTTCTGCAAGGCGAACTCCACCGTGCCGCCACGCTCCACAAAGGACTCCGGCAGCCAGGTGTTGTGCACCGCCCGCCCGTTCACCTTGACCCCGCTCACGTACTGGTTCTTCGCCGCCGCGCCGGGAGCCTTGATGGTCCAGGTGCTGCCACCCGGCCGCTGCACCGTGATCTCCGGGAACAACGGGCTGTTCAGCACCAGCTCGGCCCGGCCGGGGATCACCGGGTACATGCCCATCGCCGCCCACACGTACCAGGACGACATCTGGCCGAGGTCGTCGTTGCCCATCAGCCCGTTCGGACCAGGCCCGAACAGGTCGTTGACCGCGCGCCGGGTGACCTCCTGGGTCTTGTGCGGGGCGCCGGCGAAGTTGTACAGCCAGGGTGCGTGCATGATCGGCTCGTTGCCCAGGAACGCGTACGGCTCGTTGGGCCCGGCGTTGAGCTTGGTGAAGAAGTGGTCCAGCCGCTTCACCGCGTTCTCGTTGCCGCCCATCGCGGTGAACAGGCCCTGCGCGTTGTGCGGCACCATCCAGGTGTACTGGGCCGCGTTGCCCTCCACCCAGTTGTTGGAGTCGCCGGGGTTGAACGGTTCGGTGTAGGAGCCGTCCCGGTTGCGGGCCTGGATGTAGCCGGTGGCCGGGTTGAACAGGTTCTGCCAGTACTGCGACCGCTTGCTGAAGGTGCTCCAGGTCGCCCCGTCGCCGAGCCGCCGGGCGAGGTCCGCGATGGCGAAGTCGGCGCTGGTGTACTCCAGGGTGGTGGCGGGCGGTCCCCAGGCGTTCGGCGCGCCCAGCGGCACGTAGCCGATCTTCAGGTAGTCCTCCAGCCCCGGCCGCTCCTCATAGCCCTGGGTCTTCTGGGTGGCTCCGCGCAGCATCAGCAGCAGCGCCTTGCGCGCGTCGAAGTCCTTGGCGCCAAAGGCGTACGAGCTGGCCACCATGATGTGGTACGGGTCGCCGACCATCACCCCGGTGTAGCTGTTGGCCACCGTCCACCGGTCCCAGGACCCGCCCTGCTCGGCGAAGGCGATCATCGACCGGGAGATGTCGGAGGCCTCCGCGGGCGCGATCACCGAGAGCAGCTGGATCTCCGAGCGGTAGATGTCCCAGCCGGAGAGGTTGGTGTAGATCGCGTGCCCGGGTTCGGCGGAGTGCAGGCGTCCGTCGAAGCCGATGTAGCGGCCGTCGGCGTCGGAGAACACGTTGGGCTGCACCAGGGAGTGGTAGAGCGCGGTGTAGAAGGTGGTGCGCTGGGCGTCGGTGCCGCCGCTGACCCGGATGGTGTTCAGCCGTTCGTTCCAGGCCGCGCGGGTCTCCGCGGCGATGTTCTCGAAGGACTTGCCGGTGTTCTCCGCCAGCAGGTTGTTCCTGGCCCCGTCCATCGAGACGAAGGACAGGCCCACCCGCAGCTGCACGGTGTCGCCGTCGAAGGGGTCGAAGGTGACGAACCCGCCGCTGCCCGGCCCGGAGACCACGGTGTCCTGCGGCGACATCGCCTGAGGCGCGGAGCGCTTGCCCTTGTTCGCGGTGGCCTTAGGCGCGTCCACCGCGGCCAGGTCCACCTTGGGCTGCGAGCCGCCGCGCTCGCGGGTCTGGCCGGTGTTGACCGAGCCGTTCTTCCAGGTCCCGACCGAGGCGAACGGCCGGTCGAACTGGACGTGGTAGTAGACCCGGTACTTGTTCTGCTGCTGCCCGCAGAACCGGCCGCTGCTGGCCCAGCCGCTCACCGAGTCCTTGCCGATGATCGTCTCGGCGTCGTCGGCCCCGGCGATGGAGCCGGCGGAGTTGACCAGGATGGTCGAGGGGCGGCCCTCGGGGAAGGTGACCCGGCCAAGGCCGGTGCGCTGGGTGGCGGTCAGCTCGACCTTGGGGCCGGCGTCCAGCTGCACCGAGTACGCACCGGGGCTGGCCTTCTCCAGGTCGTGGGAGAAGGTCGAGACGTAGCGGCCGGGGTCGGTGGCCGGTGAGGTGGTGACCTCCCCGGCGAAGGGCATGATCGGGATGTCCTGGTAGGTGGAGCAGCCCGCGCCGGAGAGGTGGGTCAGGCTGAAGCCCTTGATCCGGTTGTCGTCGTAGTAGTAGCCGCCGTGCTGGTGGGTGACCGTGTCCGGACTCCACTGCATCATGCCGAAGGGCGCCACCGCGCCGGGGAAGTTGTTGCCCGCGCCGCCCCCGGTGCCGTGGTCGGGGCCGCCGGGTTTGGTGCCGACGAACGGGTTCACCCACTGCGCGAGGTCCTCGGCTGCGCGCTTGGCCGGTGCGGCGGCGGCCGGTAGGCCCGCCACCGTCACCAGCACGCCGAGCAGGGCCGCGCAGGCCGTGCGCAGGCGCACTCTTCGAGCGGTCATCTTGTCGATCGCCTCCCGAGGGTCCGGCCACGTCGCCAGGCCCACCTGACAACCTTGTCGGATGGCTCGGCCCTGATCGACACCCTGGTGATGGTGTGAGATCGACGTCAAGCGCCGATGGGTGGTCAATCCTTGTCCTCACGGTGAACGGAACCGATTGAGATCCCATTCGGCGTAACGAGTCGCCCCGGAACCGTTGACAACCCCCAGCGCGACCCTGTCCAATCCGGCGTCAAATGACAACGTTGTCCGAAGGAGCCCGCCGAGTGCGCCGCGCCACCATGAGCGATGTGGCGCGGTTGGCCGGCGTGAGCATCAAGACGGTGTCCCGGGTCGTCAACGACGAGCCGGGAGTGCATCCGGCGACCGCTGAGCGCGTGCTCGCCGCGATCGATCAACTCGGTTTCCGGCGCAACCTGTCCGCGCGCAACCTGCGCCGCGGCTCGTCCACCGGCACCCTCGGGCTGATCTTGGAAGACGTCGCCAACCCGTTCTACTCCCAGCTCACCAGGGCGGTGGAGGAGGTCGCGCGGGCGCACGGCCGCCAGGTGCTGACCGGCTCCTCCGACGAGGACCCCGGCCGGGAGCGCGAGCTGGCGCTGGAGTTCTGCGCCCGCCGGGTGGACGGCCTGCTGGTGGTGCCGGCCGGCATGCAGCACGGCTACCTGGTGCCGGAGATGCGCGCGGGCATGCCGGTGGTCTTCCTGGACCGGCCGGCGGGCGATGTCGTGGCGGACACGGTGCTGGTGGACAACATCGGCGGCTCCGCAGAGGCCGTGCGGCACCTGGCCGAGCAGGGCCACCGCCGGATCGCCTTCCTCGGCGACGCACCGGACATCTTCACCGCGGCCGAGCGGCTGCGCGGGTTCCGCGAGGGCTGCGCCAGGGCCGGGTTGCAGTACCCGGAGGACCTGGTGGTGATGGGCCCGCACGACGAGCACAGCGTGGCCGGCGCGCTGCGCAGGCTGCTGGACGGCCGCAACCCGGCCACCGCGATCGTCTCCGGCAACAACCGGATCACCGTGCTGCTGCTGCGCAACTTCGCCCAGCGCCCGCAGCGCCCGGCGCTGGTGGGCTTCGACGACTTCGAGCTGGCCGACCTGCTCTCCCCGCCGGTCTCGGTGGTGGCGCACGACGTCGCGCTGCTCGGGCGGGCCGCGGCGGAACTGCTGTTCGCCCGGCTCGACGGTGACAACTCACCTCCCCGCCGGGTGGTTCTCCCGGCGCGGCTAGTCGCACGTGGATCAGGAGAGGTCAGGCGCCAACTGTGAAGCCCGTCCTGCTGGATGCCAACCAGCCCGAACGGTTCTACCGCGGCGGCGCGGCCATCGCCGAGCTGCGCGGGGCCGGCAACGCCGAGGAGTGGGGGCCGGAGGACTGGGTCGGCTCCACCACCACGCTGTTCGGCCAGCACACCGCGGGGCTGTCCGCGCTGCCCGGCGGCGAGCTGCTGCGGACCGCGGTCGAGGCCGCGCCCGAGGCTTGGCTGGGCGCGGCGCACGTGGCCGAGTACGGCGCGAACCCGGCGCTGCTGGTGAAGCTGCTCGACGCCGGGCAGCGGCTGCCGGTGCACTGCCACCCCTCCGACGCCTTCGCCGCCAGCCACCTGGACTGCCGCTTCGGCAAGACCGAGGCCTGGGTGGTTGTCGGCACCAGCGGGGCGAACCCGGTGGTGTACGTGGGTTTCCGGGAGGACGTGCCCGCGGAGGTGGTGGCCGCCTGGGTCGCGGGCCAGGAGACCTCGACCATGCTGGGCGCGCTGAACGAGGTGCCGGTCAAGCCGGGTGACACCGTGTTCGTGCCGGCCGGGCTGCCGCACGCGATCGGCGCGGGCGTGTTCATCGTGGAGCTGCAACAGCCCACCGACTTCTCGGTCCTGATGGAGTGGACCGGTTTCGCCGAGGAGGGCGACGCCTCGGTGCACCTGGGCCTCGGTTTCGAGGCCGCCCTCGGCTGTGTGGACCGCTCCGGCTGGGGGCCCGGCCGCCTGGAGCCGCTGATCCGGCACACCGCGGACCGGCGCGGCCCCGCGGTGGACCTGCTCGGCGAGCAGTCGCTGACGTTCTTCCGCGCGGACCGGGTGCACACCGAGTCGCCGGTGGAGCTCGACCCCGGTTTCGCCGTGCTGGTCGCGCTGGACGGCAGCGGGCGGCTGTCCACCAGCGACGGCGGTTCGCTGGAGCTGGTCAGGGGCAACACCGTGCTGGTCCCGCACGCCGCCGGATCGTCCCGAGTGGACGGTGACCTGGTGCTGGTGCGCTGCCGTCCGCCGATCGTTGGAGGTACTCAGTCATGACCGCGCTGCTGGAAGCGCGCGACCTGGTCAAGCACTACGGCTCGGTGGAGGCGCTGCGCGGCGCGTCCTTCGAGCTGCGGGAAGGCGAGGTCGTCTCACTCATCGGCGACAACGGCGCAGGCAAGTCGACCCTGGTCAAGTGCCTCTCCGGCGCGGAACAGCCGGACTCCGGGCAGATCCTGCTGGACGGCAAGGAGGTCCAGCTGGACCGGCCGACCGCGGCGCGGGAGCTGGGCATCGAGACCGTCTACCAGGACCTGGCGGTCGCGCCGGACCTGGACCCGGCGGCCAACCTGTTCCTGGGCCGGGAGCTGCGCCGCAAGGGACTGCTCGGCGCGCTCGGCATGCTGGACAAGAAGGAGATGCGCCGCCAGGCGGCCACCCACTTCACCCAGCTCGGGGTGTCCCTGCAGAGCCTGGACGTGCCGATCGGCTCGCTCTCCGGCGGACAGCGGCAGAGCGTCGCGGTGGCCCGCTCGGTGGCCTGGGCCAGCAAGCTGGTGTTCATGGACGAGCCCACCGCCGCGCTCGGCGTGGTGCAGCGGGAACGCGTGCTCGACGTGATCCGCCGGGTCAGGGACAACGGCATCGCGGTGGTGCTGATCAGCCACAACATGCCAGAGGTGCTCAAGGTCTCGGACCGGATCGAGGTGCTGCGGCTGGGTCGCCGGGTGGCCCGGTTCACCGCGGCGCAGACCACGCTGGAGGAACTGGTCGGCGCGATGACCGGCGCGCTGACCCAGGAGGACGCGGCATGAGCGACGGCCAGTTCATCAACACCGAGACCCGTCCGCTGGTCAAGCGGCTGGCCAGTGCGAACACGCTGTGGATCGCGCTGGTGCTGCTCGCGCTGCTGGTGGTCTTCAGCGCGCTGCGGCCGGACAGCTTCCTCACCCTGTTCAACTTCCAGCAGCTGTTCATCGAGGCCTCGGTGCTGCTGGTGCTCGCGGTGGGCATGACCTACGTGATCATCACCGCCGGGATCGACCTGTCCGTCGGCTCGGTGCTGGTCTTCGCCGGGGTGGTCGGCGCGCAGGTGATGGAGGCGATGAGCCCCGGTGGCGACGCCACCAACGCGGGCACCGAGGTCATCCTGGTCGGTTTCCTGGTCACCATCGCCGGCGGCGCGGCCTGGGGCCTGCTCAACGGGCTGCTGATCGCCAAGGCCAAGATCCCGCCGCTGATCGTCACCCTCGGCTCCTTCGGCGCGGCGCTGGGCGCGGCCCAGCTGCTCACCGATGGGGTGGACGTGCGCACCGTGCCCGCTCAGCTGCGCGACTGGCTGGGCTTCGGCGCGACCTGGATCGTGCCGAACATCGTGATCGTCGCGGTGCTGGTCACCGCGGTCGGCGCCTGGCTGCTGGCCACCACCCGGTTCGGCCGGTACACCCTGGCGATCGGCTCCAGCCCGGAGGCGGCCCGCCGCTCCGGGATCAAGGTGGACCGGCACCTGGTGCTGATCTACACCTACGTGGGCGCGCTGGCGGGGCTCGCGGGCTTCATGTCGCTGGCCTACTACGGCACGACCACCATCAGCGGGCACACCACGGAGAACCTCAACGCGATCGCGGCGGTGGTGCTGGGCGGCACCAGCCTGTTCGGCGGGGTCGGTTCGGTGATCGGCACGGTGATCGGGGTGTTCATCCCGACCGTGCTGAAGAAGGGCTTCCTGATCATCGACGTCCCGCAGTTCTGGCAGCCGGTGGCGATCGGCGCGGTGCTCGTCGCGGCGGTCTGGTTCGACCAGGTCCGCCGACGGGCGCGAAACAGCAGATGACGAGAGTCTCGGAGCACAACGAAGTGTGAAGGTGGACAAGATGAACGCACCACGGACCGCGCTGAAGATGGGTGCCGCGCTGGCTGCCGTGCTCGCGCTCGCGGCCTGCGGCGGAGGCAAGATCGGGGAGACCCCCGGCGGCCAGCAGCAGGCCAACAACAAGAAGCTCGCGCTGCTGCCCGGGGTGAAGGGCGAGCCGTTCTACATCTCGATGGAGTGCGGCGCCAAGGAGGAGGCGGGCAAGCTCGGCTACGAGCTGAGTGTGCAGGCGCCGGAGAAGTTCGAGGCCGCGCTGCAGGTGCCGATCGTGAACAGCGTGCTGGCCGCCAAGCCCTCCGGCGTGCTCATCGCGCCGACCGACGACACCGCGCTGGGCACCCCGATGAAGCAGCTGACCAGCGCCGGGATCAAGGTCGTCGAGGTGGACACCAAGCTGAAGGACCGCTCCATCGCGGCCTCGGCGATCTCCTCCAACAACAAGCAGGGCGGCCAGCTCGCCGCGCAGACCCTGGCCAAGCTGGTCGGCGAGAAGGGCTCGGTGCTGGTGATCAACACCAAGGCCGGCACCTCCACCACGGACGCCCGCGCCGCCGGCTTCGAGGAGGAGATCAAGAAGTACCCGAACATCAAGTACGTCGGCCAGAAGTACAGCGACAACGAGCCCTCGCAGGCGGCCAACATCGTCTCCGCCCAGCTGGCCGCCACCCCGGACCTGGCCGGGGTCTTCGCCACCAACCTCAACTCCGGCGAGGGCGCCGCGGCAGGCCTGCGCAACGCGAACAAGCGCGGCGAGGTCAAGCTGGTCGGCTTCGACGCCAGCCCGAAGCAGGTCGACGGCCTGCGCAACGGCGACGTGCAGGCCCTGATCGCCCAGGACCCGGCAGGCATCGGCCGCCAGGGCGTCCAGCAGGTGGTCAACGCGATCGAGGGCAAGTCCACGACCGAGGAGATCGAGACCAACCTGGTCGCCCTGACCAAGGACGACATGGACGGCAAGCAGCAGTACTTCTACCGGACCAGCTGCTGAGTGCGGGACGGCTCGCGAGAAGGCGGGGCGCGCTGTCACATTGGCGTGCTCCGCACGCGGGAACCGCGGTACGCCTTCCCGCCGAGCCGGCACTGGTTGGCTCGCTAGACCGAGACCGGCGATGACCGCGCTGACCGCAGCCGCAGGGCGACAAGACCGGACGCGACGATCGGGCCAGCCCCCCAGGCGACCGGGGCGACCATGCCCATCAGGTCGGTCGAGTTGAGATAGAGCCCGATTGCGGCGGCTGGACTCAGGGTGCCGATGACCGCGAACGTCCCGGCGATCCAGTGCGCCAGCTTTCCCGTGCGGAAGACGGGAACCAGGAACAGGCAGGCGAGACTGAAGAAGACTCCCCAGCCAAGGTTCTCGAACGCGAACATGAGCGAGGGCCAAGCGTAGGGCTGGAACCATTCGAGTCCGTCGCCACGGCCAAGACCCGGACTCTGGCGAACCAGGGTCAGCGCCACGAACCGGTTGATGGCCACCGGCAGGACCAGCATCGCGAGGAAGACCAGCGACGTCAGCGTGAAGATCCGTTTGGCGGGCGGCGTGGCGAGGTGGATACCACACCACAGCGGCACCATGACGAGCACGGTGAGCAGGAGCAGCACGTGGAACACGGTCGCGTAGGGCTCCGGCGGCGGGAACGGAATGCCGGCCAGCATCATCCCGGTCAGGACCACGAGGTAGACGGCTCCGAGCAGGGCGACGCCGATGCCC
This sequence comes from Crossiella sp. NPDC003009, assembly GCF_053591555.1. Taxonomy (NCBI): domain Bacteria; kingdom Bacillati; phylum Actinomycetota; class Actinomycetes; order Pseudonocardiales; family Pseudonocardiaceae; genus Crossiella; species Crossiella sp. NPDC003009. The sequence goes on along the minus strand of NZ_JBSFUA010000002.1, from coordinate 265,766 downwards.
GCCCACTGTCCAACGAACCCGGTCGCCGTTCTGCTTGACATACCACTCCCCAGTGAGCGCCACACGCCATCATGGCAAATAAGAGTTGCGTTAATGGCGAACAACGTACGCCCGGCTAGAGTGGTGCGTCAACTCGCGACGGGAGGCAACGGCGATGGCCAAGGCAGACAGATCGCCTATGCCGCGAGGTGTTGAACTGGCCTGGAGCAGGTCACACGGCAACAAACCGGGTCCCCGCCCTGGTCTCAGCCTCAAGCAGATCATCAACGCCGCGATCGAGATCGCGGACGAGGCCGGGCTCGCGGCCGTCTCCCTTGCCCGCGTCGCCGTCAACCTCGGTTGTGCCACTACATCCCTGTACCGGCACATCCGGTCGAAGGATGACCTGGTCGTACTGATGTGCGACGCCGCAGCCGCCCCACCACCGGATCTACCGGCACCGGACCCTCAGCAATGGCAGAAGTCACTGTGCGACCTCGCCTGGCAGATGTTCGACCTCTACCGCGCCCACCCCTGGTCGCTGGAAGCCCCACCAAGCGGTCCGCCGACCACGCCGAACCAGCTCCTGTGGGGCGAACACATGCTGCGTGCGATGTCGCACACCACCCTGACCTACCCCGAGCAGCTTCGCGCCATCACGCTGGTCGCCGGATACGCCCGTGAACAAGCCCGTCTGGCCACGGATCCGGTCATCACCAACGACGTAGCACCCCCGACCGGGCCGCAAAGCTACTTCCAGCTCCTCAGCACGGTGATGACCCCGGACCGGTACCCGATGTTCTGCCGGATCTTCGCCGACGACAACATCACCGCGTCCATCAGCTACACCCACGAAGACTTCCAGTTCGGCCTGGACCGGATCATGGCCGGACTGACAGAACTCCACGAACGGCGAACAACAGAACGGTGAGCCTCTCAGTGGCGCTTGAGTCGCCCCGTCCTGTGCCCGCCGGACGCGTGCGAGCCCGGGTGGGGGCGCTCAGCCCCGTTCGGGCTCGCGCTCATCCAGGCGTTGTCTCAAAGTCTCGGCGTCCAGTTTGGGGATCGGGAAGGTGCCGGTCGGGTAGTACGGCAGGGCGTCGACATCCTCCCGCTCGCGCAGTTCCTCCACTGAAACCTGGCCGGGACCGGTGCGGTCGGCCGGCCAGAGGCGCAGCACCACTACGGCCAGTGCCAGGCCCACCGGCAAGGCCAGCAGCACCCACCACACAGCGCTCATCGTCGTCTTGCTCCCGCTCCGGTCTGCTCTGGACTTCGAACCTTCAACATACCTCGGTCCAGGCCGGTGCCGGAGCCGCTATCCACAGGGTCTGACCTGCGTAATCGGCTGATCGCGCAGGGTCAGCGGACGCCGCGGTACAGGGTCGGGCAGTAGCGGCGCAGGGCCAGCTCGACCGGGGGCAGCACCTGGACCGAGTCGCCGAGCTGGATGCGGTAGCCGTTCTCGATGCCGTAGGCGCCCCAGAGGTGTTCCATCTCCGGGTGGCGCTGACGGAAGGCGGAGTCGCCCGGGTACAGGTCGAGGGTCAGCTTGCGGCGCTCGCCGCGGGTCAGCTCGACCGCGCCCAGCTCGGCCCAGCGCAGGCTGAACGGCGAGCCGTGGTCCTCGTCCCAGCGCAGGCCGTGCGGGGAGACGCGCAGCCGCCGCTCGCGGGAGATCACCCGCCAGCACATGACCGCGATCAGGGACAGGCCGAGGAACCCGGCGCCGAGCGCGCCGGTGGTCACCCGGAGCACGCCGCCCTCGCCGATCACGCCGAAGATCGCCAGCAGCATGGTGAGCAGGCCGGCCACCCCGGCGATCACCGCGCCGGCGAAGACCTTGCGCCGGGAGCCGGAGCTGAGGTCGAGCAGCACGCCGGTGGACGCGGTGGGCACGCGCGGGCCGAGCGGGTTGCCGGAGGGGATGTGCACGGGCGCGCGGCCACCGAAGTTCGTTGTGGGATAAGGAGATCGGGGCCGTGCCTTGGGAAGTCTGACCGTCACGTTGTCCGCCTGCGATACCCGCTGTTGCCCACTCACCCTTCCAGCATAGGCCCGTCCGAGGGGTGCTCGCGCGTGATGCTCGTGGCTTTCCGCCCCGACTTTCGTCGGTCGTCCAGCGTTGTGTCCACAGAGGACAATCGCCGGAAACTGCCGCAGAATCACCACATGCGAACCTGGTACCGGCCGATGGCCGCCCGCGACGCGCACGAGCCACACCGCGCGGCCACGCCGCTGGAGCTGTTGTTCGACCTGTGTTTTGTGGTCGCGGTGGCCGCCGCCGCGGCTGGTCTGCACCACGGCCTGAGCGAGAACCACATCGGCTCCGCCGTGCTCGCCTACGCCCTGGTGTTCTTCGCGATCTGGTGGGCCTGGATCAACTTCACCTGGTTCGCCTCCAGCTACGACCCTGAGCGCCCGGTCGCCCCTGGCAAGCAGGGCTCCGCAGACGTGCCCTACCGGCTGACCACCCTGGTGCAGATCGCCGGTGGCCTGATCATGGCCGCCGGGGTGCCGCAGGCCTTCGAGCAGAACTTCACCGTGATCACCATCGGCTACCTGGTGATGCGGGTGGCGATGGTGGTCCAGTGGCTGCGCGCGGCCAGGTCCGACCCGCCGCGCCGGGCCTGCGCGCACCGGTTCGCGCTGGGCATCGCACTGGTGCAGCTGGGCTGGATCGGCAGGTTGTTCCTGCCCGAGTCCCTGTTCCTGCCAGGCTTCCTGCTGCTCGCGGCGCTGGAGCTGCTGGTCCCGGTCTGGGCCGAGCGGCGCGGCCCGACCAGCTGGCACCCGCACCACGTGGCCGAGCGCTACGGCCTGTTTACGCTGATCATGCTGGGCGAGTCGGTGCTGGCCGCGACCACCGCGATCCGGGCGGGCCTGGCCGCCCAGGAGCACATCCCGATCCTGATCTCGGTGGCCATCGCCGGCCTGGTGATCCTGTTCTCGCTGTGGTGGCTCTACTTCGACCAGCCCGCCCCAGCTGGTCTGGACCGCCTCGGCAAGGCCCTGAGCTGGGGCTACGGCCACTACCTGATCTTCGCCTCAGCCGCGGCGGTCGGCGCCGGCCTGTCCGTGGCGGTGGACTACGACCTGCACCGCGCGCACCTGCCCACGGTGGCCGCCGGCCTGGCCACCACGGTGCCGGTGGCGGTGTTCCTGCTCAGCGTCTGGCTGCTGCACATCGGTCCGCGCAGCCAGGGCGTGGCCGCGGTCGGGTACCCGGTGACGGCGGCGCTGGTGCTGGGGTCGACATTCTCCGGTGCGCCGATCCACGTGACCGCGGTGCTGGTGGCGGGGCTGGTCGGGGTGACGGTGGTCAGCCGCGCACGAACCGCGCGTCGCGACCACGCAGGTCAGCCCGTGGACCGGCCGCCCGCAGGATGACCTCCAGTGCGCGGTCCGGGTCGGACTGGTAGGGCTCGGTGAACCAGGCCAGGTTCGCCTCCACCACGGCCGGCCGACGCCGCGGGTCCGCCGGTGGGCCGGTCAGGCCGATGTCCAGCACCACGGCGCTGGGCAGGGTGTCGGCGTGCTCGGCCAGCAGCGCCTTGGCGAAGTCCAGCACGCGCGGGGTCTCCGGGTCCCCGGCCAGCGGGGCGGGGTCCAGGTTGCCCCAGGTCAGGTAGCGGGAGCCGGTGTGGATCTCGCCGTCGAGCAGGTAGAGGCGGTACTCGGCGGCGAAGGCGGTGACCTCGCTGAGCAGCAGCGGGGTCTCCGGCGGCAACCCGGCGGCGGCCGCGGTCAGGTCGGCCTGGTCGCGGTATACGCGGGGTGGCAGGTGCTTGGCGCTCGGCGGTTTCACGAAGGCCGGGGCGGTGAGGCTGGTCGCGCCCAGGGTGGTGGCGGTGATCCGGCGGGCGGTGAGCTGCTCGGGCAAGCTGGGCAGCCAGCTGTCCGGGGGTTCGAGCAGGGCCAGGTCCAGGGCGAGGGAGTCGGCGACGCCGGGGCCGCCGTAGTAGTGGCAGTGGCCGGGGACGGCCTGGTCCGGGGTGGTCACCGGCAGGCCTCTGGCCTCGGCGGCGGTGACCAGGGGCTGGCTGGTGGCGCGCACGCGGGGTGGCATCACCAGCGCGCGCCTGCTCACCCGCGCAGTCCGGCGAGCAGCTCGTCCGCGGCGGTGTAGGGATCGAGCTCGGCCGCGGCGACCCGCTTGCCCAGGTCGGTCAGCGCGGTGCCGCCGCGGACGTCGCCCAGCCTGCTGCGCAGCTCGGCCAGGGCGATGGCCTCGATCTCGGCCTCGGCGCGGCGCCGGCGGCGGTGGTCGAGCTCGCCGTGCTCGGTCATCCAGGTGCGGTGCGCGAGCACGGCCTCGGCCACCTCGGCCACGCCCTCGGCGCGGCTGGCCACCGTCTTGACGATCGGCTGGCGCCACATCGCGCCGCGGATCTCCTTGCGGCCCAACGAGATCATGTACTTCAGGTCGCGGACGGTGGCCTCCGCGCCGTCGCGGTCGGCCTTGTTCACCACGAACACGTCGGCGACCTCCAGGATGCCCGCCTTGGCCGCCTGGATGCCGTCGCCCATGCCGGGGGCCAGCAGCACCACCGTGGTGTCGGCCAGCGCGACCACCTCGACCTCGGACTGGCCGACGCCGACGGTCTCGATCAGCACCACGTCGCAGCCCGCCGCGTCCAGCACCCGCAGCGCCTGCGGGGTCGCCCAGGACAGGCCGCCCAGGTGGCCGCGGGTGGCCATGGAGCGGATGAACACGCCGGGGTCGGTGGCGTGCTCCTGCATCCGGATCCGGTCGCCGAGCAGCGCGCCGCCGGAGAACGGCGAGGAGGGGTCGACGGCGAGCACGCCGACCCGCTTGCCCGCCTTGCGGAAGGCGGTGACCAGCGCGGAGGTGGAGGTCGACTTGCCGACGCCGGGCGAGCCGGTGAGGCCGATGACCTGCGCCCGGCCGGTGTGCGGGGCCAGCGCCGCGGCCACCTCACGCAGCTGCGGGCTGGCGTCCTCGACCAGGGAGATCAGCCGCGCCACCGCGCGCGGCTGACCGTCCCGTGCTCGTGCGACGAGGTCGGCGACGTCCACCATCAGGCAGACGGTACCCGGATCACCAGTGCGTCGCCCTGACCGCCGCCGCCGCACAGCGCGGCCGCGCCGACGCCGCCACCACGCCGCTGGAGCTCCAGCGCCAGGTGCAGCACCACGCGGGCGCCGGACATGCCGATCGGGTGGCCGAGTGCGATCGCGCCGCCGTTGACGTTGACCTTGGCGTCTGCGGCGGCCTCGTCCAGGCCGAGCTGGCGGGCGGAGACCACGCCGACCGCTGCGAAGGCCTCGTTGATCTCGATCAGGTCCAGCGCCGAGGGGTCGATGCCCTCCTTGGCGCAGGCCGCCTTGATCGCGTTCGAGGGCTGTTCGTGCAGGCTGGCGTCGGGACCGGCGACCACGCCGTGCGCGCCGATCTCGGCCAGCCAGGTCAGGCCCAGCTCTTGCGCCTTGGCCTTGCTCATCACCACGACCGCGGCCGCGCCGTCGGAGATCTGCGAGGCCGAGCCCGCGGTGATGGTGCCGTCGGAGGCGAACGCGGGGCGCAGCTTGCCGAGGGTGTCCACGGTGGTGTCCGCGCGCACGCCCTCGTCCGTGCTGAACAGCACCGGGTCGCCCTTGCGCTGCGGGATGGCCACCGGCGCGATCTCCTGCTCGAAGATCCCGTTGGTCGCGGCCGCGGCGGCGCGCTGGTGCGAGCGGGCGGCGAAGGCGTCCTGCTCGGCGCGGGTCAGGCCGTAGCGGGCGTTGTACTTCTCCGTGGAGGCGCCCATGGCGACCTGGTCGAAGGCGCAGAACAGGCCGTCGTGCGCCATGTGGTCGGTCAGCGTCACATCGCCGTACTTGAAGCCGGAGCGGGACTTCGGCAGCAGGTGCGGGGCCTGGGTCATCGACTCCTGGCCACCGGCCACCACGATGTCGAACTCACCGGCGCGGATCAGCTGGTCGGCCAGCGCGATCGCGTCCAGGCCGGAGAGGCAGACCTTGTTGATGGTCAGTGAGGGCACGCTCATCGGGATGCCCGCGGCCACCGCGGCCTGCCGCGCGGGCATCTGCCCCGCGCCCGCGGTGAGCACCTGGCCCATGATCACGTACTGCACGGCCTCCGGCGCGACCCCGGCCCGCTCCAGCGCGGCCTTGATGGCCACGCCGCCGAGCTGGGCGCCGGAGAAGTCCTTGAGCGAGCCGAGCAGCCGTCCCATGGGGGTACGGGCTCCGGCGACGATGACCGAACCAGACACGGCTGCCTCCAGCGACACTGCGGGTGGGAATTGGTCTGTTGGGATTTTCTTGGACCATACCGGGGGTATGCGGTAACCGGCCTTGTGAGGACGCACACAGAAAGTGCCCGTTTCCCGGTCGCTCCGTTACTAGTGTGCCTCTATGCAGGAAGAACTCCAGAGCTTCGTCACCGCCATCGACCACGTCGGCATCGCGGTGCCCGACCTGGACGAGGCCATCGCCTTCCACCGGGAGACCTTCGGCCTGGAGGTCGCGCACGAGGAGACCAATGACGAGCAGGGGGTGCGCGAGGCCATGCTGCGCGCGCCTGGCGACGTCTCCGGCGCGACCCAGATCCAGCTGCTCGCGCCGTCCCGGCCGGACTCGACCATCGCCAAGTTCATCGGCCGCAGCGGCCCCGGCCTGCAGCAGCTGGCCTACCGGGTGAGCGATATCGACGCGGCCTGCGCGGCGATCAAGGCCAAGGGCCTGCGGGTGCTGTTCGAGGAACCCAAGCGGGGCACCTCGAACAGCAGGGTCAACTTCATCCACCCCAAGGACGCCGGCGGCGTGCTGGTCGAGCTGGTGCAACCGGCCGAGCACGGCCACTGACCTGGGCGTGGCGTTCCCGGCAGGCACCGGGAACGCCACGATCACTCAGGAGGACTTCGGCACCAGGATCAGGTACCGCTCGGCGTTCCGCTCCACCGCGGCCTTGCTGTAGACCAGCGGGAAGTACTCGCCCTTCCGCCAGGTCTCGGCCAGGTCCTTGTAGTGCGGGTCAGCCGGGTTGCCGGACTGGCCAGGCGCGTTGACCGCCTTCGAGCCGTCCCAGTTGCCCACGTCGATGACGACTCGCAGCGAGGCGCCGCCGATGTGCCGGAAGTCGGCCGACTCGTACTCGGAGTTGTTCACCGTGTCCGAGGCCCCGCCGCGCGGGAACGGGCCGACGTTGAGCCGCTTGCGGGTGGCCTCGTCGACCAGCGGCGAGACCGGGTTCTCGAACTTGGTGTGCTGCAGCTTGCCCCACTGCCAGGCCGCCTGGTCCGCGCCGAGCAGCCGCTCGACCTCGGCCCGTGCGCTGACCAGCGTGTCGATCAGCAGCTTGTCCCGCTTGGCCTTGCCGTCCGCGCCGAAGTAGTTCTCCGGGTGCTCCAGCGCGTCGATCAGCACCTGGGTGTCCGGCCGCTGGATGAAGTCCACGCCCGGCAGCACCGCCTGGATGAACTTCGGGCCGAGGTGCTTGGTGAACCACGGCTCGTACAGCGCGGCCGCGGCCGACTCCGGACCGGCCACGTGGTTCCAGCCGGTCAGCAGCGCCAGCGAGGCCTTGACCTTCGGGTCCTCGCTGCTCAGCGACTTCAGCACCCCGGTGATCTTGCGTGCCGGGATGGACAGGAAGTCGTTCTGCAGCTTCAGCGAGTCCTCGAAGGACAGCTTGGACTTGCTGTTGAGCACCTCCGCGATCCGCTGGTAGCGGTACGGATCCGACCAGGAGTCGTAGCCCAGCCCCAGGTTCTGGTGCGAGGCAGGCACGTTCATCTCGTTGCCCGTGGCCACCCAGCCGCTAGCTGGGTTGATCGTGCGCGGCAGGTCGTCGCCGGAGTAGAAGCCGTTCCACTCGTAGCGCCCGTCACCGGGCACCGGCAGCAGACCGTCGTGCTTGGGCCGCTTGGGCACCAGCGCGCCGGGCAGCCAGCCGATCTGGCCCGCCGTGTTGGCGTAGACGTGGTTCGCGCCGGGCGCGCGCCACTTCTTCAGCGCCTCGCCGAACTGCTCCGCCGTCTTCGCGTTCTGGTAGCCCAGGGCGGCGAAGTACGGCGAGGTGCCCGGCTCCAGCCACACGCTGCGCAGCCCGTAGGCCAGGTGGCGCTGCGCGTCGACGAACAGGATCGGCCCGTGCCTGCTGAAGGAGGTCGTGAGGTCACGGGGCTGCTCGCCCTTGACCGCCAGCTTCTCCGTCACCGTGCGGAAGGGCTCGTACCCGTTGCCGTACTTGTACCGGCTGTGGTCGGCCGGGTCGAGCTGGTAGACGTAGAGGTCCTCCTGGTCGGCCGGGAACATGGTCAGCCCGAAGGCCGAGGTCCCGTTGTGACCGAGGGAGAGCCCCGGGATCATCGGCTCACCAGCGCCGATGATGTCCAGCCCCGGCGCGGACAGGTGCGCCAGGTACCGCGAGGCGGGCAGGCTCATCAGCCGGTGCGGGTCATCGGCGAGCACCGGTCGCCCGGTGGCCGACTTCGCCGCGGAGATGGCCCAGTTGTTGCTGCCCTGGGCCGGCGGCTTCTGGGTGGTGCTGATCTTGCCGGTGCCCGCGTCGAAGGTCACCGGCAGCACCGCGTTGCCGTAGGCGGTCAGCAGCGGTTCGACCACCTGGGCCAGCGCGCAGGTGTCCAGGCCCTGGGGGACCGTGACGGCGTGCTTGGGCTCCAGGTTCTGCCGGATCGCGTCCGCTTCCGGACCGGCCGCGCAGGTGGTCAGCGCCCGCAGTGCCTCGTAGTAGGCGTTGGTCACCAGCGCGTGGTGCCGGATGCGCACCACGTCCTCCGGCTGCCACCGCGCGGGGCGGTGGCCGAGCACCTTGAACTCCTCGGGCAGCGACTCCGGGTGGCGCTCCAGCCACTCGATGTAGCCGTTGACGCCCGCGACGAACTTGGTGGCCACCTCCTTCGCCTGCGGCGGGTAGGCGGCCCACTCCTTGGCCAGGTCACCCCGGTAGAGCACCGCGCGGGCGCCCTTGTCCAGGTCGGCGTAGACTCCGCCGAGCGCCTCGGCGAGCGTGCCCAGCCCGCGGCGGCGCCACAGGTCGAGCTGGAAGAGGCGGTCCCTGGCGGCGTTGAAGCCCTGCCCCAGGTACACGTCGGCGGTGTTGGTGGCGTAGATGTGCGGCACGCCCCACTTGTCCAGCACCGTGCGCACCGGCGCGGTCAGCCCGGCGATCTGGAACGTGGTGGTGTTCCGCGCCACCGCTGGTTCGGCGAGGGCGCTCGGTCCGATCACACCGGCCGCCAGCACGCCTGCCAGCAACAACGCCCCCTTTCTCTTACCTCGCAAGAAGAATCGTGTTGTGCGTGTCATGCAGAACTCAGCCCCAGTTCGTGTCCGTATTCACCTGATCGGATGACGGAAGGACACGACTCCATTGATAGCCGTACGCAAAGGGACGGGCCAGGCGGTTTTGGGGTTGTTAAGTCCTACTTGACAAGTGGATCAAAGGTGTTGATCGCGCGGGCGATCAGCTCGACCTCCGCGGCCAGCCGGTCTGCCTGGGCGGCTGGCCAGTCCGGGTGGTGCCGGGCCACCGAGTGCCGGTAGCCCACGGCCAGCGCGACCAGGGTGGCCGCCGCCTCCGCCGCCTCGGCGGGGCAGTCCGGCCGGGCCGCGGTGATCACCGCCCTGGCCTGGCCCTCGGTGCGCCCGAACCGGGCGTGCAGGGCATCACGCACCGCGGGGTGGGTGTCGGCCTCCCGCCACAGCAGGTGGCTCAGCAGGGTGGAGTCGTCGTGGTGGGCGTCCAGCTCGGCCACCAGCGCGCGCAGGCTGGCGGCCACATCTCCCGACGTGACAACGGTTTCCAGGTCAACCGGATGCTCGGGCAGGCGCTCGACCAGCGCGGCCAGCAGGTCCGGCTTGCGGCGGAAGTAGTAGTGCACCAGCGCCTTGGGCACGCCGGCCGCCGCAGCGATCTTGGACGTGGGCGTGGCGTCGAAGCCGGACTCGGCGAACAGGGTCTCCGCGGCGGCCAGGATCCGGTCTTTGGCGGACAGCGCTCTGCCCTTTCTCGTTGTGGCACAAGGCAAGGGCCGCCTCGCCACCGGAGCGAGACGGCCCCATGCCCGACAGACGTCAGTGGGAACCGGCGAACCCGTGCGCGGTGTTCGCCGCGGGCAGCGCGGCCGCGCCCGCCAGGATCGCCAGCACGCCGACGATCCACGAGGTCCAGGCCGCGCCCATCATGTCGGCGCTGTAGCCCATCACCCACGGCGCCAGGAACAGCAGCGCGCCGAGGCCGATGTGCACGTACTCGCTGGCCACCGATCCGGGCTGGGCGAGCGACCACAGCGCCGAGATCCCCAGCAGCGCGCCCAGCAGGATCATCGTCCACATCGAGCGTTCCGAGGTGTCCACCCACATCGGGCTGAGCACCACGACCACGCCCATCACCACGACGGCCCAGTCCTGCCAGCGGCTCCACGGCTTCTCCATCACGACCACCTCCATTGACGGCCGAAAAGGGCTTTCCCCAAGCCCCAGAGTCCTCCTTGATTGGCCGCCCGGTCAAGAATCTCGCGCGTTCCCCAGGTCACGATCGGACGAACCTGCCCGTGCAGTGGCTCACAACTGGGTCTCTGGATCGTTTACTGGTGAGTAACCTCCCCCGAACTGCGCCGATGGCACACAAAACACCCACGGAGGTCCCCCGTGCAGAAGATCCTCGACGCGATCCTGGCCGGCGAGTACGAGGCGCTCGCCGGACTCCCGGTGCCGGAGTCGTACCGGGGCGTGACCGTGCGTGCCGACGAGGCCGACATGTTCGAGGGCGTGCCGCATAAGGAGAAGGACCCGCGCCGCTCGCTGCACCTGGACGAGGTGGCCACCCCCGAGCTCGGGCCCGGTGAGGCGCTGGTCGCGGTGATGGCCAGCGCGATCAACTACAACACCGTGTGGACCTCGATCTTCGAGCCGGTGTCCACCTTCGGCTTCCTCAAGCGCTACGGCCGCACCTCACCGCTGGCCTCCCGGCACGACCTGCCCTACCACGTGGTCGGCTCCGACCTGGCCGGTGTCGTGCTGCGCACCGGAGCCGGGGTGAACAACTGGAAGCCGGGCGACGAGGTGGTCGCGCACTGTCTCAGTGTCGAGCTGGAGAGCCCGGACGGGCACAACGACACGATGATGGACCCGGAGCAGCGGATCTGGGGCTTCGAGACCAACTTCGGCGGCCTGGCCGAGCTGGCCCTGGTCAAGACCAACCAGCTGATGCCCAAGCCCAAGCACCTGAGCTGGGAGGAGGCGGCCAGCCCCGGGCTGGTCAACTCCACCGCGTACCGGCAGCTGGTCTCCGGCAACGGCGCCGGCATGAAGCAGGGCGACACCGTGCTGATCTGGGGCGCCTCCGGCGGCCTCGGCTCCTACGCCACCCAGTTCGCGCTCAACGGCGGCGCGACCCCGGTGTGCGTGGTCTCCAGCCCGGAGAAGGCGGAGATCTGCCGCAAGATGGGCGCGGAGCTGATCATCGACCGCTCGGCCGAGGGCTACAAGTTCTGGAAGGACGAGCACGAGCAGGACCCCAGGGAGTGGAAGCGCTTCGGCGCCAAGATCCGCGAGCTGACCGGTGGCGACGACCCGGACATCGTGTTCGAGCACCCGGGCAAGGAGACCTTCGGCGCCAGCGTCTACGTGGCGCGCAAGGGCGGCACCATCGTCACCTGCGCGTCCACCAGCGGGTTCATGCACAGCTACGACAACCGCTACCTGTGGATGAACCTCAAGCGGATCGTCGGCTCCCACTTCGCCAACTACCGGGAGGCCTGGGAGGCCAACCGGTTGATCGCCAAGGGCAAGATCCACCCGACACTGTCCAATGTGTACTCGCTGGCAGAGACGGGTCAGGCGGCCTGGGACGTGCACCAGAACGCACACCAGGGAAAGGTTGGTGTGTTGTGTCTCGCACCGGAGCCGGGCCTGGGTGTGCACGACGCCGAATTCCGTGCGGCACATGAGGATGCGATCAACCGATTCCGGGGCGTGTGACCGAAATTTCGCGTTTTCCCACGGATGGCCTACTGCGTAGCGGGTGGCACGGCGACCACCCGCCACGCGGTGCGGGTAGCGTGAGGCCATGGGTCTTGGCAACGGTGAGCTTGTGCCACTCGGTTCCGGCTTCGACACGGTGCGCCGCGGATACGACCGCGGACAGGTGGAGGAACACCTGGAGCGGCTGGATGCCGATCTCCGCATCCTGGCGGCTGATCGGGACGCCGCGGTCTCCCAGGCCGCGGACTTGGCGCGGCAGCTCGAGGCCAAGCGCATGGAGGTCGAGGACCTCAAGGGTTCGGTCGACCGGCTGTCCAAGCCGCCGACCACCCTGGAGGGCCTGAGCGAGCGCCTCCAGCGGATGCTCAAGCTGGCCCAGGACGAGGCGCACGAGACCCGCGCCCGCGCCGAGGAGGAGGCGGCCAAGACCCAGGCCGACGCCGAGAAGGCCGCCGCCGGGCTCCGCCGCAGGTACGAGCAGCTGATCGCCGAGCTGGACGCGCGCCGGGTGCAGATGGAGGCCGAGCACCAGAAGGTGCTGGCCGACGCGCGCGCCGAGGCCGAGCGGATGGTCGCCGAGGCCGAGGCCAAGATCGCCAAGCTGGACGCCGACTCGCTCGCGGTGCGCACCAAGGTGGAGGAGGACTTCGAGATCGCGATGTCCTCCCGTCGCACCGAGTCGATGCGCGGGCTGGCCGAGCAGGAGGCCAAGAGCAAGGCCGAGGCCGAGCGCCGGGTGCGGGAGGCCACCGAGGAGGCCACCAAGCGGCTCACCGAGGCGACCGCGGAGGCCAACCGCCGGTTGTTCGAGGCCACCGAGGAAGCCACCAAGCGCCGCAACGACGCGATCAACGAGTCGACCACCATGGTCCGCGAGGCCACCGCCGAGGCGGAGAAGCGCAGGGCGGACGCGCTGGAGCAGTCCACCACGATGGTCCGCGAGGCCACCGAGGAAGCCGCCAAGCGCAGGGCCGACGCCAAGGCCGAGTCCGAGCGGATGGTCCGCGAGGCCACCGAAGAGGCGAACAAGCGGGTCGCCGAGGCCACGGCCGAGGCCGAGAAGCGCCGCGCCGACGCCCTCGAGCAGTCCACCACCATGGTCCGCGAAGCCACCGAGGAGGCGGCCAAGCGGCGCGCCGAGGCCAAGGCCGAGGCGGAGAAGCTGGTCAAGGACGCCACGGACGAGGCGGAGAAGCGCCGCGCCGATGCCCTCGAGCAGTCCACCACGATGGTCCGCGAGGCCACCGAGGAAGCCGCCAAGCGCAGGGCGGACGCCCTTGAGGAGTCCACCACCATGGTCCGCGAGGCCACGGAGAAGGCTGAGCGCCTGCTCCGCGAGGCCACCGAGGAGGCCGAGGAGCGCCTGACCACGGCGACCAGGGAGTCGACCAAGCGGGTCGAGTACGCGACCAAGCGGGTCGAGCTGCTGCGCGCGCTGCGCGGCCGGGTGACCGGGCAGCTGACCACGATGCAGGCCGAGCTGAAGGCCATGCACTCGGAGATGGAGGCCATCCACGGCCTGTTCGTGGACGCCACCCCGCTGCTGGCCGAGGGCGACGACGAGAACCTGATCCTGGATCAGCCGGTGCTTCCCGAGTCGGAGCCCAAGCCGAAGGCCGAGGCCAAGCCCGAGCCGAAGGCGGAGGCGGAGAGCAAGCCCGAGACCCCGGAGCCGCAGGCCCAGCCCGCCGCGGCCGCGGCGAACCAGGCCGCCACGGGCAACGCCGCACCGGGCGGCCAGTCCGCCCCGGCCAAGCAGGCAGCAGCCCCGGCAAGCCAGCCCGCCGCCCCGGCGAACCAGCCCGCGCCCGGCAACCAGCCCACCACCGCGGTCAGGCAGCCGGTCGCGCAGGGCGGCCAGCCCGCCCAGGGCAACCAGTCCGCCGCCCAGAGCAAGCAGCCCGTCGGGCAGGGCAACCAGCCCGCCGGGCCGCAGGGCCAGCCGCCGGTCTCCCCCGCCGGAGTCGCGCCGGGCGCCCGCCCGCAGCACGCGCCCGCCCAGGGCCAGCGCCAGCCCGCGCCGCAGAACGCGAGCCAGGGCCGCCAGCACAACCCGGCCCAGAACGGTCCGGCGCAGGGCGGCCAGCCCGGCTCGCCGCAGGCTCCCGCCGACCCGGCCCGCACCACCGCGATCCAGCCGCCCAAGGGCAACCCGGCCAAGCGCACCCCGAACGTCCAGGCGCAGAACCCCGCCTCCCAGCCGCAGCAGCCGCCCGCGCGGCGGGGCCCGCAGGCGCCGCATCCGCAGCGGCAGCCCGCGGGTCAGCGGCCGAACCTCGATCCGCCGACCACCGCCCTGAAGAAGCCCCCGGCCCAGCCCCAGTCCGATCTGGACGGTCCGACCAAGCAGCTGCGCAAGCCCTCCGGCCCGCAGAACCCGCCCCGCCGCTAGGAGAGGTCGTGTTTCCGATGTCACGCCCGCGACATCGGAAACACGACCTCAGGCGCAGCCGTGCGGGTTGTCGATCACGTATCGCCACCACCCGTCCGGCCCGCGCCGGGCGACATCGGTGGCCGTGCCGCTGATACCGGCCCCGGGGATCTCCCAGTCGACGATCAGCAGTGCCAGGTCGTCGACGACGTAGGTGTGCCGGGGCCGGACCTCGATGGGATGGCCGAGGGCCTGGAGCCGGGCATTCGCCGCCAGGCGGTCCTGGCCGGTGACCGGGTTGCCGGGCTGGGGAGCGAGCAGGCCGCCGGGCTCGTAGACCTGTTCCACGGCGGCCGGGTCGCCGGTGTTGAAGGCGGCGGCGAAGACGTGCGGGTGCTGGCCGGGATCGGTGGTCAGCCGCACACTGGTGTTGTGGTCCATGCCGACACCCAAGAGCCCCGCGCCGTGGGTCACCAAACGGAAACCCCCGGCTGGGACGCCGAACTGGTCCCTGACGAGCGGGGTCGCACCGACCGGCCGGAGCCGGACTGCCCGGTCGAGGTGGCGCTGGCCGCGATCGCCGGGCGGTGGACGACGCTGGTGCTGCGCGAGCTGATGCACGGTCCGCGCGGCTTCTCCGAGCTGCGGGCCGCGCTGCCCACGCTCAGCGCCAAGATCCTCACCGAGCGGCTGCACGAGCTGACCGCCCGCGGCCTGGCGCACCGCGAGCAGGTCAACGCCTTCCCGCCCAGGGTCAGCTACCGGCTCACCGAGGCCGGGCTGGCGCTGCGGCCGCTGCTGATCTCCCTCTACGACACCGGGTCCGCGCTCATCCGCTCGCGCGCAGGAACTCCAGCACCGCCGCGCTGAACTCCTCGGGCACCTCCAGTGGCGGCAGGTGCCCGCTGCCGGGCAGTTGCACCAGGTGGGCGGAGGGCACCAGTCCGGCCATGGCCGCGGCCAGTGCCGGCGGGATCAGCGCGTCCTCCCGGCCGGTGATGACCAGGGTCGGCACGGTCACCGCGGCCAGCGTGGCGGTGGAGTCCGGCCGGGCCGCCATCGCCCGCTGCGCCCAGCTGATCCCCTCGGCGGACTGGGCCGCGACCAGCTCGCGCACCGCGGCGACCACCTTCGGCCGTTCGGCGTGCGTGTACTGGCCGAGCAGGCCCTCGACCACGGTGCCCGGCAGCCAGTCCACGCCCTCGGCCTCGATCCGGGCGACCATGGCCAGCCGGTTGGCCCGCTGTTCCGGGGTGTCCGCGATCGCCTTGGTGTCGGCCAGCACCAGCCCGGACACCCGCTCCGGCGCCAGCCGCAGCAGCGCCATGGCCACGTAGCCGCCCATCGAGCAGCCGCCCAGCACGACCCGGTCCAGGCCCAGCTCGTCCAGCAGCGCGAGCACGTCCCCGGCGACCACGTCCAGATCCGGTGGCTCCGCGCCGAGCGGGGTGCGGCCGAGGCCGCGCTGGTCCGGGGTGATCACCCTGGCGTGTTCGGCCAATGCGCGGCGCACCGGGTCCCACATGCGCGAGTCCAGCGGAAACGCGTGCAGCAGCACCAGTGGGCGGCCAAATCCAGTGTCGTTGACGGGCACGGGTTCCTATCCTGCCTGCTGTGACCACGCCGCGCCTGATCGTGCTGACCGGGATCTCCGCCGCCGGGAAGACCACCGTGGGCAGGCTGCTGGCCGAGTCCTTCCCGCGCGGCGCGTTCGTCGAGGGCGACCGGGTGCGCGAGATGGTGCGCACCGGGCGGGCAGACATGAGCCCCGACCCCGGTCCGGACGCGCTGGACCAGCTGCGGCTGCGCTACCGGCAGGCCGCGGCGCTGGCCGACTCCTTCGTCGCCGCCGGGTTCACCGCGGTGGTCGAGGACGTGATCATCGGGGCGGAGCTGCGCACCTTCCTGGCCGCGGTGCGCTCCCCGCTGGTGCACCTGGTGGTGCTCGCGCCGGCGACCACCGCGGTCGGCGCGCGGGAGACCGGGCGGGACAAGACCGGCTACGGCGGCGAGTGGACCGTGGAGGTGCTGGACCGGATCTTCCGCGAGCAGACGCCCCGGCTCGGGCTGTGGCTGGACTCCTCCGGCCAGACCCCGGCGGAGACGGTCCGGGAGATCCTGGACCGGCTGCCGGAGAGCCTGCTCAGCGATCCGCCGGAGCTGCTGCGCACCGAGCGGCTGCTGCTGCGCCGGGTCCGGGACGCGGACCTGCCCTCGGTGCTGGAGATCCAGTGCGACCCGGCCGCCAACGAGCACAACACCACACCGCCGAGCACGGCGAAGGCCACGGCTCAGCTGGCGGACTGGCAGCGGGTCTGGGCCGAGCGGGGCATCGGCTACTGGGCGATCGTGCTCGCCGAGACCGGCGAGACCATCGGCTTCGGCGGCATCGCGCCCCGCCGGATCAGCGGGACCGACTCGTACAACCTGTACTACCGGTTCCGGCCGTCGGCCTGGGGCAAGGGCTACGCGACCGAGATGGCCACGGCCGCGGTCGACTGGGCCGCCGAGGCGAGCCCCGACCGCCCGGTCATGGTGGCCACCATGCCGGACAACACCGCGGCCAAGCGGGTCGCGGCCAAGCTGGGCATGGTGCGGGTCGGCATCACCGAGGACTACGCCGACGAGGGCGATCCGGCGCTGGACCTGTTCCGCAGGCCGCTGCCCGCGCCCGAGGAGCTGCACACCGAACGGCTCTGGCTGCGCCGGCTCAGGGCGACCGACCTGGGCGACTGCACTGCGATCGGCGGCGCGGACGCGACCGGGACGCACGCCCAGGCGATGGCCGACTGGGCCGAGCGTGGCCTTGGTTACTGGGCGATCTGCTCGCCGGAGACCGGTGAGCTGCTCGGCTACGGCGGCCTGCGGCACGCCACGATCGACGGCACGCCCGCGCTGGACCTGGCCTACCGTTTCCGGGCCTCGGCACGCGGCCAGGGCTTGGCAGCCGAGCTGTCCCGCGCGGCGCACAACTGGGCCGAGCGCGCGAACCCGGAGCTCCCGGTGGTGCCCCGGCCCGCGACGGACGATCTTGTCGGTGGGTCCGTCTAACGTGCCGGACATGACCGAAGCGCCTGACCAGCTGCGCACCGAGCGACTGCTGCTCCGCCGGCTGCGCGAGGAGGACTTCGCGGAGTTCGCCGCGGTGCAAGGGGATCCGGCGTCCAACCGGTTCAACCGCAAGCCGCAGACCCCGGAGCGGGTGGCCGAGCTGTACCGGATGTTCCTGGACAACTGGGCGCGCGAGGGCATCGGCTACTGGGCGGTGCGCCTGGCCGAGACCGGTGAGCTGCTCGGCTACGGCGGGGTGCGCAAGGCCGAGATCGACGGACGCCCGTCGCTCAACCTGGCCTACCGCTTCCGGCCCTCGGCCTGGGGCAAGGGCTACGCGCCGGAGATGGCCAGGGCCGCGGTGGACTGGGCGGCGCGGGCATACCCGGAGCTGCCGGTCAGCGTGGTCACCCACTTCGACAACCTGCCCTCGATCCGGGTCGCGGAGAAGCTCGGCTTCGTGCTCGCCGGGACCACCGAGTACGGCGGCCAGGGACCCTCGGCGCTCTACCGCGACCCGGCCCACTGCCGGGGCAGCGGGGTCGGGACCTCCGGCGCGACCACGCCGACCAGCTGATCCAGCACCACGTCCGCCTGCCCGACCAGCAGGTGCTTCGCCCCGGGCAGCTCCACCACCCTGGCCTGGGCCAGCGGCGCGAACCGGACCCGTGCCTGCGCCGGTCGCAGGTGGTCGTCCAGCTCCGGCACCAGGCAGGTCACCGGCAGCCCGGACGCCGTCCACCGGGCCAGCGCCGCCGGGGTGCTCCAGCGCAGCGGCGGCGCAACCAGCACCGCGCCGCGCACCGCCGGGTGCACGCCGTGCAGCAGGGCCAGGTCGGTGCCGAAGGACCAGCCGAACAGCCACACCTCGGGCAGACCGCGAGCCTGGGTGAACGCCAGCGCGGCGGCCAGGTCGTGCCCTTCGCCCACGGCCGCCTCGAACTCGCCCTCACTGCGCCCGGCCGCGCTGGCGGTGCCCCTGGTGTTGAACCGGAGCACCGCGAACCCGGCCAGCGCGGGCAGCCGCCAGGCGGCCTTGCGCAGCAGGTGGGAGTCCATCATGCCGCCGTGCGTGGGCAGCGGGTGCAGGCAGACCAGGGTGGCCCTCGGTGGCCGGTCCACCGGCAGCGCCAGCTCGCCGACCAGGGTCAGGCCGTCCTCGGTGCGCAGCGACACGGGTTCGCGGACGGCCGGCAGCACGGTGTTCGGGCCGATCGGGGTGCTCACGACCACCGCCGGGTCGGGCCGCGCCGGGACCGCGCGCCCCAGCAGCCGCTGTGCCAGTGCCGCCGGTCCGAAGCCGAGCCCAGCTCATCCGCGGGCCAGGCCACCACGTGCGGCACACCCGGCCGGATCTCGTGGTCGCAGCCGGGGCAGCGGTAGTACTTGGTGGTCTGGGAACCGGGCACCGAGCGGACGATCCAGTCGCCGTCCGGGCCGGACTCGGTGCGGTTGTCCCCCAGGCCGCCGCCCAGCGGCCGGTGGCCACCACGATCGGCGCCCTGGGATCGGTCACGGCGGGGCACGAGGAAAAACGGTAACCCGGGCGGATCAGCGGAGCGCGATCAGACCTCGGTGGCGATCCGCGGCCAGAGCCCGCCGGGGTGCTCGGCCAGGGGCAGCCACAGGCTGGGCTGGCGCTGGCGGCAGGTGTCCCCCGCTTCCGGGTGCCATGGCCAGTGGCCGTGCCGGTCCGGCCAGACCACCTGGAGGAACGGCGGGGTCCGGTGCCGGTAGAAGCCGACCGCGATGCCGAAGAGGCCGTCGTGCCAGCTGTCGTCGGCCGCGCGCAGCCGCACCGGATGGCCCTCCAGCACGTCGGTCAGCTCCGCGCCGTCGGTCAGCCTGCCGCCGCCGGGCACCCGGTCGGCGAGCTCGTTCACCCAGGTCAGCATGTCCTGCCCGTGGAGCCCGAACATGGCCAGCTCCGGCTGCCGGAAGGAGTGCCACAGGCCGTAGCTGAACGCCCAGCCGGGCTCCCGCGCGCCGTCCAGGATGCCCACCACGCCCCAGCCGTGCCTGCGCACGGTGCCGATCTCGCGCTCCCACTCCGCGCCGCCGCGGGCATCCGGCGGCTCGCAGATCAGGCAGGCGCACTCCGTTGTGGTCGGCACAGCCGAACGGTAACCCCGGATGCCGCACAATGGCGGCATGCCGCGTTATGAGTTCCGCTGCCGCGAGTGCGCCGGCACCTTCGAGCTGTCCCGCCCGATGAGCGCGTCCAGTGACCCGGCCACCTGCCCGGACGGCCACACCGACACGGTGAAACTGCTGACCACGCTCGGGATGACCGGTCGCGGTGGCGCCGCGCCCGCGCCCGCCGGCGGCGGCGGGGGCTGCTGCGGTGGCGGCTGCTGCGGCTGATCCGCCCTTGACCTCCAGTTAGCTGGAGCAGCCAGCCTGGCGGCATGTCGTCCGCGAAGAAGCTCACCCTCGGCGTGATCCTGCCGCCGATCCCCGCCACCGGCCCGGCGCTGACCGTGCCCGCCGCCGCCCGCTTCGCCGAGGAGCTCGGCCTGGACGGGGTGTGGCAGGGCGACCACCTGGCCATCGGCAGGCCCACCCTCGACCTCGGCGTCGGCCTGGCCGCGGCCGCCGCGGCGACCACCAGGGTGCGCATCGGGGCCAGCGTGTTCGTGCCCGCGATCCGGCCGCTGGCCTGGGCGGCGAAGCTGGCCGCCAGCCTGCAGGAGGTCTCCGGCGGCAGGCTGGTGCTGGGCATCGGCTCCGGCGGGGGCGAGGCCCAGTGGGCCGCGGCCGGTATCCCCTACGCCGAACGCGGCCCGCGCACCGACCGCGCGCTGACCCTGCTGCCCAGACTGCTCTCCGGCGAGCCGGTGCTGCTGCCCGACGAGCCGGGCAAGCCCGAGCTGGACCTCACCGTGCGAGTGCCGGTGCCGCCGTTCTGGGTCGGCAACGACTCCCCGCCCGCGCTGCGCCGGGCCGCCCGGCTGGGCCAGGGCTGGTTCCCCTCGCTGGTGTCCCCGGAGCGGGTGCGCGCGGGCCGGGCACAGCTGGCTGAGCTGGCCGGGGACCGCCCGCTGCCCACCATCGCGGTCGGCGCGGTGTCCGCCCTCGGCGACGAACCGGGCCTGGCCGACCGCCACGGCATCGCCGAGCAGATCAGCCGCGCCTACCAGCGGTCCGTGGCGGAGGTGCTCTCCGTGCCGCTGACCGGCAGCCCGGCCCAGGCCGCCGAGCAGCTCGCCGCCTACCGGGAGGCCGGGGCCGAGCACATCGTGTGCGGTTTCGCCGGTGGCGCCTGGCGGCGGCAGGCCGAGCTGCTGGCCGAGGCGGGCAGGCTGCTGGGCTGACCTGACCGGGTGGCGCCGCCCACCCGAACCGGCGACCGGGGCTGTCCCGGGCCGCCGCGACCGGCTAACCAGGGAGGCAACCCGGCCAGTCGGAGGAAACCATGCGCAAGCCAGTGGCAACGGTCATCATCGCGGCGGTCCTGGGCGCGGCCCTGGCCAGTCCGGCGGCCGCCGTGCCCGCCGACGCCGAGGAGTGCGTGGCCTACGCGGTGTCCGAGGCGGACGCGGGCTTCCTGCTCGCTGACCTGGCCTGCTCCGCGGCCACCCTGATGGAGTGCTACCAGCTCTTCCGCGCCGAGTACGGGCCACAGCTGTGGGCGCTGACGGCCTGCGCGATGCGCTAGGGCAAGTCCGCGCAGCAGGGTTCCTCCGGCTGGTCCGCGCAGCGGGACTCCTCCGGCTGGTCCGCGCAGCAGGGCTCCTCCGGCTGGCCCGCGCAGCGGAACTCCTCCGGCTGGGCCGCGCAGTAGGGCTCGTCCGGCTGGTCCGCGCGGCCCGGCACCTTCCGCTCGCCCGCACACCCTGACTCCTCCGGCTGGCCCTTGCGTTCCCCTCGCGCGACTCCTAGCGTTGCAAACGCTTACATTCTGTGCCGACTGAAAACCGCCGCCTCTTCGCAGCAGTCCCCGCTCCGCCACGCGGGCCAGTGGAACCGCATCGAGGAGACCCGCTCATGAACCGAACCTGGCCCTCCCGCCTGCTCGTCCTGGGCATCGCGGCCGCCACCACGCTGGCCGTGGCCACCCCAGCGCCGGCCGCACCCGGCGCCACCTTCAACATCCGCGACCACGGCGCCAAGGGCGACGGCAAGGCCATCGACTCGCCCGCCATCGACAAGGCGATCAGCGCGGCCAGCGCCGCGGGCGGTGGTGTGGTCGAGGTGCCGGCCGGGACCTACCTGTCCCGGTCCATCCACCTCAAGAGCAACGTCACCATCAACCTGGCCGCCGGGTCGAAGATCATCGCCGCCGGCCGCGGCATGGACAAGCCGGAGCCCAACGAGTTCGACGACTACCAGGACTTCGGGCACAGCCACTTCCGCAACGCCCTGATCTGGGGCGAGCACGTGTCCAACATCCACTTCACCGGCACCGGCAGCATCGACGGCGACAACAAGCTGGAGACCAGCAACACCCCGGCCGCCGGCGTCGCGGACAAGGCGATCTCGCTGAAGTTCTGCCGGAACGTCACCTTCACCGGCATCACCATGCGCCAGGGCGGGCACTTCGCGGTGCTGGCCAACGGCTGCGACGGGATGCGGTTCAGCCGGGTCAAGATCCTCACCTCCGAGGACCGGGACGGGATCAACATCATCAACAGCTCGAACGTGGAGGTCGCCGACTCCCTGGTGGAGGCCAGCGACGACGCGGTGGTGTTCAAGAGCGACTACGCGCTCGGCAAGACCTTTGTCAGCCGGCACAACG
This sequence comes from Crossiella sp. NPDC003009, assembly GCF_053591555.1. Classification (NCBI taxonomy): domain Bacteria; kingdom Bacillati; phylum Actinomycetota; class Actinomycetes; order Pseudonocardiales; family Pseudonocardiaceae; genus Crossiella; species Crossiella sp. NPDC003009. The sequence goes on along the minus strand of NZ_JBSFUA010000002.1, from coordinate 243,648 downwards.
TGGTGCGCGACTCCACCATCAAGTCCACCGAGAACAACGCGCTCCAGTTCGGCTCGGAGACCTGCGGCGACTTCCGCGACCACCGGTTCAGCAACCTCAAGATCACCGGCGCGGGCAAGGCAGGACTGGGCATCGTGTCCATGGACGGCTCGGTGATCGAGGACATCCACTACGACAACATCACCCTGACCCGCACCGCCGCGCCGATCTTCCTGCACGTGGGCAAGCGCTCGCGCTGTCCTGGCAAGCCACCGGCCGGGAAGATCCGCGACATCACCTTCACCGACATCTCCGGCACGAACCTGATCTCGCCGGCCACCGTGCCCGGCGGCCCCGAGCACACCAGCACCATCACCGGCCGCACCGACTCGGCGATCGAGAACGTCAGCTTCACCAACGTCCGGCTGACCGTGCCCGGCAACCACCCCGCCTCGGACGCGAACCGGGTGCCGCCGGAGAACAGCACCGAGTACCCGCCGCGGATCTTCGGCGTGCGGCCCTCCTTCGGCTTCTGGATCCGGCACGCCAAGGACATCAGGTTCGCCGGCAGCACGTTCGAGTTCGACCAGAACGACGGGCGGCCCGCGTTCCTGGCCAACGACACCAGCGGCGTGGTGATCAACGGCGTCCGGGTGGAGCGCAGCACCGGGCCCTACGACGTCACCTTCCAGAAGAGCAGCGGCCAGTCGGTGACCGGCAGCTCCACCACCACGGGCGCGGAACTGCGCACCCGCACGCAGAACTAGTCGGCGCCGGTCGCGGCCAGCACGGCCACCGCGCCGTCCGGCCGCACCGCCAGCAGGCCCAGCGAGCCCGGCTCGCGGTAGAACCACGGGCCGTCCACCGCGAACTGCCACCACCGGCAGCGCGCCTCGCCCGGCCGCGCGACATCGGCGAGCCGGGCGAGCGCCTGCCTGGTGTGCAACCGGGCGTAGGCGCCGCTGCCCTCCTGGGCGGTGGTCGCGAACACCGCGGCGAAGGCCCCGGCCAGGTCCAGCTCGCGCAGCCGCACGCTCTCCGCCCCGGCCAGGCACTCCAGCGGCAGGCTGGTCAGCAGGTCCGGCTGCCAGGGCGCGCTCAGCCGGAACAGCCCGCTCTCCACCCGGCCACCGGCCCCGGCCAGGCGGTGCCGGGTGCCGGGGGCCACCTCGTCCAGCGCCCAGGGCAGCCGCTCGACCGTCGCGGTCGGCTCCGCGCCGCCCTGGTCCGGCCACAGCGGCAGCGTCCGGTAGGGCTCGGTGGCGGCGCGGACCTGCTCGAACTCGGCCAGCCGCAGCGGCAGCTCACCCAGCGGGTGCGTGCCGTGCAGCGCCTCGGCGTAGGCCACCGCCTCCGGCACCGCGGACAGGTCGCCGTGCCGCAGCACCGTCTCCTGCAGCAGGCAGGCCAGCACCTCGTCCTTCGGCCCGGCGTCGGCGAAGAAGGCGTCCAGGTTCTCCAGCGGCTGCCCCGCGGCCAGCAGCGCGGCGGCCCTGCGCTGGTCCGGCACCGGGATCCGCTCGTCCCCGGCCAGTTGCAGGGCGGCCACCACGCTGAACGCGCCCGGCCGGGCGGCCAGCGCGGTGATCACGCCCCAGCGCACCACCGCCGCGGCCGCGGAATCCGCTTCCAACAGCGCTTCGCCGAGGTGCAACAGCTCGTCGATGCGCCCGGCGTCCGCCCAGCCCTGGACGAGGGTCAGCTCCTCGTCGCAGGACTCGGCGGTGCGCAGCCTGCTGACCATCTCGTCGATCGTGGCCTCCACGATCCCTGAGGCTACCGAGCCCGCTCAGGCGGTGTAGTCGCGGAATCCCTTGCCAGTCTTGCGACCCAGCCGACCTGCGGTAACCAGGTGTTCCAGCAGCGGAGCCGGTGCGAACCCGGCCTCGCGGAACTCCAGGTACAGCTCGCGCTGGATGGCCAGGGCCACGTCCAGGCCGACCACGTCCAGCAGCGCGAACGGGCCCATCGGCAGGCCACAGCCGACCTTCATCGCGTTGTCGATGTCATCGGCGGAGGCGTAGTGCGCCTCCAGCATCTTCACCGCGTCGTTGAGGTAGGGGAACAGCAGCGCGTTGACGATGAACCCGGCGCGGTCGCCGCAGGTCACCGGGTGCTTGCCGAGCTTGCGGCAGACCGCCTGCGCGGTGGCCACCACCTCGGGCGCGGTGGAGATGGTGTGCACCACCTCGACCAGCTTCATCACCGGCGCGGGGTTGAAGAAGTGCAGGCCGACCACGTCGGCGGGGCGGCTGGTGACCGCGGCCAGCTCGATCACCGGCAGCGAGGAGGTGGTGGTGGCCAGCACCGCGCCCGGCTTGCACACCTCGTCCAGGGTGGCGAAGACGGCCTTCTTCACCGAGAGCTCCTCGGCGACGGCCTCGACCACCAGGTCGGCGTCGGCCAGGTCGCCGAGGTCGGTGGTCACCTGCACCCGGCCCAGCGCGGCGTCCCGGTCTTCCTCGGACAGCTTGCCGCGCAGCACGGCCTTCTCCAGCGAGCGGCGCAACGCGTCCAGCGCGGACTTGGCCTTGCCCTCGCTGCGGGCCCGCACGATCACGTCGTGACCGGCCTTGGCGAAGACCTCCACGATGCCGGTGGCCATGGTCCCGGTGCCGACCACGCCGACCCGCTGCACCTCGCGGACCTGCTCGTGCTCGCCGCCCTCGGCGCTGACCGCGTCCACCACGGTGGGCGAGTCGGGCGCGTCGTAGGTGTAGAAGCCGCGCCCGGTCTTCCGGCCGAGCAGCCCCGCGGTGATCATCTGCTTGAGCAGCGGCGCGGGCGCGTGCAACCGGTTGCGGGACTGGTGGTACATCGTGTCGAGGATCTCGTAGGCGGTGTCCAGCCCGATCAGGTCGAGCAGCGCCAGCGGGCCCATCGGGTAGCCGCAGCCCAGCTTCATGGCCGCGTCCAGGTCCTCGCGGGTGGCGTAGCGGCCCTCGAACATGCGCACGGCGTGGTTGAGGTAGCCGAACAGCAGCGCGTTGGCGATGAAGCCCGCGCGGTCGCCGATGACCACCGGCACCTTGCCCAGGCGCTCGGCCAGCGCGGTCACGTCGTCGACCACGTCCGGCTCGGTGACCACGGTGCGGACCACCTCGACCAGCTTGAGCACCGGCGCCGGGTTGAAGAAGTGCATCCCGACCACCTTGCCCGGCCGGGAGGTGTGCACGGAGAGCTCGGTGACCGACAGCGAGGAGGTGTTGGAGGCCAGGATGGTCTCCGGCGGGCAGATCCGGTCCAGCTCGGCGAAGACCTGCGCCTTGAGCTCCATCCGCTCCGGCACCGCCTCGATCACCAGGTCCGCCTCGGCCAGCGCCTGCAGCGAGGTGGTGAACTCGATCTGCGCGAACAGCGCGTCCTTGCCCGCCTCGTCCAGCTTGCCCCTGCGCAGCGCCCGGTCGGTGGAGTGCTCCACGTGGCCACGGCCGCGGGCCAGCGCGTCCTCGGTCACCTCAACCGCGATCACCTTGAGCCCGGTGCGCGCGAACACCTCCGCGATACCAGCGCCCATGGTGCCCAGACCGACGACTCCCACGGTGGTGAAATCACGCGTCACGACTCTGCCTCCCACGACTTCGGGGGACCCGCTGACGGGTGCTACGGGCCAGTAACTTGTGGTGATAGTGCCACGCTGCGTGTTGTTTTCCCCGGTGAGGTTCGCCACGGGGGTAAGCCTAGAGAGCGGGCAGCTTCGGCCAGACCTCGGTGGCCACCTCGCGAGCGAGAGGACAGTTCTCCTCCGCAGGCAGTGCGCTGTACACCGCGACCCGCGCGTTCTCCAGGTAGTTCTGGCCGAACCGGATGTGCCTGGTGTCCACCCGGCAGGAGGGCGGCAGGCCGCCACCCGCGGGCTGCGCGCGGACCAGCGAGTCCCGCCCGCCGATCCGCTCCTCGGCCGCCGGGGTGGCCGGGTCGGGGTCCACCACGCTGAAGGTGACCAGCAGCGAAGGCGAGTCGGGGTGGCGGCCGCCCCACTGGCAGACGTGCCGGTTGCCGTCGCCGTTGGGCTGCGGGGTGTCGATGCCGGGGACCTTGGCGGCCAGTCCGGCAGGCACCAGCGGGCAGGGGTCCACGCCGGCGAGGGAGTTGGGCGGGTAGGCGCGGGTGCGGACGCCGCCGGCGCGCAGCACCGTGCGCACCGACTCGGCCGCGGCCTCGGCCACCTCGCAGAGCTGGGCGTCCGCGCCGCTGACGTCCACCGTCACGTAGCGCAGGTCGGGCAGCAGCACCACCGAGCCGCAGGAGTCGGCCACCGCCTTGGCCCGGCCCACCCGCACCCCGTCCCGCTCCACCAGCTCGAAGCCGAGCTGGTCGGCGGCGTTCGCCGAGGCCAGGCGGCCGCCGGAGGCCAGCGTCACGGTCAGCTCGGCGACCCCGTTGCGCAGCGCGAAGCGGCAGTCGTCGAAGTTGAGCTCAGGCCCGGGCACCTGGGTGCCGAAGCGGCTGAGTGCCTCCGGCGCGACCAGGCTGCACGGGTCAAGGCGAGGCCAGTCCGGCGCGGGGGCGCCCGCGCCCGGACCGGCCTCCGGCGTGCCGCAGCCGACCAGCACGGTCGCCAGGACCGCGCAGACCAGAACGCCGCTGGCACCCATGATCCGCAGGGTAGGCGCGGATCAGCTGGCTCACTCGTCGAAACCGCGTTCCGCCAGCGCTGCCACCCGAGCGAGTGCCTCCTGAGCGTCCGGGCCGACCGCGCGCAGCGTGATCCGGTCGCCGCCGCGCGCGCCCAGACCCATCAGCGCGAGCACGCTGGCCGCGCTGACCTCCTGGTCGCCGAAGCGCACCGAGGCCTCCACGTCCAGCTCGGCCACGGTCCTGGCCAGCAGCGCGGCCGGCCTGGCGTGCAGGCCGACCTCGTTGCGCAGTTCGATCTCCAGCTCGACCAGCCCGCTGGAGCTGGGTTCGGCGTGGCCGTGGCCGTGCCCGTGGTCGTGCCCGTTGGCGCCCAGGAACAGCTCGTCCACGGTCTCGCCGATGGCGAAGGCGGTCGCGGTCGCGGCGGCGTCGGCCACCTCGTCCAAAGTGGACCCACCCTGCGCGGAGACCGCGGCGGCCACCGCGCCCTCGGCCAGCGGCGCGTCCACCACCACCGCGCGGCCGGGGTCGCCCAGCACCTCCACGGCCAGCTCGGCGATCATCTGCGCGCTGCCCAGGTCGTAGAGCAGCACCACGCCCTCGCCGTCGTCGGCGCGTTCCAGCGCGGCCGAGACGGTGTCCAGGTCGGTGCCGAGGCCGCCGTCCTCCGGCAGGCCGCCCGCGGCCAGGATGCGCACCTCCGGCGCCATCTGCTGGGCCAGCTCCACCACGCCCTCGGCCAGCTTCGCGCTGTGCGAGACGATCACCAGTCCCACCCGGCGGCTCATCGCGCGCCGCCGGCGTGCCGCGCCAGCGCGGTCAGCAGCAGGGAGGTCGAGCGCGCACCCGGGTCGATGTGCCCCGCGCTGCGCTCGCCAAGGTAGGAGGCGCGGCCCTTGCGGGCGACGAGGGGCTCGGTCGCCGCCGCGCCGTCCGCCGCCGCGGCGGCGGCCGCGGACAGGGTCGCAGGCACATCGGCGCCCTCGGCCGCGGCGGACTCCGCGGCGAGCACCGCGGGGGTCAGCGCGTCCACCATCGTCTTGTCCCCCGGTTCGGCCTTGCCCCTGGCCACCACGCCGTCCAGCGCCGCCCGCAGCGCCGTGGCCACGGCGGTCGCGTCCAGCTCGGCGAGCCCGTCCACCGCGGCTCCCGCGCGCAGGAACGCGGTGCCGTACAACGGCCCCGCCGCCCCGCCCACCGTGGAGATCAGCGTCTTCGCCGCCGCCTTGAGCACCGATGCCGGCCCCGACCATCCTCCTCCGTCCATTGTGGACACCACGGCGGTGAAGCCCCTGCGCAGGTTCTCCCCGTGGTCGGCGTCACCGATCCGGCGGTCCAGCTCGACCAGCTCGTCCCGGTGCTCGATCACCACCGCGGCCGCCGCGGCCAGCGCGGCGACAAGATCCTCTGTCGAACAGCCCATCACATCCCCCACCGCAGAGCCGCGGTCCGCACCGGCGCGTCCCAAAGATCAACCAGTTCGTCATCCAGCTTGAGCAAGGTCAGGCTCATCCCCTGCATCTCCAGACTGGTCACATAGGACCCGACCAGTCGCCGTCGCACCGTGATACCGCGTTCGGACAGCAGTTTTTCCGCGATTCCGTGCGCGAGGTAGAGCTCGATCTGCGGGGTGCCGCCCATGCCGTTGGTCAGCAGCAGCACCTCATCGCCCTCGGCGTAGGGCAGGTCCTCGACCACCGCGTCCACCAGCCTGCGCACCAGCGCGTCGGCCGGCTCCACCGGCAGCCGGGCCCGGCCTGGCTCGCCGTGGATGCCGATGCCCAGCTCCATCTCGTCCTCGGCCAGGGTGAAGCTGGGCTGCCCGGCGTGCGGCACGGTGCACGCGCTCAGCGCCATGCCCAGGCTGCGGGTGCGCTCGACCACCTTGCGCGCCAGGCTCTCGCACGCGTCCAGGTCGTCCCCGCGCTGCGCGGCCGCGCCGACGATCTTCTCCACCAGCACGGTGCCGGCCACGCCCCGGCGGCCCGCGGTGTAGAGCGAGTCCTTGACCGCCACGTCGTCGTCGACCACCACGGTGCGTACCTCGGTGCCCTCGACCGCGGCGAACTCGGCCGCGGTCTCGAAGTTGAGCACGTCCCCGGTGTAGTTCTTCACGATCAGCAGCACCCCGGCCCCGCCGTGCGCCGCCTCGATCGCGGCCTGCACGCCGTCCGGGGTGGGCGAGGTGAACACCGGGCCGGGCACCGCGGCGTCGAGCATGCCGGGCCCGACGAACCCGCCGTGCAGCGGCTCGTGCCCTGACCCCCCGCCGGATATCAGCGCGACCTTGCCCTCGACCGGCGCGTCCGCCCGGTGGATGACGGCCGGATCGGTGCGCACGGTGAGCAGGTCGGCATGGGCCAGTGCCATCCCGCGCAGCGCCTCGGACACCACGTCGGCCGGATCATTGATGATCTTCTTCACGCCGGTCTCCTCGCGGTTGGGGGACTGATCGTCTTTACTACACCGCCTTCGCCCCAGTGCCAAAGGGCACATCCGCGATGGCCTGACGAGCGCTTTCCCGGAGTTATGGTGAGCCTAACCTCAGGAAAGTCAGGAGAACCGGTGACAAACAGGACCAGGCGGCTGGCGGCGACGGCCATGGGTGGGCTGCTCGTCCTGCTCGCGGGCTGCGGCGGCGCGAAGCCGGCGGACGTGCCGGCGGTGGCCGCGGGCGGCGCGGACTTCGGCAAGGCGGGCGAGCAGTCCGCGCAGTTCGGCACCACCGCGGCGCCGGGGGTCTTCCCCAGGGTGGTCAAGCACGGCATGGGCGAGACCACGCTGCCCAAGCGCCCGGAGCGGGTGCTCGTGCTGGACACCGGCGAGCTGGACAACGTGGTCGCCCTCGGCGTCAAGCCGGTCGGCGTCGCCTACACCGAGGGCAGCCCGGCCATGCCCGCCTACCTGGCTGATCGCGCCGGGGCCCCGGAGAACGTGGGCACCGCCAACGCGCTGAAGCTGGAAGCGATCAAGAAGCTGCAGCCGGACCTGATCCTGGGCTCCAAGCTCCGCGCCGAGGCCCAGTACAAGATCCTCTCCGACATCGCCCCGACCGTCTTCAGCCTCCGCCCGGGTTACACCTGGAAGGAGAACTTCCGCCTCAACGCCGCCGCCCTGGACCGCACGGCCGACGCGGAGAAGATGATCAAGGACTACGAGGCGCACGCGCTGGCCGCGGGCAACCGGATCGAGGCCAAGCAGGGCAAGCGCCCCACGGTGTCCATGGTCCGGTTCATGCCCGGCCGGATCAGGCTGTACGCGAACAAGTCCCTGATCGGCACCGTGCTCGCCGACGCCAAGCTGCCCCGCCCGCAGTCCCAGCAGGTCGACGACCTCGCGGTGGAGGTCAGCTCGGAGAACCTGGCCAAGGCCGACGGCGACGTGATCTTCATCGGCACCTATGGCGACCCGGCCAAGACCGCGCAGAAGGACGTGCTGGCCTCCCCGATCTGGCAGCAGCTCAGCGCGGTCAAGGCGGGCAAGTCCCACTCCGTCAACGACGAGACCTGGTACCTGGGCCTGGGCGTGCTCGCCGCGGACTCGGTCATCTCGGACCTGGAGCGCCTGCTCGGCTGACCCGCGAGGGGCGGCCCAGCGCCGCCCCTTGCCAGCTCAGTGTTCCGGCCAGCTCAGTGTTCCGGCCAGCTCAGCGCCGGTGCACCAGTCGCAGGATGCGCAGCAGCCGCCGCACGGTCCGCGAGCCGCGCGCGAAGGACATCGGCTGCAACGGCGCCTTGAACTTCTGCCGCGTCACCGCCTGCGTCCTGGCGAACTCGCGCAGCCCGTCCGCGCCGTGGATCCGCCCGAACCCGGAGTCCCCGATCCCGCCGAAGGGCAGCGCGGGCACCGCGGCGAAGGAGACCACCGAGTTGACCGAGACCATCCCGGCGCGCAGCCTGCGGGCCAGCTCCATCCCACGCGAGCGGGAGAAGACCGTGCCGCCGAGCCCGTAGCGCACCGCGTTGGCCAGCCGGACCGCCTCGTCCACATCGGCCACCCGGTTGATGGTCAGGGTCGGCCCGAAGGTCTCCTCGGTGATGGCCAGCGAGTCCTCCGGCACGTCCAGCAGCACCACCGGCTCGACGTAGGGCGCCCGCACCGACTCCTTGCCGCCAACCACCGCCATCGCGCCCTTGCTCAGCGCGTCCTCGATGTGCGACTGGATGATCGGCACCTGGCCCGGCATGGTGATCGGCCCGAGGTCGGCGGTCGACTCGGCCCCCGGCTTGAGCCGCCCGGCGATCCTGGTGACCCGCTCGGTGAACTCCTGGGCCACCGAGTCGACCACGTACACCCGCTCCACACCTACGCAGGTCTGCCCGGCGTTGGCCATCGCGCCCCACACCGCGGCCTGGGCCGCGGCTTCCAGGTCGGCGTCGGCGTCCACGATCAGCGCGTCCTTGCCGCCGCACTCCACCAGCACCGGGGTCAGCGTCTCCGCGCAGGCGGCCATCACCCGCTTGCCGGTGGCGGTCGACCCGGTGAAGGCGAGCTTGTCCACCCCGGCCTTGCACAGCGCGGCCCCGGTCGCGCCGAACCCGGTGACCAGCGAGAACACCGGCCACTCCGGCACCACCTCGGCGAAGGTGTCCACCAGCCAGGCGCCGACCCCAGGGGTCAGCTCACTCGGCTTGAACACCACCGCGTTGCCCGCGGCCAGCGCGTAGGAGATGGAGCCCATCGGCGTGTGCGCCGGGTAGTTCCACGGCCCGATCACGCCGATGACACCCAGCGGCAGGTACTCCACCGTGGCCGCCTGGTTGGACATCAGCAGACCGGCGGAGACCTTGCGCCGCTTGAGCACCTTCTCCGCGTTCTTGGCCGCCCACTGCAGGTGGTCGACCACGAGCACCAGTTCCAGCCGGGCGTCGTCCAGCGGCTTGCCGGTCTCCGCGCAGATCACGCCTGCCAGCTCGTCCAGCCGCTTGAGCAGCAGGTGCCGCCAGGCGTCGAGCCGCTTCTTCCGCTCGGCGAACCCCAGCTCACCCCACCACTGCTGAGCCTCCCGCGCCCGCTCCACCGCGGCGCGCACCTGCAACGCCGAGTGCACCGGGTACTCGCCGACCACCTCGGCGGTCCGAGGGTCCAGCGAGGTGAAGGACTCGGCCTGTTCGCGTACCGCCCCGGTCATCGGCGCCTCCGACAGCTCAACGTCGCACGGACCCTTGTTACCGCACAGTAGTCGTCCGTGTGGGCTGCTGTCAGCCCGCCCTCGGGGGCAGCCCCGGGCATGGACCGCCCGGGTGACCGGCGGCTCAGGTCTTGGGGAACTTGCCCTTGAGCGCCTTGACCACGCCGATGGCCTTGCCGCAGGCGTCGTAGCCGGGCGTGTTGGGCACGTCGGTGACCTCGACCGAGACCACCTCGGCCTTGGTGCCCTCGGTCGTCCGGTAGGGCCAGCTGATCTCGCACCGGGGGTGGCTGGTGTTGGAGAACTTCTTGTAGACGGTCAGGCTGTCATCCACCTTCACCTCCTCCGGCTTGAGCGACTTGATTTCCTTGGGGTTGGTCGCCACCCCCAGCTCGATCTTGAGCGAGAGCCCGTCGCTGCGCCGCCAGCTGCACTGGTGCAGCCGCCACGGGAAGATCGGCGGCACATTGGTCAGCACCTCGGCCAGCGCGACCTGGTCCAGCACGGTGCAGGTGTCCACCTGGGCCAGCACCCCGGACTCGGGCGTCCGCTGCGGCGCGTTGCCCTTGATCCGGTTGATCACGGCCGCACCCGCCTTGTTGCTCAGGTCGCAGCGGTTCTCCACCTCGGAGCGCACCGAGACGCCGATCCCGAGCGAGTACGAGCCCTCCTGAACCAGGATCTTGTGGTCGCAGAAGCTCTGGTTCACGCTCTGGTCCGCTTTGAGCCCGCCCACCTCCTTGGTCAGCCGCTTGCTCTCCAACAGCATGTTGATACCCAGCTCGACCTTCACCGAGGCGGTCTTGCCGTCCTTGCGCAGGGTCACCGAGCACTCGTCGTACCCGGCCTGCACCGGCGACCCGGCCTCACCCAGCTCCGCCAGCGGCTCCGCGTCGATCACGCCACACGGATCCACCTTGCGCAGCCGCTCCGGCGCGAACGCGGGATCCACCGGCCGCCCTTCGGGCACCCCGCCGTTGCTCCCGGTCGGCTCGGCGGCCGGGATGGTCGACCGCGAGTGGTTCACCTTGGCCAGGTTGGCGTCGGTGCCACAGGAGGCCACTCCCGCCAGCAGGGCGAACGCGGCGAGCAGTGAGGGCAGAGACTTCACGCGGAACACGAGGTGCACGGTAGCGAGCCCACGCCCACGCCGTGCGCCGAACCCGCCGATCCAGGCCGCCACATCCGCAGACCGCCGGGGTGAAGGTCCCGGGGACACTCGAGGCGGAGGCCCGGGGGACGGCCGGAGGCGGAGGCCCCGAAGCTGCCACAGCCATCGCCACCACCGCGCCACCGCCGCGCCGCCATCGGGCCGCCATCGGGCCGCGACGCGCGGTGCTCGCCGGGCCGCGACGCCGCGAGACCAGGGCTGCCACGGGTCGGGACCGGGACTGCCGCAGCTCAAGACCGGGGCTGCCACGGGTCGGGACCGGGACTGCCGCAGGTCGGGAACGAGGCTGCCGCGGGTCGAGACCAAGGCCGCCGCAGGTCGAGAACGAGGCCGCCGCAGGTCGGGAACGGGCATCGTGGCCGGCACCGGAGCTGTCCCTGCCGACAGCCGGGGCCGTGCTCGACGACCGATCACCTCCTGGCCGCTCTCCTATCTGAGTCGCATCTGGTCCTCCTCCGCTCGCTGGGCTGGTCGCCGGGGCACGGGAACGACGCTGCCAGACCAGCCGAGGCCGGGAAAGCCAGCTCGGCACCGCCTGTGGACAACTCGGCACTTGTGGATAACTCGCCGGATTCGCCGTCGGGCGGGGTGGGAGGGTCGCCGGGATGCGGTAGGCAGGTTCCATGCGACGACGAGCGAGGACGCGGTCCGGTTACCGCAAGTCAACAGACGCGTTAAAGCGCCAGGTGAATAGCCGTGTGCCGGATCACGGACGGTTTCGGGAACGATACAGAAGCCTGGAGCGATGTACTAGGTGAGCGGATTGACCGCTCAGGAAACGAACCACGAAGGAGCAAGATGAGCGACCGCAACACCAGGAACGCCGGGACCCGCACTCGTCCGGTGCGCGCCAGGCTGGGCCGGGCGGTGCGGTGGGTGGACGCCTGGACGCTGGAGGCGTTCAACCCGGTCTACCCGCACCGCCGGACCAACCGTTGAGCTAGCGGCTACTGCCCGCCGGCGCCAGTGGCGTCGTCGGCGGCTTCCGCCTCCGTCGGCATCCGCAGCGGGCGCGCGACGGTCCAGATGACGAAGAACGCGGTGACCGCGAGCATCGCGATACCGGTCCACAGGTTGATGTTGATCCCGCCGGTCTTGAACAGGTCTGCCTCAGTGGTGTCGAACAGGCCCACGAAGGTGAGGACCACCCCGTAGATCCCGAACAACAGCGCGATGATCAGGCGCAGGTCGAACAGGCTCGCCATCCCACTGGACGGCTTCGCCCCGGTCGCTTGTTCAGCCATGGTCCCTCCCTCAGCCGACGAAGATGTTGAGCAGGATGGTCAGCACCAGCACGCCGCCGCCCAGCAGCGCGGGCGAGCGGTACCAGCCGGCGTCGTCGCCGGTCTTGGAGTGGGTGCGGGTCTCCTTCGGCGTCAGGCTGTAGACCAGGCCGACCAGCTCGGAGTCCGGCTTGGGCTTGGTCGCCAGCGAGACCGCGACGCTGACCAGGATGTCCACCACGAACGCCGCGCCGGCGCCGATGAAGCTCGCGCCCTGGCCGGGCAGGTCCAGCACCTGGATGCCCAGCTTCGGCTCGGAGAGCAGCCACACGGTGACCGCGGCCAGGGTGCCCGCGACCAGGCCGGTCCAGCCCGCGGTCGGGGTCATCCGCTTCCAGAACATGCCCAGGATGAACGTGGCGAACAGCGGCGCGTTGAAGAAGGAGAACAGCGCCTGGATGTAGTCCATGATGTTGGACCCGCCCAGGTTCGCCGCGATGAACGCGGTGCCGATCGCGATCACGCACGCGCCGACGGTGGCCAGCCTGCCGATCCGCAGGTAGTACTCGTCCGGCCGGTCCTTGCGGACGTAGTCCTGCCACAGGTCGTAGGTGAAGACCGTGTTGAACGAGCTGACGTTGGCCGCCACACCGGCCATGAACGAGGCCAGCAGACCGGCGATGGCCACACCGAGCACGCCGTTGGGCAGCAGGTCGCGCATCAGGTACAGCAGGACCTGGTTGTACTCCGCGCCGGAGCTGTGGTCACCGGCCTTGATCGCGGCGATGTCCGGCACCAGGACCGCGCCGATGATGCCGGGGATGATGATGATCGCCGGGATCAGCGCCTTGGGGTAGGCGCCGATGATCGGGGTGCGCCGGGCGGCCGACATGCTCTTGGCCGACATCGCGCGCTGGACCTCGGCGAAGTTCGTGGTCCAGTAGCCGAAGGACAGCACGAAGCCGAGGCCGAAGACCAGGCCGATGACGCTGAGCGTGCCGTCGGCGATGCCGGTCAGGTTGCTGGCCGGCCAGGTGGACAGGTTCTGGGTGCCGCCGGTGCTGGCGGTGACCTTGGCGACCAGGCCCTCCCAGCCGCCGATCTTGTGCAGCGCGATGATCGTGATCGGCGCCAGCGCGGCCACGATGACGAAGAACTGCAGCACCTCGTTGTAGATGGCCGCGGACAGCCCGCCCATCGTGGTGTAGGCGAGCACGACCACCGCGGCGATCACGATGGACAGCCAGATCGGCCAGCCGAGCAGCACGTTGATGATCACCGAGAGGGCGAACAGGTTGATGCCGGCGATGAGTACCTGCGCCACCGCGAAGCTCAGCGCGTTGACCAGGTGCGCGGGGCGGCCGAACCGCCGTCGCATGAACTCGGGGACGCTGCGGACCTTGGATCCGTAGTAGAACGGCATCATGACCAGGCCGAGGAAGACCATGGCCGGGATCGCGCCGATCCAGTAGTAGTGCACCGTGGCCAAGCCGTACTGGGCACCGTTGGCCGTCATGCCCATCAGCTCGAGAGCGCCGAGGTTGGCCGAGATGAAGGCCAGCCCGGTCACCCACGCCGGCAGCGAACGGCCGGAGAGCAGGAAGTCGAGACTGGTGGACACCGAGCGTCGGGCCATGTAGCCGATGCCCAGCACCAGTACGAAATACACCGCGAGCAACGCGTAGTCGAGCAGGCTTGCGTCTAGACGCAGGCTCGAAGCGGCGAGCGCTTCCACCCGGGCTCCACCTCCAAGGTCAGCACGGTCGTCGTCCGACGTGACGGCGGTACCGTAATGCCTTCATCACAGGTCAGCTACACAGAGGTCAGGGGCTTCTCCATCGATGCAGGTGGGAGCGCTTACAAGTTTCCGGCCTGTGGATGTCGCCACCAATCGAGCCGGAAAGCTGCGTACTCTCGCATATGTGATTTGTCCGAAGTGCCAGAACGTGATGCAGACCGTGGACCGCGGCGGAGTGCACATCGAGCAGTGCCAGGGCTGTCGGGGGATCTTCCTCGACCGCGGCGAGCTCGAGCAGGTCGCCGGCGCCGAACGCAACTACTACGCGGCCGCGCCGCCCCCGCCGCCCATGGCGCCGGGGTACCGGCACGACTCGCCACCCCCCTACGGTGGCCACCGCAGCCACGGTGGCCACGGCCATCGGGACTCTCCGCCGCCCTACGGCGGGCACCGGCCGGGCCACCGCGACTCACCGCCCCCCTACGGCGGCCAGGGCTACGGCCACAAGCGGAAGAAGAGCTTCCTGGAAGGGCTGTTCGACTGATTCCCGGCCCGAACCCCGTGGACCTCAAGATCTGCGTCAACTGCGGCGACAAGGCCGAGGTCCCGGTGGTCCTGCCGGGCGATCCGGTCCTGCTCTGCGTGCGTTGCGGACATCGGCAGCCGTTCCTGCGGCTGCCGATGTTCGCGCTCACCGGGCCCAGTGGCACCGGGAAGTCCACCGTGGGCAAGATGCTGACCGCTGAGCTGGGCGACGCGGTCGTGGTCATGGAGCAGGACGTGCTGTGGTCGGCCGGGTTGCAGGACCCGGCCGACGACTACCGCGTCTTCCGCGCCACCTGGCTGCGGATGGTCGCGATGGTCAACCAGAGCGGCCGTCCGGTGGTGCTGTGCGGCACCGTGGTGCCGATCCAGTTCGAGCGGCTACCCGAACGCGCCTTCCTCGGCGACATCCACTACCTGGCGCTGACCTGCGCGCCGGACCTGCTGGCCACCCGGCTGCGCGCGCGGCCTGCCTGGCGGGAGTGGGACGACGAGGACCGGATCACCGAGATGCTGGAGTTCAACGAGTGGGTCCGGGCCAACGCGGCCACCATGGAGCCACCGATGGAGCTGCTGGACACCACCGGCATCAGCCTGGCCGAGTCGGTGCGGGTGGTGACCGACTGGGTGCGCAGGGGGCTGGCTCAGGAGAAAGGCAGCCGGTCCACCGGGTAGCTGGTCCCCGGCTGCGGTAGCCGGACCGTGCGCAGGTAGTCCTCGATCGCGCCGATCAGCGCGGCACTGTGCGGGATGTGCCCCGCGCCGTCCGCGATGACCAGCCGCGCGTTGCCCAGCAGCCGTTCGGCCCGCCGCGCCCCGTCCAGCGGCGTGGTGGGGTCGATCCGGTTGTTGGTCAGCAGGATCGGCGCGGTGCGGCGGTGGAACGGGCCGGTGTAGCGCTCGGCGGGTTCCGGCCAGTGCGCGCAGGCGTCGACCAGGTGCAGCCACATCCGGCCGAACAGCTCGCCGCGGCGGTCGGACTCAGCGGCCAGTTCCGGCCAGCGGGCGGGTTGCGCGGGTAGGCGGAGTCGGTGCACTGCACGGCGCGGAACTGGTCGAGTCCGGCCGCGGGCGAGGGTTCGGCGGTGGGCGAGGGCGTCCCGGGAAGCGAAGACGCGGCGGGAGTGGCGGCGAGGTTGGCCAGAGTGGCGGCCAGATCCGTCCAGCGGTCGGTGTCGTACAGCGCCATGGTGATGCCCGCGACCAGGTTGGCGTAGTCGCCCGGCGAGACCCGCACCTTGGTCAGCGCCGCCTCCGCCGCGCGGCGCACGGCGGCTGGATCAGCGCCTTGTGCGGTCAGCGCACACCGGGGTCCGGCCGCGGCACAGGTCGTCAGGAAGTGGTCCCAGGTGGCGGCGGTGGCGGCCGGGTTGCGGCCCAGTGCCCAGTGCTGCCACTGCTTCGGGTCGACCACCGCGCTCAGCGCCATCGCCCTGACCCGGTGCGGGAACAGGTTGGCGTAGACCATGCCGAGGTAGGTGGCGTAGGACGCGCCCCAGTAGCTCAGCCGGGACTCGCCCAGCGCGCGGCGGAGCAGGTCCAGGTCCCGCGCCACGTCCAGGGTCGAGACGTGCCGGAGCAGGTCGCCGTTGGCGGCCGCGCACCGGCGCGCGTACTCGGCCTTCTTCGCCGTGTTGGCCGGTTCCTGGGCCGGGGTGGCGGGGAAGGCGGGCTGGTCGGCCCAGAACGCGTTCTCCTGCTCGGCGGAGTCGAAGCAGCGCACGCCCTCGCTGCGGGCCACGCCGCGCGGGTCCATCGCGACCAGGTCGAACTCCGGGAAGCGGTCCGGCTGCCGGCGCAGCGCGTCGTGCGCTTCCTGGCCAGGGCCGCCAGGCTGGTTGACCAGCACGCCGAGCCGCCGGGCCGGGTCCAGCGCGGGACGGCGGATCACCTTGACCGTGATGGCGCGGCCGTGCGGCTGGCGGTAGTCCAGCGGAGCGCGCAGGTCCGCGCACTCGAACGGCGGGCCGCAGGGCTGCCAGCGCAACACCGGGGTGGCCACCCGGTCCACCGGGTCGGCGGCCGCTTCCGCCGGTGGCAGCGCGGTGGCCGCCAGCGTGATCGCGAGCAACGACAACCTCAGCCGCACCGGACCCCCCGAGCGAATCAGAACAGGCGGAACTCGTCCGACTCGATGCCGCGCAGCGCGTCGTAGTCCAGGGTGACGCAGCGGATGCCGCGGTCCTCGGCCAGCGTTCGGGCCTGTGGCTTGATGATCTGCGCCGCGAACACGCCCTTGACCGGGGAGAGCAGCGGGTCCCGGTTGAGCAGCTCCAGGTACCTGGTCAGCTGTTCCACGCCGTCGATCTCGCCGCGGCGCTTGATCTCCACGGCCACCGCGGCGCCCGCGGCGTCCCTGGCCATGATGTCCACCGGGCCGATCGCGGTGGGGTACTCGCGACGGACCAGGGTGTAGCCCTCGCCGAGGGTGACGATGTGCTCGGCGAGCAGTTCCTGGAGGTGGGCTTCGACGCCGTCCTTGACCAGGCCGGGCTCGGGGCCCAGCTCGTGCGCGGAGTCGTGCATGACCTCCTCGAGGGTGATCACCAGCTTCTCCCCCGCCTTGTTCTGCACGGTCCAGACCCCCGGGTCCTGGATCAGCCAGCAGGGCGGGCTCATCCAGTTCAGCGGCTTGTAGGCGCGGTCGTCGGAGTGGATCGACACCGAACCGTCGGCCTTGATCAGCAGCAGCCGATTGGCCATGGGCAGGTGGGCGGTCAAACGTCCGACGTAGTTGACCTGGCAGCGGGCGATGACGAGGCGCACCGCGACAGGTTAGTGACTGCCTGGCACAGCCGTTTCACCGGCGCTCCGGTGAGGCGGCCCCCACCGCGCGAGCGCTGGTCTGCCGCATGGTTCGCCGAACCCCTGGTGACCAGGCTGAGCTGCCATGAAGCAACGTATGAGCAGGCGGGCCAAGCGATGGTGGGACATCGTGCACCTGGGCAGCGGAGTGGGCTGGTTCGGCGTGGCGCTGTGCCAGCTGGTGCTCAACTTGACCAGCCGGGTGACCGCGGACGCCGGGCTGCGGCAGGCCGCGCACAAGATCGGGCACACCCTGGACATCTGGCTGCTGATCCCGCTGGTGCTGCTCGCCCTGGTCTCCGGGGTGGTGCTGGCCTGGCGGTCGAACTGGGGCGTGTTCCGGCACTGGTGGATCGTGGTGAAGCTGGTGGCCACCATCGCGCTGATGACCTTCAGCGCGATCTGGCTCGGCGGCTGGATCGGCACGGCCGTCGAGCTGGCGCTGACCACACCGCCGGACTACTTCGAGGTGCGCAACAAGCTGCTCGCCGGGTCGATCTTCAACAACGTGTCCATCCTGCTCATGGTGGTGATCTCGGTGTTCAAGCCGTGGGGTCGTATTCGACAAGTCACACCGGGCTAGAGGCCGAACTGGATCGGCCGGTAGGTTCGCCCCTCGTGCCGCCGAACAGCCAGCGCAGCCTGCTGCGCACCAAGCCAGTGGAACAGCTCACCAGCGAGGGCGAGCACAGTGGCCTGCGCCGGAGCATGGGCCTGATCTCCCTGGTCTCGCTCTCCGTCGGCGCGACCCTGGGCACCGGGATCTTCGTGGTGCTCGGCGAGGCCGCGCCCAAGGCCGGGCCCGCGGTGGTGGTCTCCTTCGCGCTGGCGGCGCTGGCCGCGCTGTTCTCCGCGCTGTCCTACGCCGAACTGGCCGGCGCGGTGCCGGTGTCCGGCTCGGCCTACTCCTACACCTACGCGACGCTGGGCGAGCTGGTCGCCTGGGTGTGCGGCTGGTGCCTGCTGCTGGAGTACGGCGTGTCGGTGGCCGCGGTCGCGGTCGGCTGGGGCGGCTACCTCAACGTGTTTCTGGAAGCCACCATCGGGGTGCGCATCCCGGAGGAACTGGCCGCGCCGCCGGGCGCCGGTGGCGTGGTGAACATCCCGGCCGCGGTGGTGGTGTTGCTGGCCACCGCGGTGCTGCTGGCCGGGGTCAGGGAGAGCGCGCGGGCCACCACGGTGACCACGATGATCAAGGTCGGCGTGCTGGTGTTCTTCGTCGCGGTGGCGGCCACCGCGTTCAACACCGGCAACATGACCCCGTTCGCGCCGGAGGGCCTGGTCGGCATCGCCGGTGGCGCCTCCGCGGTGTTCTTCTCCTTCATCGGTTTCGACGCCGCCTCCACCGCCGGTGAGGAGGCGCGCAACCCGCAGCGCGACCTGCCGAGGGCGATCATGATCTCGCTCGGCATCGTGACCTTCGTCTACGTGGCGGTCGCGCTCACCGCGATCGGCGCGATCGGGGTGGACAAGCTGAGTGCGAAGGGCGCCTCGCTGTCCACGGTGATGGCCGAGGTGACCGGGTCCGGCTGGGCCTCCACCGTGCTCGCGGCAGGCGCGGTGATCGCGATCGCCTCGGTGGTGCTGACCGTGCTCTACGGCCAGACCCGGGTGCTGGTCTCGATGTCGCGGGACGGCCTGATGCCACCGGTGTTGGCCAAGGTCGGTTCCCGGGCGGTGCCCACCACCAACATCCTGGTGGTCGGTGTGCTGGTGGCGATCCTGGCCGCGCTGGTGCCGCTGGGCGAGCTGACCAACGCCACCAGCATCGGCACCCTGGTGGCCTTCGGACTGGTCAACGTGGGTGTGCTGGTGCTGCGCCGGACCAAGCCGGACCTGCCGCGCTCCTTCCGCACCCCGCTGATGCCGCTGGTCCCGCTGCTCGGCGTGGCGCTGTGCGTGATCCTCATCGTCGGCCTCGGCGCCACCACCTGGATCGCGTTCCTGATCTGGACCGCGGTCGGCCTGGTGCTCTACTTCGCCTACGGCAGGCGGCGCTCGCGGCTCAACAACGACGCCTAGGGTGGGGAATGTGGACAAGGTCGACACCCGCGAGGTCTACGCGAACGCCTGGATGACGGTGCGCGAGGACGGCATCCGCCGCGCCGACGGCTCCCTGGGCATCTACGGCGTGGTGGACAAGCCCGACTACGCCCTGGTCATCCCGCTGGACGGGGAACGGCTGCACCTGGTCGAGCAGTACCGCTACCCGATCGGCCTGCGCCGCTGGGAGTTCCCGCAGGGCACCGCGCCGGACCGGGCCGAGCTGGACACCGCCGAGCTGGCCGCCCGCGAGCTCCGCGAGGAGACCGGCCTGCGCGCCGGGAAGATGACCGACCTCGGCCTGCTCGACGTGGCCCCCGGCATGTCCAGCCAGCGCGGCCGGGTGTTCCTGGCCACCGAGCTGACCACGGGCGCGCCGGAGCGCGAGCACGAGGAGCAGGACATGCGCACGGCCTGGTTCGCCAGGGCGCGGTTCGAGGAGATGATCGCCTCGGGTGAGGTGACGGACGCGCAGTCGATCGCGGCGTACACGTTGCTGCTGCTGCACGAGCACCGCAGCTAGTCCCCGTTGCGACCGAGCTGGAGCTGACCCGCGCCGAGCGCAGGCTGGTCGCCGTCGCGGTCAACGGGGACGAGCTCAACCTGCGGCACGGCGCGGCTATCCGGGCCGAACTGCTCGCTGAGGTGCTCACCGGGGCGCGGCATCCGGACCGGGCGCCACGGGCGGTGCGGCTGACCGGCGCCAAGGTGACCGGTCGTCTTGACCTGGCCGCGGCCACCCTGGTGTGCGGACTGGTCCTCACCGAATGCGAGCTGGCCGAGCCGCTGGAACTAACCGAGGCGGAGACCCGGTCGCTGGTGCTGACCGACTGCCAGATCCCGGGGATCTCGTTGCAGGGCGCGCGGATCCGCGGTTCGCTGGTGCTGACCGGGTCACGGGTGAGCGGGCGGGACGGCGTCGCGATCAACGCCGACCGGGCGGTGGTCGAGCACAACGTGCGCTGCGGGCCGGGCTTCGTCGCCGACGGCGAGTGGCGGCTGCGGGCCGCGCACGTCAAGGGCTGGCTCGACCTCACCGGCGCGCGGCTGACCGGTCCGGGCCGGCGCGCGCTGCACGCCCGTGGGCTGGAGGTGGACCAGGACGCTTTCTTCGGCGCCGGGTTCACCGCGGTGGGCGAGATCAGCCTGCCCGGCGCCCGGATCGGCGGCAGGCTGGCCTTCACCGGAGCCGAGCTGAGCAGCCCGGACGGCCGGATCGCCAAGTTCGAGCTGCTGCGGGCCGGCGCGCTGGTCCTGCTGCCCTCGGCCGCGCCCGCCGGACTCATCGACCTCACCGGCGCGCAGGTGGGCAGCTACCAAGACGATCCGGACACCTGGCCAACCTCGTTGCGGCTGCGCGGGTTCAGCTACGAGGTGCTGCGCGCCGACGCGTTGCCGATCCGGCAGCGGCTGGCCTGGCTGGCCCGGCACGAGGGCTACGCGCCCGGCGCCTATGACCAGCTAGCCGCGGCGTACCGGCGGGCGGGCCGGGTGGAGGACGCCCGCCGGGTCGGACTGGCCAAGCAGTGGCGGCGACGGCGCGAGCTCGGCGCCTTCGGCAAGGCGTGGAACTGGTTGCTGTACCTGACCGTCGGGTACGGCTACCGCACCTGGCTGGCGCTGCCCTGGCTGGCCGTGCTGACCCTGCTCGGCGCGCTGGTGTTCGGCCCGGACTCGGTGCGCGCGGCCGGGACCGCGGTGCCCGGGTTCGACCGCGTCGCCTACGCGCTGGACGTGCTGCTGCCCATCGTCGACCTCGGGCAGCAGCGGGCCTGGCTGGCCCAGGGTCCGGCGCAGGTGTGGACCTGGGTGCTGATCGGCGCGGGCTGGCTGCTCACTACCGCGGTGGTGGCCGGGCTGACCAACGCGCTCAAGCGGGACTAGTCGGGCCAGACCGGCTTGCGCTTCGCCAGGAACGCGGTCATGCCCTCCTTCGCGCCGCCGGTCTGCGAGGCCGCGGCCATCACCTCCAGCGCGATCGCGTAGGCGTCCGCCTCCGGCCGGTCCAGCTGGGCGTACAGAGTCTGCTTGCCGAGGGCCTTGCTGGCGCGGCTGCCCCTGGTGGCGCGGGCGAGCAGGTCCGCGACCGCCTGGTCCAGCTCGGCGTCCGGGACCACCCGGTTCACCAGGCCCCAGGACTCGGCGGTGCGGGCGTCGATAACGTCGCCGGTGAGGGCCAGTTCCAGCAGGCGTTTGCGGCCGACGGAGCGGGCCACCGGGACCGCGGGGGTGTGGCAGAACCAGCCGCCCTTGCCGCCGGGCAGGGCGAAACCGGCCGACTCGGCGGCGATCGCCAGGTCGCAGCCGGCCACCAGCTGGCAGCCTGCCGCGGTGGCCAGGCCGTGCACCCTGGCGATCACCACCTGCGGGATGGACTGCATGGTGTGCATGAGCTTGGTGCACAGCTTCAGCAGCTCCCGCACGCCGAGCAGCTCGCGGTCGACCAGGTCGGCGAAGTCGTGGCCCGCGGAGAACACCGGGCCGTTGCCCGCCAGCACGATGCCGGTGGCCGCGGTGTCGGCGACCGTGACGAACGCGTGCTGGAGCTCGGCCAGGTGCTCGCCGGAGAGCGCGTTGCGCCGGTCCGGCCGGTTCATGGTGATCCGCGCGATGTCGCCGTCCACGGAGACGATCACGTTGCGATAGGCGGCCATGACGCGACGGTAGCGCCTCAGCGGGCCGGGGTCAGCGTGGCGCCGAGCCAGGTTTCCAGCGCGGTGCGCAGGCCCGCCCGGTCCGGGTTGTCCCGGTCGGCGGCCCAGGCCACGTAGCCGTCCGGGCGGATCAGCGCCGCGGCCAGCTCGGGCCGGGACGGGTCCTCGGCCGGGAACACGCGCACGTGATCGCCTGCCAGCCCGGCCAGCTCCGGGTCGCCGGTGAGGTCGGCCAGCACCCAGCCGGCGTAGACGGGCAGGTTCAGCGGCGGGGCGAACCGGCCGGTCAGCTCGTGCCCGCCGCCCAGGTCGTAGCGGGTGTGCTGGCCGGCGATGAACTTGACCAGGTACTGGTTGGTGTCCCCGGTCCCGATCAGCTCGGTGAGCAGCTCGGGCAGCGCGGCCGCCTGCGGGGTGTTCTGCATGACCGCGACCTGGGCCCGGTTCATCCGCAGCACGAACTCCGCGGCCGGGCGCCGTTCCGCGGTGTAGGTCTCCAGCAGCGACTCCCCGGCCCGGCCGACGGCCACCGCGGCCAGCTTCCAGCCCAGGTTGGCCGCGTCCTGCAGGCCCAGGTTGAGGCCCTGGCCGCCGAAGGGCGGGTGCACGTGCGCGGCGTCGCCCGCCAGCAGGATCCGGCCCCTGCGGTACTCCGGGACCAGGCGGGCGTTGTCGGTGAACCGGGTGGCCACCTCGACCTTGGTCACGGTGACCTCGGTGCCGCTCACCCGGCGCAGCGCCCTGGTCAGCTCCTGCGCGGTGATCGGCGCGTCCCGGTCGGCCGGCGGGCCGTCCAGCTCCACGGTGAGGATCCGGCCTGGCGTCGGGCCGTAGACCAGCACGCCGCCGGGAAGGTGTTGCCAGCCAAGGGAAAGCGCCATCGGGTCGTCGAGCTCGACGATGGCCTGGTAGCCGGTGATGGTGGCCGGGGTGCCGGGGAAGGGGAAGCCGCCCTGCTTGCGCACCTGGCTGCGGCCGCCGTCGCAGCCGACCAAGTAGGAGCCGCGCACGGTCTCCCCGGAGGCCAGCGTGACGGTCACGCCCTCGGCGTCCTCGGCGAACCCGGTCAGCTCCACGCCGCGGCGCACCGGCACGCCGAGCCGGGCCGCCCAGCCGCCCAGGATCGCCTCGACCTCCTGCTGGGTCATCGGGTACACGCCCTCGGCCGCGCGCGGGCTGAGGTCGGGGTCGGTGAAGTCCAGCCGAGACAGGTCGAGGCCGGTCAGCCCGGCGAAGTGGCCACCGAAGCGCGTCGGCCGGTAGTCCTCCGGCAGGTCGGGGTTCTGTCGGCGCATCATCTCGATGAACCTGCTCAGGTTGCCGCCGATCGCCCGGTGCACCTCGGCCAGCAGGCCGTGCCTGGCCAGGGTGTCCGCGGTGCGGGTGTTGATGGCGCCTGCCTTGATCACCTGGCTGGGCTCGGCGAGTCGTTCCAGGACGAGCACGTCCGCGCCATGGGTGCGCAGCTCGCAGGCCAGCATCAGTCCGGTGGGGCCTGCGCCTGCCACGATCACGGGTTTGGTCATGTGCCCAGAGTCCAACCAAACTTTTACCGAGTCAATTTATATGTTTGGTACATTTCCGGCATGGACATGGGGCTCCGGGAGCGGAAGAAGCGCGAGACGCGGCAGCGGATCTCCAACGTGGCCACCGAGTTGTTCCTCGCCAGGGGCTTCGACGCGGTGACCGTGGCCGAGGTCGCCGAGGCGGCCGAGGTGTCCAAGATGACCGTGTTCAACTACTTCCCGCGCAAGGAGGACCTCTACCTCGACCGGCACGAGGAGATCATCGAGGTGCTCACCTCGGCGATCACCGGCCGCGGCGAGCTGTCGGTCACCGCGGCGGTGCGCCGGCTCTGCCACGAGCTGACCGCGGCCAACCATCCGCTCTCCGGCGCGGTGGACGGCTTCCCCCGGTTCTGGAGCGTGATCAAGGCCAGCCCCGCCCTCCAGCTGCGCCTGCTGGAACACCTGCGCGACACCGAGGCGGCGCTGGTGGAACTCCTTGGCGGACAACGGGATCCGCGGGCCTGGCAGGTCGCGGGCATGGTGCTGGCCACGGTCCGCTCGGTGTTCTTCGCCAACGCCAGGGCCGTCCTGGACGGCACCCCGGCCAAGACGGTGGCCCGGCGGCGCGCGCACATCGACCGGGCCTTCGACCTGCTGGAGTCCGGGCTGGGTCAGCAGACCTGATAGGTCCGGCGGTAGGCCGCCGGGCCGACCCCGAGCTCGGCGTGCAGACGGCGGCGCAGGTTCGCCGCGGTGCCCAGCCCGGCCCGCTGCGCCACCCGCGCCACCGGCAGCGCCGTGGTCTCCAGCAGCTGCCGGGCGAAGCGCAGCCGCTCGGCCTGCAGCCAGCGTCCTGGCGTGGTGCCGGTGGCGGCGGTGAACGCGCGATGGAAGGTGCGCTCGCTCATGCCCGACCGCTCGGCGAGCTCCGGCACGCCAAGGGGTTCGGCCAGCCGTTGCCGCGCCCAGTCCACAGTGGACCCGATGTCCGGGCCGTCGGGGCGGCCGGGCAACGGGGTGTCCACGAACTGCCGCTGGCCGCCGGAGCGGGCCGCCGGCATCACCATCCGCTTGGCCAGCCGGGCGGCCAGGTCCGCGCCGAAGTCCCGGCGCACCAGGTGCAGGCACAGGTCCACGCCGCCGACCACGCCCGCCGAGGTGAGCACGTCGCCGTCGTCGGTGAACAGCACCTCAGGGCTCAGCCTGGCCAGCGGCGCGCGCTCGGCCAGCGCGGCCAGCAGCCGCCAGTGCGTGGTGGCCGGGCGGCCGTCCAGCAGGCCGGCGGCGGCCAGGGTGAACGCGCCGGAGCACAGTGCGGCCAGGGTGATCCCGGCCGCGTGTGCCTGCCGCAGCACGCGGACCGCGGCCGCCGGGACCGGCGCGTGCGGGTCGGCCCGGCCCGGCGCGATCACCAGGTCGCAGTCCAGCAGGCCGGAAAACCCATGTGTGGCACGGAGATCGCCGACCGGGTGCAGCGCCAGCGGCTTGCGGCCCTGGGTGCAGATCCGCAGCGCGAACGGGCCGATGGCGGAGTCGGTCCGGTCCACGCCCCACACCTCGGCCGGCACCGCGATGTCGAAGGTCCGGGTGCCGGGCAGCACGAGCAGGCCCACGGTGTACATGGCAGAAAAGTAGCGCATCGTGCCAGTTCTGCCACTCCCCCGCAGGCCGCGGCACAGCGCAGACTTCCGGCATGACCACCGCACTCATCCTGATCGACGTACAACGCGGCTTCGACGACAGTGCCTTCTGGGGCCGCCGCAACAACCCGGACGCCGAGGCCAACATCCACGCGCTGGCCACCGCCTGGCAGCGGGCCGGACTGCCGATCGTGGTGGTGCGCCACGACTCCACGAAGCCCGGCTCGCCGCTGGCACCCGGCACGCCGGGCAACGAGCTCAAGCCCGAACTGGACGGCGTCACCCCCGCGCTGCTGGTGCGCAAGAGCGTGCACTCGTCCTTCCACGGCGACGTGGACCTGCACAAGTGGTTGCGGGACAACGGGATCGAGGAGGTGGTGACCGCGGGCATCCAGACCAACCGGTGCGTGGAGACCACCAGCCGGGTGGCCGGCGACCTGGGCTACCGGCTGCGGGTGGCCCTGGACGCGACCTTCACCTTCGACGAGACCGCGCCGGACGGCTCGGTGATCACCGCGGCGGAGTTCACCAGGGCCACCGCGGCCAACCTGCACGGCAACTTCGGCGAGGTGACCACGACCGCCGCGGTGCTCGCTACCGTCCCGGCAACCCGTGCGCTTCCCGGACCACGGTGACGATCTCGTCCATGATCTCGGTCAGCTCGTAGTCCTTGGGCGTGAACACCCTGGCCACGCCCCGGCTCAGCAGCAGCTCGCCGTCCTCCGGCGGGATGATGCCGCCCAGGATCACCGGCACGTCCTCCGCACCGGCCGCGCGCAGGCCCTCGACCACCGCGGGCACCACCTCCAGGTGCGAGCCGGAGAGCACGGACAGGCCGACCACGTGCACGCCCTCCTGCACCGCGGCGGCCACGATCTGCGCCGGGGTGAGCCGGATGCCTTGGTACACAACCTCAAACCCGACGTCCCGGGCACGCACCGCGACCTGCTCCGCACCGTTGGAGTGCCCGTCCAGGCCGGGCTTGCCAACCAGGATGCGCAGCCGGGAGCCGATCTCCTCGCCCGCGGCCCGCACCCGCTCGCGCACCACGGCCAGCGCCTCGCCCGCCGGGCCCGCGGCCGAGGCCGCGGCCACCCCGGTGGGCGCGCGGTACTCGCCGAAGACCTCGCGCAGCGCGCCTGCCCACTCGCCGGTGGTCACCCCGGCCTTGACGCAGGCCAGGGTGGCCTCGACCAGGTTCGCCTCGGTCTTGGCCGCGTCCCGCAGCTCGTCCAGCACTCTGTCCACAGTGGACTGGTCGCGATCCGCCCGCCAGGCGGCGACCGCCTCGGCCGCGTGCCGCTCGACCGCGGGGTCGATGGACTCGATCGCCTTGGCGCCCTCGGCCTGCAACGGGCTGGGTTCGGTGGTGGTGAACTTGTTCACCCCGACCACCACGTCCTCGCCGGACTCCACCCGGCGGCGGCGCTCCACCAGCGAGGAGACCAGCGCGGACTTCATGTAGCCGCTCTCCACCGCGGTCACCGCGCCACCCATGGCCTGCACCCGGTCGATCTCCGCGCGCGCCCCGCTGACGATCTCCTCGACCTTGGCCGCCACCACCGGCGAGCCGTCGAAGAGGTCCTCGTACTCCAGCAGGTCGGTCTCGTAGGCCAGCACCTGCTGCATGCGCAGCGCCCACTGCTGGTCCCAGGGCCGCGGCAGGCCGAGCGCCTCGTTCCAGGCTGGCAGCTGGATCGCGCGGGCGCGGGCGTTGCGGGACAGGCTCACCGCGAGCATCTCCAGCACGATCCGCTGCACGTTGTTCTCCGGCTGCGCCTCGGTCAGCCCGAGCGAGTTGACCTGCACGCCGTAGCGGAACCGCCGCTGCTTCGGGTCGGTGATGCCGTAGCGCTGCTCGGTGATCTCGTCCCACAGCTGGGCGAAGGCCCGCAGCTTGCACATCTCCTCGACAAAACGCACCCCGGCGTTGACGAAGAAGGAGATCCGCGCGACCACCGCGCCGAACCGCTCCGGCGGCACCTGACCGGAGTCGCGCACCGCGTCCAGCACCGAGATCGCCGTGCACATCGAGTAGGCGAGCTCCTGCACCGGCGTCGCGCCGACCTCCTGCAGGTGGTACGAGCAGATGTTGATCGGGTTCCACTTCGGCACGTGCTGCACCGTCCAGGCCACCATGTCGGTGATCAGGCGCAGGCTCGGCCCCGGCGGGAAGACGTAGGTGCCGCGGGAGAGATATTCCTTGATGATGTCGTTCTGGGTGGTGCCGGACAGCTTGCCCAGCACCTCATCCGGGTCCTGCCCGGCCTCGACGGCCTGCTCCTGCGCGACGGTGACGTACATGGCCAGCAGCCACATCGCGGTCGCGTTGATGGTCATCGAGGTGTTCGCGGTGTCCAGCGGGATCCCGTCGAACAGCTGCCGCATGTCCCCGAGATGACTGACCGGCACCCCGACCTTGCCGACCTCACCCTTGGTCAGCTCGTGGTCGGGGTCGTAGCCGGTCTGGGTCGGCAGGTCGAAGGCGACCGAGAGCCCGGTCTGCCCCTTCTCCAGGTTCCGCCGGTAGAGCGCGTTGGAGGCCGCCGCCGAGGAATGGCCCGCGTACGTGCGCATCACCCACGGACGGTCGCGCTCGTGGTCGGTCGGGTACGGCATTCGCCACCTCGCTCACGACTGTGTGTGCGAGTCAGCGTACTGGCCAGTAACCAGCCTGCGAGGTGCAATTCCTCACAGCGTGTCCGGGCTCAGCGCTCCGGGTCGGAGGTGACCCGCTGCACGTCGGCGCCCAGGCGCTGCAGGTTCTCCACGAAGCGGGGGTAGCCGCGGTCGATGTGGAAGACGTCCCAGACCTCGGTGACGCCCTCCGCGCACAGGCCCGCGATGACCAGGCCGGCGCCCGCGCGGATGTCGGAGGCCCAGACCGGGGCGCTGGAGAGCTTCTCCACGCCGCGGACCACCGCGTGGTGGCCGTCGGTGCGGGCGTCGGCGCCCAGCCGCATCATCTCCTCGATGAAGCGGAAGCGGGCCTCGAAGACGTTCTCGGTGATCATCGAGGTGCCCTCGGAGACCGCGGCCAGCACCACCGCGAACGGCTGGTTGTCGGTGGCGAAGCCCGGGTAGGGCAGCGTGACGAAGTCCACCGCCTGCGGGCGGCCCTCCTGCACGACCCGGAAGCCCTCCTCGGTCAGCGTGACCTCGGCGCCGGCAGCGCGCAGCTTCTCCAGCACCAGGTCCAGGTGGTGCGGGTTCACGCCCTTGATGTGCAGGTCGCCGCGGGTGGCCACGGCGGCAAGCGCCCAGGTGGCGCCCACGATCCGGTCGCCGATGACCCGGTGCTCGGTCGGCTCCAGCTTGGTCACCCCGTGCACGGTCAGCGTGGAGGTGCCCGCGCCCTCGATCTTGGCGCCCATCTGCTGCAGCATCACGCACAGGTCGACGATCTCCGGCTCGCGCGCGGCGTTGTCGATCAGCGTGGTGCCCTCGGCCAGCACCGCGGCCATCAGGATGTTCTCGGTGGCCCCGACGCTGGGGAAGTCCAGCCAGATCTGCGCGCCGTGCAGGTTCTCCGCCTCAGCGACCACGCAGCCGTGCTCGATGCCACTGGTGGCGCCCAGCTTGCGCAAGCCGTTCTGGTGCATGTCCAGCGGCCGGGAGCCGATCGCGTCGCCGCCGGGCAGCGCGACCACGGCCTTGCGGCAGCGGGCCACCAGCGGGCCCAGCACGCACACCGAGGCGCGCAGCTTGCTCATCGAGGCGAAGTCGGCCCGGTGGTTCAGCTCGGCGGGCGTGGTGATCCGCGCGACGTCGCCGTCGATGTCCACCTCGCAGCCAAGACCCCGCAGCACGTCACCCATCAACGGGACGTCCAGGATCTCCGGGCAGTTCGTGATCGTGGTCGTGCCCTCGGCCAGCAAGGCTGCCGCCATGAGCTTCAACACGCTGTTCTTCGCGCCTACGACGTCGACCTCGCCGACCAGTCGTGCGCCACCCTTGACCCGGAAATGCTCACCCACGATGACCCATCGTATGGGGACGCCGGAGCGTGACCGAAACCCGTACTGTGCAGGGCATGTCGGTGCACCTCACGCGTATCTACACCCGTGTCGGCGATGACGGCACCACCGCGCTCGGCGACGGCGCCCGGGTTGCCAAGACGGACCCCAGGCTGGCCGCCTACGCCGACGTCGACGAGACCAACGCCTCGCTCGGCGTCGCACTGGCCCTCGGCGACCTGGCCGAGGCCGTGCGGCCGGTGGTCCAGGCCATCCAGAACGACCTCTTCGACGTCGGAGCGGACCTGTGCGCCCCGATCGTGCCCGATCCGCCCTATCCCGCGCTGCGCATCACCCAGGCCTACGTGGACCGTCTGGAGGGCTGGTGCGATGAGTTCAACGCCGACCTGCCCAAGCTGAACTCGTTCATCCTCAACGGCGGCACCCCCGGCGCGGCCCTGCTGCACCAGGCCCGCACCATCGCCCGCCGGGCCGAGCGCAGCACCTGGGCGCTGCTGGAGGCCGACCCCGAGCGCACCAACAAGCTGGCCGCGAAGTACCTGAACCGGCTCTCCGACCTGCTGTTCATCCTGGCCAGGGCGGCCAACCCGGACGGCGACGTGCTCTGGGTGCCGGGCAAGAACGGCTGACACGACTGTGGCCCGCCAGCACGGAGCTGGCGGGCCACAGGTCGAAAGCTTCAGGACGCCCAGGGAATGGAGCGTCCGGGCGGTGCGGACTCCAGCCAGGACAGGAAACCGGTGAGCGCGTCGGTCGGCATCGCCAGCTCCAGCTCCAGGTCCTCGCCCCGGCAGCGCAGCACGGTGGACCCGGCGGGCACCACGTAGGTCTCCGAACCGGTCGGCTCGCGCCGGGTGTCGATCTCCAGCCCGGCGCGGCTGATCACCTTGTCCGGGCCCGAGCGCAGGCTCAGCACGCGGTACCAGGTGAACTCGTCGCCCCGGTACCGGCCGATGCCCAGGTGCCAGCCGCGTTCCTTCTCACCAAGCTGGTCGCGCAGGGCGACGTCGATGCCGCCCTGGCGCAGCAGGCGCAGACGGCGCCAGGCGAGCAGGGCGATGGCGACCGCCACCGCAGCCAGGACCAGTCCGATGATTTCGGCGATGTCCACGGCTGCGTCCACCCGTCCCGCGCGTCAGACCGGCTGACCGGCGGCCTTGAGGCGGCTTGCGGCCCTGGCCCTGGCCGCCTCGTCGGCGTGGCTGAGGTCCTGGCGGGCCGCCTCCACGTCGATCTCGTGGCCCAGCTCGGCGCTCTCGGCCAGCACACTCACCGTGTCGGCGGTGACGGACAGGAAACCGCCGTGTACGGCCGCGGTGACCACCTCGCCGTCGGTGGTGGTGATCCGCACCACACCACCTTCGACCAGCTGGCCCAGCACCGGCTCGTGGTTGGGCAGGATGCCGATCTCGCCCTCGGTCGTCTGGGCGACCACCATCTTCGCGGTACCAGACCACAGGCGGCGCTCGACAGCGACCAACTGGACGGACATCTCAGCCACGGGCATCTCCTTCGCGTGCTCGTTGAAGGCCAGTTTAGTCGGTGCCCTGGCAACTTGGTGGGGCGGGCCGGTGTCAGAAGTATTGAAGGGACGAAAGAACCGGGGAGGGGGGCTCATGGGGCGAGCCGATGAGGGCTTCGACGCGTTCGTCGAGACCCGTTCGACCGCCTTGCTGAGAACGGCGTACCTGCTGTGCGCCGGGGACCGGGGCGCGGCCGAGGACCTGCTGCAGGAGGTGCTGGAACGCACCTACGGCAAGTGGCGCCGGATCAACACCGCGCCGGAGGCCTACGTGCGCGCCGCACTGGCCAACGCCGCGGCCAACCGCTGGCGGCACCGCTCCCGCCGGGTCAGGGAGGCCCCGCTGGAGGACGGGGTCCCGCCCAGCCTGCCCGGCCACGAGCAGCAGGTCGCCGACCGCGACGCGCTGCTGCGGGCGCTGGCCGAACTGCCGCACAAGATGCGGACCGTGGTGGTGCTGCGCTACTTCGACGACCTGACCGAGGCGCAGGCCGCGCAGGCCCTCGGCTGCGGCGTCGGCACCATCAAGAGCCAGACCTCCCGCGGCCTGGCCCGCCTCCGAGACCTGCTCGACCCCGTGGGGGCCGATCTCACCGCCGACCAAGACCGGGACCGCCGATGCGCACCGACGAGCTGAAGGAAGCACTCACCGCCGCCGCGTCCACTGTGGACACTCTGCCCGGGTTCACCGGCCGGGTGGTGCACGGTGGCAGGCGGCGCAGACGACGCAGGCGGCTGCTGGTGCTGGCCACCGCGCTGAGCACGGTGCTCGCGCTGGCGCTGGGCACGGTGGTCTGGGACTTCCTCGGCCGGTTCCGGCCCGAGCAGTTCGCCGCGGACGCCAGGTTCGGCCAGCACGCCCTCGGCGGCCGGGCCGGGGACACCGCGCTGAGCCGGGAGGCGGTGGCCGTCTTCGACCGGGACTGGCCGAGGTCCCGGCTGAGGTCCTGGTGGAGCCAGCAGGTCCCCGGCACGCCCGAGGTCCGGCTGCTCGGCGGCGCGCACGTGTACTGGGCCGGTGAGACCGCCTCCGGACCCGCGGTGGTGCTGCTGCACCGGGTCGCGGTCGACGGCGACGCCTGGCAGGGCACCATGCTGTCGCTGGTCGCCAAGGACGCGGGCAATGGTCAGGTGCGGCTGCTCGGTGTGGACCTGCCGCGCGAGCGGGGAGCCCCGGCGGGCGCGTTCCTGTTCGGCCCCGGCGACCGCACGCTGCTCGCGGTGGACCAGGGCAGGCCGGTGGAGTTCTCCCCCGGCCTGACCATCACCGACGACGGCGTGGTGACCAGGGAGCGCTCGCGGCTGCTGTTCAGCGACGGCGTGGCGGTCCGCACGCTGCCCGCCTGGGCCGAGCCGGTGCAGAGCGTGCTCACCCTCACCGGCCACGGCCCCCTGCTGCGGCCGCAGTTGGCCTCTGAGCACGTCTGGCACCTGGACCTGCCGCCGCACGACCCGGGCCAGGAGCTGCCGATGCCCAGGCAGGCGGCAGGCATCGACTGGCACGGGCCGCAGGGCCTGCCGTTCCGGCGCTCCACCGGCCAGCCCTTCCTGCCGCCGAACGAGCTGCGCGGGGCCGGGCTGGCGGAGCTGGGCAAGCCCCAGTACCGCGATCCACTCGGCGAGTCCCAGCCGAAGCGCTGGGAGCTGATGGCGGGCCTGTCCGGCAACCGCTCGCTCTACGTCACCGAGATCGCCGATGGCGGGCCCACCCGGATCTACGGGGTCCTGGTGCGGCTGGACGGCTCGGTGGAGACCGTGCGCTACGGCGGGCCCGGCAAGCGCGCCGCGCTGCCGGTCCAGCTGCGCCTGCCCGGTGCGGAGGGCTGGCTGGTCGCCCAGCAGCACGCCGGCCTGCGCTGGCGCACCGGCCCGGACGCGCCGTGGCAGGCCGCGGGCCAGGAGGTCGCGGTGCTGCCGGGGAACGCGCGGGAGGTCGAGGTGACCGTGGGCGGCCGGCCCGAGCGGGTCGCGCTCGGCTAGCCCGGACAAGCACGAAGGCCGGGCCTCCCAGTGGGAAGCCCGGCCTTCGTGGTGTTCGGGGGTGCTACCGGTCAGCTCTTCTTGGTGAGCTTCTGGTAGTTCGCCTCCAGGTCCTCAAGGCCACCGCACATGTAGAAGGCCTGCTCCGGCATGTGGTCGAAGTCGCCCTTGGCGAGGCGGTCGAAGGCCTCGACGGTCTCCTTGACCGGCACGGTGGAACCGGCCTGGCCGGTGAACTGCTCGGCCGCGTACATGTTCTGCGACAGGAACCGCTCGATCCGGCGGGCCCGGTTCACCGTCACCTTGTCCTCTTCGGACAGCTCGTCCATGCCGAGGATGGCGATGATGTCCTGCAGGTCCTTGTACTTCTGCAGGATCCGGATGATCTCCTGCGCGACCCGGTAGTGCTCCTCGCCGACGACCGTGGGGTGCAGGATCGTCGAGCTGGAGGCCAGCGGGTCCACCGCCGGGAAGATGCCCTTGGAGAACACCGCACGAGAGAGCTCGGTGGTGGCGTCCAGGTGGGCGAAGGTGGTGGCAGGCGCCGGGTCGGTGTAGTCGTCCGCGGGCACGTAGATCGCCTGCATCGAGGTGATCGAGCGGCCGCGGGTCGAGGTGATCCGCTCCTGCAGCTGACCCATCTCATCGGCCAGGTTCGGCTGGTAACCCACCGCGGAGGGCATGCGGCCCAGCAGCGTGGAGACCTCGGAACCGGCCTGGGTGAACCGGAAGATGTTGTCGATGAACAGCAGCACGTCCTGGTTCTGGACGTCGCGGAAGTACTCCGCCATGGTCAGCGCGGACAGCGCGACCCGGAGACGGGTGCCCGGCGGCTCGTCCATCTGACCGAAGACGAGCGCGGTGTCCTTGAGCACCTTGGACTCGGTGAGCTCGGCGATGAGGTCGTTGCCCTCACGGGTGCGCTCGCCGACGCCGGCGAACACCGAGGTGCCACCGAAGTTCCTGGCGATACGGGTGATCATCTCCTGGATGAGCACCGTCTTGCCGACGCCCGCGCCGCCGAACAGGCCGATCTTGCCACCCTTGACGTACGGGGTGAGCAGGTCGACGACCTTCAGACCGGTCTCCAGCACCTCGGTGCGGGGCTCGAGCTGGTCGAAGGCCGGGGGCTGGCGGTGGATGCCCCAGTGCTCGGCGTCCTTGGCGTAACCCGGCTTGTCCAGGCACTCGCCGAGGGCGTTGAACACGTGGCCCTTGACCGCGTCACCGACGGGCACCGAGATCGGCTTGCCGGTGTCGCGCACCTCGGCACCGCGGACCAGGCCGTCCGGCGGCTGCATCGAGATGGTGCGGACCAGGTTGTCGCCGAGGTGCTGGGCGACCTCGAGGGTCAGCATCTTGGCCATCGCCTCGTGGGTGATGTCCACGTTCAGCGCGCTGTAGAGCTCGGGCACCGAGTCGCGGGGGAACTCCACGTCCACGACCGGGCCGGTCACCCGGACCACGCGGCCGGAGGTAGTTGCAGTAGTCATCTCACTCATCACTTCCCGCGGCAGCCAGCGCGTTGGCGCCACCGACGATCTCGCTGATCTCCTGGGTGATCTGGGCCTGGCGGGCCTGGTTGGCCTCACGGGTGAGCACACGGATCAGCTCCGTGGCGTTGTCCGTTGCCGCCTTCATGGCCCGCTGGCGGGCCGCCGACTCGGATGCCGCGGACTCCAGCAGGGCCGAGAACAGCCGGGTCTTGATGTACTTCGGCAGGAGTGCGTCGAGCAGGGTCTCGGCGTCCGGCTCGAAGTCGTACACCGCGCTCGGGGTCTCGCTCTTCTCCGAGAACTCGACCTCAAGGGGGGCCACCCGCTTGACCGTCGGCACCTGGGAGAGCATCGACTTGAACTCGGTGTAGACCACGTGCAGCTCGTCGAAACCGCGCACGCCGTCCGGCCCAGGGCCGTCGGCGGTGTCGTCCGCGCCTGCCATGAACAGCGGCACCAGCTCGTCGCCGACCTCGACCGCGTTGCGGTAGTTCGGCTTCTCGGTGAAGCCGACCCACGAGCCCGCCACCTCGCGCTGGCGGAACTTGTAGTAGCCCTGGCCCTTGCGGCCGATCACGTAGAGCACCGGCTCCTTGCCCTGCTTGCGCAGCAGGGCCTGGAGCTCCTCCGCGGCCTTGATGACCGAGGAGTTGAAGCCGCCGCACATACCCTTGTCGCTCGTCACCACGAGCACCGCGGCCCGCTTGGGCTGCTTGCGCTCCACCAGCAACGGGTGGTCAAGGGTGGTCGCGTCGGCCAGCGCGGAGAGCACGTTGGTGATCTCCTCGGCGTAGGGGCGGGACTCCGCCACCTTCGCCTTCGCCTTGCCGATGCGGGAGGTGGCGATCAGCTCCATCGCGCGCGTGATCTTCTTGGTCGACTGGGTCGCCCTGATCCTCTGCTTGAGGACGCGAAGTTCAGCTGCCATGGGTCAGCTCACTTCTTCGCCGGGTCGGGGCGGTTGACCTTGACGGACTCCGCGCCGACCTTGTCAGCGGCCAGCGCTTCCGCGGCGGCCTCGTTCACCACGCGGCCGCCGCCGGAGGTGGTGAAGTCCTGCTTGAACTTCTCGATCGCGGCCGACAGGCGCTCCTCGTTGTCCGAGGAGAAGTCCCGGCTCTCCCGGATCTCGTCCAGGATGCCCTTGTGGTTGCGGCGCAGCGAGTCGAGCAGCTCGGTCTCGAAGCGGCGGACGTCGCCGACCGGCACCGAGTCCAGGAAGCCCTTGGAGCCGGTGAAGATCGAGACGACCTGCTCCTCGACCGGGAACGGGCTGTACTGGGACTGCTTGAGCAGCTCGGTCAGGCGGGCGCCGCGCTCCAGCTGGGCCTTGGAGACCGGGTCCAGGTCGGAGGAGAAGGCCGCGAAGGCCTCCAGCTCGCGGTACTGGGACAGCTCGAGGCGGAGCGAACCGGCGACCTTGCGCATGGCCTTGATCTGCGCCGAACCACCGACTCGGGAGACCGAGATACCGGTGTTCACCGCGGGCCGGACACCCTGGTTGAACAGGTCCGACTCGAGGAAGCACTGGCCGTCGGTGATCGAGATGACGTTGGTCGGGATGTAGGCCGAGACGTCGTTGGCCTTGGTCTCGATGATCGGCAGACCGGTCATCGAGCCCGCGCCCAGCTCGTCGGAGAGCTTCGCGCAGCGCTCCAGCAGACGGGAGTGCAGGTAGAAGACGTCACCCGGGTAGGCCTCGCGGCCCGGCGGACGGCGCAGCAGCAGCGAGATCGAGCGGTAGGCCTCGGCCTGCTTGGTCAGGTCGTCGAAGACGATCAGGACGTGCTTGCCCTGGTACATCCAGTGCTGGCCGATGGCCGAGCCGGTGTACGGGGCCAGCCACTTGAAGCCTGCCGCGTCGGAGGCGGGGGCCGCGACGATGGTGGTGTACTCCATCGCACCGCGGTCCTCCAGCGCCTTCTTCACCGCGGCGATGGTGGAGCCCTTCTGGCCGATCGCGACGTAGATGCAGCGCACCTGCTGCTTCGGGTCGCCGGTCTCCCAGTTGGCCTTCTGGTTCAAGATGGTGTCGACGCAGACCGCGGTCTTGCCGGTCTTGCGGTCACCGATGATCAGCTGGCGCTGGCCGCGGCCGATCGGGGTCTGCGCGTCGATGGCCTTGATGCCGGTCTGCAGCGGCTCCTTCACCGACTGCCGCTGCACCACGGTGGCCGCCTGGAGCTCCAGCGCGCGGCGCTCCTCCGCGACGATCTCGCCGAGACCGTCGATGGGGTCGCCCAGCGGGTTCACCACGCGGCCGAGGAAGCCGTCGCCGACCGGCACGGAGAGCACCTGGCCGGTCCGCTTGACCTCCTGGCCCTCTTCCAGACCCTCGTAGTTGCCGAGGATCGCCACGCCGATCTCGCGGACCTCCATGTTCAGCGCGACACCAAGCACGCCACCGGAGAACTCCAGCAGCTCGTTGGTCATCGCCGAGGGCAGGCCCTCGACAGTGGCGATGCCGTCACCGGTGGTGGCGACGACCCCGACCTCTTCCCGGCTGACCTCCGGGGAGTAGCTGGAGACGTAGTTCTCGATCGCACTGCGGATCTCGTCCGACGAGATCGTCAGCTCCGCCATTGTCGTTCCTGCTCTCGCTTCGTTCTTCAAGAAGGGGGGTGCTTCGTCGTGGGGGACCCGGGTCCCGGATCCCCCTGCCCTGGCGTCAGCCGGCCAGGGTTCGGCGCAGCGCCTCCAGGCGGCCTGCCGCGCTTCCGTCGATGACCTCGTCACCGACCTTGATCACCAGGCCACCGGCCAGCGATGGGTCCAGCTCGACGTGCAGCGCGATCGGCCGCGAGTAGATGCGCGTCAGGGTGGCGGTGAGCCGCTCCTGCTGCGCCTCGGTCAGCTCGAACGCGGTGCGGACGTGCGCCACCGAACGCTCCCGGCGCTTGGCGGCCGCATCGGCCAGCTCTTCGAGACCGTCCACCGCGTTGCGCCCGCGGAGGCTGGTGACCAGCTGCTCCGCCAGTGCGAGGGTGGCCTTCTCGACCTTGCCGCCGAGCAGCCCGCGCAGCAGCGCGCGCTTGCCCTCGGCGTCGCCGGTGGCCTCGGAGAGCAGCCAGTCGAGCTGACCGTCCGCGGCCACGATGCGGCCGAGGCGGAACAGCTCGTCCTCGACCGCGTCCAGCCGCCCGGCCCGCTCCGCCTGCGTGAGCAGGGCGGTCCGGCCGAGCGTCTCGACCCCGTCCACCAGCTCACGCGGGCTGGACCAGCGCGCGGTGACCACCGCGGAGAGCACGCTCAGCGTCTCCTTGGTCACCTTGCCGCCGAGCAGCCCTCGGACGAGCTGGTCCCGTGCGGCCGGGTCGGTCGCCGGGTCGGCCACCGTCCGGCGCAGCCCGGGCTCCCTGCCGAGCAGGCTGACGACGGCGAACAGCTCGTCGGCGAGCGTGCCCAGCGTGTCGCCGCTGGCGTCGGAGGTGACCTGGGACAGCCGCGCGGCGGCGGCGGCGAAGGCCTCTCGGCTCGCGGCGTGCTGCGTCGCAGTCATCGTCCCGCTCACTTCCCGGCCGGCGCCGAGGTGGCGTCCAGCTCGTCGAGGAAGCGGTCGACGGTGCCGCGGCGGCGGGACTCGTCCTCAAGGGACTCGCCCACCACGCGACCGGCCAGGTCGACCGCGATCCGGCCCAGGTCACCGCGGAGCTCCGCGACGATCTGCGCCCGCTGCGCGGCGAGCGCTGCCTGGCCCTGAGCCACGATGCGCGCGGACTCGGCCTGCGCCTGCTCCCGCATCTCGGCGACGATCTGCTGCCCTTCGGCACGCGCGTCGTCCCGGATCCGGGCCGCCTCGGCCCGCGCGTCAGCGAGCTGCGCGCGGTACTGCTCGAGCGCTGACTGCGCTTCCGCCTGGGCCTTCTCAGCCCTGGCGATACCGCCCTCGATCGCCTCGGTGCGAGCTTCGTACGCCTTCTCGAACTGAGGGAAGGCGTACTTCTTCAGCACGAAGAAGACAACACCGAAGGCGATCAGGCCGAGGATGATCTCGCCGAGCGGCAGGCCCAGCGGGAAGACGGTGTCCCCCGCGGCCAGCACGACGGCTGCCGATACCTCACTCATCGCGACTCCTAGCCGTCAGTGGGACGAGGTCAGACCGCGAACGCGAGCACGAAGCCCAGCAGGGCCAGCGCCTCGACGAGGGCCATACCCAGGATCAGCCAGGTCCGGTTGAGGCCGGCTACCTCGGGCTGGCGGGCGTTGGCCTGCAGGTAGGCGGCGAACACGAGGCCCACGCCGATGCCCGGGCCGATCGCGCCAAGGCCGTAACCGATGGTGTTGAGGTTGCCCTCGATCGCGGCGAGGTTGGCAACGACGTCGATCATCTGGATCGGTGTCCTTTCGGTTCTTTACTTGCCGCACTGAGTGCGGAAGATCTTGCTGGGCGACTCAGTGCTCGTCGGCGAGAGCACTCTGGATGTAGAAGGCGGCCAGTACGGTGAACACGTACGCCTGCAGAGCGGCCACCAACAGCTCGAAGAAGGTCATGATGATCAACATGCCCGCGGACAGCGGGGCGACCACGGTGACCAGGCTGCCCGAGCTGATCATGTACAGAGTGGCGGTGCCGAAGATCGTCAGGATCAGGTGGCCGGCGAAGGCGTTCGCGAACAACCGGACGGCCAGGGTGAACGGCCGGATCAGGAAGTTCGAGGCGAACTCGATCAGCGCGACCAGCGGCAGCACCGCGACCGGCACACCGGGCGGGACGGTCATCAGCTTGAAGTAGCCGAGGAAGCCGTGCTTCCGGATGCCCACCACGTTGTAGATGATGTAGACGAGGATGGACAGCACCGCGGGAATGGCCAGGTGGCTGGTCACCGGGTACTGGGCCAGCGGCACGATGCCGAAGAGGTTCAGTACCAGGATGAAGATGAACAGCGAGGCCAGGAACGGCGCGTAACGCAGCCCGTCCCGCTTGCCCATCATGTCCACGGCGATCGAGTTCCGAACGAAGCCGTAGATACTCTCACCGAGGAACTGCACCTTGCTGGGGATGACCTTCGCGTTGCGCGAGGTCCAGAGCATGAGGGCGATGACGATGACCGCCCCGATGCCCAGCAGCGTCATCGCCTTGACCGAGGCGATGATGGTCCCGTCGCCCACCTTGTCGAAGAAGAAGGTGTGTTCGACGGTTGGCGGCTTGAAGCCGTCGCCCTCGCCGGTCGCGGCCAGCAGCATCTGGCTCACCCTTTGTCCTCCGTGTCGTCGGTCCTACTAGGCGGCACGTCAGCCTTGGGGGAACCAGTAAGGTCGCCCGGGCGGCCGTACTTCACGATGATCAGGTAGATCGATCCGCCGAAGCCGATGAGCGCTCCGATCGGGGTAAGGAACTTCGTCTCAAGCAGCTTGTCGAGCCCCATCCCGATGCCGCCCCAGATGATGAGACCGGCGAACAGGACGGAGAGCACTGACCAGGCTTGGCCGACCCCTCCTTGAGCCGAGGAGGGTGATCTTTCCTCTTCGGTCGAAGGCACCATATCAGGCGATTGCGGGCCGCCCGGACGGGGGTTTTCGGTGTTCTTCATTACTTACCGGAGCCAGGTCGCACGCCGCCGAGCCCCGGTCGCATCCGCACAACGGTGATCGTCATCGAGACGATCCAGCCGAGCACGGCGGCAACCACGCCCGCGGCGATCCACTTGGGCGGCAGCCCGGCCGCACGCAGCAGGA
The DNA here is from genome assembly GCF_053591555.1 of Crossiella sp. NPDC003009. Classification (NCBI taxonomy): domain Bacteria; kingdom Bacillati; phylum Actinomycetota; class Actinomycetes; order Pseudonocardiales; family Pseudonocardiaceae; genus Crossiella; species Crossiella sp. NPDC003009. Next base: position 203,981 of record NZ_JBSFUA010000002.1, on the reverse strand, counting down.
ACAGCGTCCCGAGCACCGCGAGCAGCCGGAAGATGTAGGAGCCGAGGCCGACCGCGAGGACCATCTCGGGCATGTGCCGGGCCACCCTGGAGACCACCCAGGCCCCGGAGAAGAAGAACAGGACCACGATCGCCGCACCGGCCAGCGGCGCCAGCGCCTCGATCGGCCCGCCCATGAACCAGCCGGCCACGGCGACGGCCACAGCGAGGACCCCGACGACGACGATCGTCGGCGCCGTCTTCGGTTCCACCCAGTTGACCTGGACCTCTTCGCTCACGGGCACCAGTGTGTCAGCCACGTTAAGCCGCCCTAACAGGGGGGTTGACCTGACGCCGGAACAGGCGTATCTAGACGATCTTGCCCAGCCCCGCCCGGCACTGTCCCGGTCGAATTCACCGCCATTTCCGACGTACCGGACATTTGCCCGCACCGGACCGCGGCGCGCAATACCCACGCGCATTTCCCAGGGCCTCGGAACAAAATCACCCAAAGGAATTCATCGGTGAATTCCCGGTCGCGCCGCGCGCCGCCGCGAACCGGGACGGCTGACCCGAACACAGGTCCGGCCTCGTGTGCGCGCTCGCGCGGGGGTGCGGGCGAAGGCCACCGCCGGCCCGCCGCGGCAGCATCCCTGGCCTCATCCCGCACCGCGCAATGGCGGCCTCAGAAGCCGTCCACAGCGCGGATAAAGCGGAAATCACGGTGCCGGACAGTGATTTCCGCGGCCGGACTCACCACTCTTCCGAATGAGGGTGACCGGCCGATGATCACCGTGCGCGACGGGCGTCCCGCAGCCTCGGCACCGCGGAGGCGAGCAGGGCGAGCAGCAGTCCGATGCTCACGCCCCAGACCACCGTGGAGATGTCGAACAGGCTCAGCGAGACCGCGCCGAAAGCCAGCACGGCGGCCCACAAGTAGATCAACAGCACCGCCCGCCGGTGCGAGTGGCCGATCTCCAGCAGCCGGTGGTGCAGGTGCATCTTGTCCGCCGAGAACGGGCTGCGCCCGGCCCTGGTCCGGCGGACCACGGCCATCACCAGGTCCAGCAGCGGCACGAACAGCACCGCGGCCACCACGACCAGCGGGGACAGCATCGCGATCAGGTCGGAGGCCTTGTAGGCGCTGTAGTCCATCTTGCCGGAGGCGGTGGTGCTGGCCGCGGCCAGCATCAGGCCGATCAGCATCGACCCGGAGTCGCCCATGAAGATCCGGGACGGGTTGAAGTTGTGCGGCAGGAAGCCGAGGCAGGCGCCGGCCAGCACCGCGCCGATCAGCGCGGGCGAGTAGACCTGCACGTCCCCGTTGCGCTCGACCAGCAGCCCGATGGAGAAGGCGCAGGTGGCCGCGGCCGCGATCATGCCGATGCCGGCGGCGAGGCCGTCCAGCCCGTCCACGAAGTTCATCGCGTTGATCATCGTCACGGACAGGAACACGGTCAGCAGCGCGCCCTGGTCCGGCCCCAGCGAGAGCACCCCGCCGCCGTTGGCCTCCCACGGCACCCAGAAGTAGAACCAGGAGACGCCGAAGAGCACCAGCAACCCGGACGCGGTGATCTGCCCGGCCAGCTTGGTCAGCGAGTCCAGCTCGAACCGGTCGTCCAGCGCGCCGACCAGCACGATCACCCCACCGGCCACCACCACCGCGACGATGTCGGAGGAGTAGTCGAAGGCCCGGCGCAGCGCGGGCAGGTGCAGCGCGAGCAGCATCCCGGCCAGCACCCCGCCGTACATGGCCACCCCGCCCATCCTGGGCATGGGTTTGGCGTGCACGTCGCGTTGCCTCGGGTAGGCCACCGCGCCGACCTTGCGGGCCAGCAGCCGGACGAGCCCGGTGAGCAGGAAGGTCACCGCGGCGGTGACCAGGCAGACGAGCAGGTACTCCCGGACGGGGAGTCCGGCTGCGATGGCAGGCATCGGGCCCACTTCGGAGACAAACCTCGCGGATCGGGAGCGCGGTGGGGACGACCTTCGGGGAGATGATCTTCCCAGCCGAGCGACGGGGGCGTGCGGGGTGGCTGGCTGCGCTCCAACGTTACCCGCCCGAGATGCGACGGCCGGAGCTAGGGCAAGCGTAGGGGCAGGGCCGGTTGGCGCCTGAACAGGGGACGCGGGAGGGGCGCTTCCGGTTGCACGGGCGGCCGGGGCGAAGCCGCTGGCGGTGCCCGGCAGCGCGGCGGCGGCAGGCCGCGTGGCGGGGAACACGTTCTGCCTCACAACCGCGCACCCGCACGCGCGTCTCAACCCATGTGAGGGACGCACGATGGAGAACTCTGCTCGCCCTGGGTATCGCCGCGGCCGCCCTGGTCGCCTGCGGCAGCCCCGACGAGGTGGAGCAGCCGCCCCCGTCCGCGAGTTCCACGACCTCCGACGCCCCGGACCCGGCCGCCCGGCCGCTGCCGCCCATCCCGCCGCCCCGCCCCGGCGAGCCCCAGCTGGTCCGCAAGGGTCCCGCCGACGCCGGGAACCGGTTCGCGCTCACCATCGACGACGGGACCTGCAAGGAGTGCGTCGCCGGGTACGTGGCGCTGGCGGAGCGGGGGCTGCACCTGACCTTCTGTCCCAACGGGCAGTACCACGCCAACTGGGAACCGTTCGCCGACCGCATCCGCAAGCTGGAGCAGGCCGGCACCGTGCAGCTGTGCAACCACACCTACAGCCATCCCAACCTGCTCAAGCTCTCCGACGAGGAGATCGGCCGGGAGATCGAGCGTAATGAGGCCTGGATCGAGAAGACCTTCGGCGTGACCGCGCGGCCCTGGCTGCGGCCGCCCTTCGGCAACCGGGACGCCAGGGTGGACCGGGTCGCGGCCAAGCACGGGTACACCCGGATGGTGCTGTGGAACGGGTCCTTCGGCGACTCCGGCAAGCTCGCGCCCGACGTGCTCTACGGCGAGGTCGAGAAGTGGCTCAAGCCCGGCTCGGTCATCTTGGCGCACGCCAACTACCCGACCGCGGTGCACGAGTTCGGCCGCATCCAGGCGCTGATCGAGCAGCGCGGACTCCAGCCGGTGACCCTGGATGAGATGTTCGGAACCTCGCGGGCGACTGGCTAGTCCGGAATCACCGCGACCGCGCGCACCGGCAGCGTGGCCATACCGGCCACCGGGGCGGGCAGGGCGGTGAACCGGGCGCCGCGGGCCGGGAGGGCGTCCAGGCCGGTGAGGTGCTCGATGATCGGGATGCCCGCGCCGAGCAGGCCGTGGTGGGCCGGGCGGGCCGGGTCGGTGTTGTCGTCGATGTTGAGCGAGTCGATGCCGACCAGGGCCGGGTCGGCGGCGATCAGGCCGGCCACCAGGTCGGCGGTCAGGAACGGGTGGCCGAGGAAGTAGGCCTCGCTGCCCCAGTGCCGGGACCAGCCGGTGTGGATCAGCACCGCGCAGCCGGCCAGGTCGCCCGCGTCGCGGAGCAGGTCCGGGCCGATGCCGCCGGTGGCGTCCAGCACCACCGCGGGCACGTCGACCACCCTGGTCAGCGGCAGCCCGGCCAGGTCGTAGCCGTCCGGGTGGAAGTGCGCCGGGGTGTCCAGGTAGGTGCCGGTGTTGCCGACCAGCTCGATCCGGTCGATGCGGAAGCTGACGCCGGGGGCCATCCTGGCCGCGGTCTCGGCGTAGCTGACCTCGGTGCTGATCCGCGGCGCGGCCATGCCGGGGTAGGTGCGCAGGCCGTCGGTGATCCGGTGGCTCAGGTCGATGATCACTGGGCCGGCCGGACGTCGAAGCCCAGCACCTGGCTGATCTCGGCGATCTTGACCGCGCCCTCGCGCAGCACCACCGGGTCCGAGCCGGTGAGGTCGACGATGGTGGAGGCCACCGCCTGCTCGCACGGGCCGCCGTCGAGGTAGATCGGCACCAGCTCGCCCAGCTGGTCCCTGGCCTCGGTGACGGTGGTGGCCGGCGGCTGCCCTGACCGGTTGGCGCTGGAGACCGCCATCGGGCCGACCTCGCGCAGCAGCTCGATGGCCACCGGGTGCAGCGGCATCCGCAGCATCACCGTGCCCCTGGTGTCGCCGAGGTCCCAGGCCAGCGAGGAGGCGTGCGGCAGCACGATGGACAGCCCGCCCGGCCAGAACGCCTCGATCAGCGCCCGCGCCTGGTGCGGCACGGAGAGCACCAGGCCGTCGATGGTCGTCCAGCTGCCGACCAGCACCGGGACCGGCATGTCCCGGCCCCGGCCCTTGGCGTCCAGCAGCGACTGCACGGCGTTGGCGTCGAAGGCGTCGCAGCCGATGCCGTAGAGGGTGTCGGTCGGCAGGACCACGAGCTGACCGGCGCGCAACGCGCCGGCCGCGGCGGCCAGCCCGGCCTCGCGGGACTCCGCTTGGCCACAGTCGTAGACGGTGCTCACACCGTGCAGCCTACGAGACCGGGGTCAGCGCCGGACGCTGCTCCTCCGGTTCGGCCTTCGGCTTGCCCGCGATCACCCGCCGGCCCAGGTTGATCATCGGCACCTCGACCGTGCGGTAGAGCACCGCGGCCAGCCCCAGCGCGACCACGGTGACCGCGGTGGCCAGCCAGCTGCCCTCCAGGCCGAGGCCGGTGCCGACGACCAGGGAGGCCGCGAGGGACTGCACCAGGTACAGCGAGTAGGAGCGCTCGCCGATGTAGGCCATCGGGCGGCAGGACAGCAGCTTCTGCACCGGGCCCGGCGCGACCACCGCGGGCAGCAGCAGGGCGATGGCCAGCGGGTAGAACGAGAGCACCCAGACGAAGCCGGGGATGCCGGCCTGGCCGTTGAGCGCGTCGCCGAGCGGCTTGAGGAAGCTGTGCAGCACGACGACCGCGATGGCCATGCCGATGGCGGCCACCGGGTGGGTCAGCGGCTGCAGGAACCGGTAGCCGCTCTTGTGGTGCATCAGCAGCGCCACCACGCAGCCCAGCAGGATCGAGACGTAGTGCGCGGGCCAGCCGGAGGCCAGCGGGGCGATGGTGAACGGGGTGGCCACCACCGCGAGCGCGATCAGCAGGCCGGTGATGCCCAGTCGCTTGCGCAGGCTGAACGCGCCGAAGGCGAAGGCGAGCAGCGGCCACAGCAGGTAGAACTTCTGCTCGATGCCCAGCGACCAGGAGTGGCCGTACGGGGTGCCGCCGGCGAACTCGTTGAAGAAGGTCAGGTACAGCGGCATCTCGGGGCCGAGGTTGGAGCTGGTGTAGGTGCCCGCGACCAGGGTGCAGATCGCGGTGACCGCCAGGATCAGGAAGTACACCGGCAGGATGCGGAAGACCCGGCGCAGGTAGAACGCCTTGAGCGCGACCTTCCCGGTGCGGCTCTCCTCACGCAGCATCAGGGTGGTGATCAGGTAGCCGGAGAGCACGAAGAACACCTGCACCCCGATCCAGCCCTGCAACCGGTCCGGTCCGCCGTAGTGGAAGAAGACGACCATCATCGCGGCGATGGCGCGGAGCCCGTCCAGGCCGTCGAAACGGCGCATGGCCAGATACTCGGAGTGGGCTAGTGACCTCATGCTGCTTTGCTCCCGAAGTTGGCGCGTTCGTGAGCAAGTTGCCGGAACGGGCTATCGGGTTGCAAAAATTGGACACTTAGTGGCGTTGATCACGTCCACTTGCCCGCATGCAACACCCCCGAATGGTCTAGTTCTGGCCTTATTGGGTACGGCGGGCGGTGACGAACCGTGGGCGGCCGGTCAGATCCAGGTGCCCGGTGACCTCGGCCAGCACCCGGCGTGTGGACAACAGCGCCACCGCGGCCTCGCCGTGGGTGTCGTCGTGCTCCACCGCGAGCCCGCCGCCGGGCCGCAGCAGCCGGGCCGCGCAGCGCACCACGTGCCGGATCACCGCCAGCCCCTCGTCCTCGGCGAAGACCGCGGCATGCGGGTCGTGCTCGGCCACCTCCGGCGGCACCGGGGTGCCCTCCGGCACGTACGGCGGGTTGCACAGCACCAGGTCGACGGCGCCGTCCAGCTCGGCCAGCAGGCCGGGATCGGCCACGTCGCCCGCGTGCAGCCGCACCCTGGTGTCGCCCCGGTCGGCCTGGGCGTCGGCGTTGCGCCGGGCCCAGGTCAGCGCGGCCGGGTCGCGCTCGACCGCGTGCACCACCGCGTCCGGCCGCTCATGCGCCACCGCGAGGGCCAGCGCGCCGGATCCGGTGCACAGGTCCACCACCACCGGCTTGCTCACCCCGGCCAGCGCGCGCAGGCCCCACTCCAGCAGCAGCTCGGTCTCCGGCCGTGGCGTGAACACACCGGGGCCCACCGCCAGCTCCAGCGAGCCCAGCCAGGCCCGGCCGGTCAGGTGCTGCAGCGGCACCCGCTGCGCGCGCCTGCGGACCAGCCGGTGGAAGGCCTCGATCACCGGCGGGTCGACCAGCGGGATCAGGCCGAGCTTCATCCGGTCCACGCCGAGCACGTGCGCGGCGAGCAGTTCGGCGTCCACCCTCGGGCTGGCCACCCCGGCCTGGGTCAGGATCCGCTCGGCGTCCATGACCGCGAGGCGCAACGGCTGTCGGTTCACAACGCGCGAGGTTACTGGCTACCGGGTATCACTCGATTGATCGACGCGTTGCGCCGGTCAGCAGTCAGCTCTCCGGCGACCGAGCTGCCCAAGCTGTCCGACCAGCTGCCCGGTCACGCCAAGGCGATCAACGAGCGTGGCCAGGTCGCCGGGACCAACAGCCCGGTCTGGCGGCAGGACCACGCGGTGCGCTGGACGCCTTAGGCAGTAGCTCCGGCCGCGGCGAGGCGCTCGGCCTTGTCCGCGGTCGTGAGCGCGTCCAGCACCCCGTCCAGCTCGCCGTCGAGCACCTGGTCCAGGTTGTAGGCCTTGTAGTTGACCCGGTGGTCGGAGATCCGGTTCTCCGGGTAGTTGTAGGTGCGCACCCGCTCGGAGCGGTCCACCGTGCGGACCTGGCTGCGCCGGTCCGCGGAGGCCTTGCGGGCGGCCTCCTCCTCGGCGAGGGCGACCAGCCTGGCCTGCAGCACGGTCATCGCGCGGGCCTTGTTCTGCAGCTGGCTGCGCTCGTTCTGGCAGGAGACCACGATGCCGGTGGGCAGGTGGGTGATGCGCACCGCGGAGTCGGTGGTGTTCACGCTCTGGCCGCCGTGGCCGGAGGAGCGGAAGACGTCCACCCGCAGGTCCTTCTCGTCGATCTCGACCTCGACGTCCTCCTGCTCGGGGTAGACCAGCACCCCGGCCGCGGAGGTGTGCACGCGGCCCTGGGACTCGGTCACCGGCACCCGCTGCACCCGGTGCACCCCGGCCTCGTACTTCAGCCGAGCCCACACGCCGTCCAGCTCGGCCCCGCCCTTGCTCTTGACCACCATGGTGACGTCCTTGAACCCGCCCAGGTCGGACTCCACCGAGTCGAGCACCTCGGTCTTCCAGCCCTGCCGCTCGGCGTAGCGCAGGTACATCCGCAGCAGGTCGCCTGCGAACAGCGCGGACTCCTCGCCGCCCTCGCCGGACTTGATCTCCATGACCACGTCGGCGGAGTCGTGCGGGTCGCGCGGCAGCAGCAGCTCGGTGAGCTTGCGCTCCAGCGCCGGGATGGTCTCGGCCAGCGTGGCCGCCTCGGCGGCGAAGGCCTCGTCCTCGCCGGCCAGCTCCAGTGCGGCCTCCCGGTCGGAGCGGGCCTGGTCCAGCTCGCGCAGGGTGCGCACCACCGGGGTCAGCTCGGCGTAGCGACGGCCCAGCTTGCGCGCCACGGCCTGGTCGGCGTGCACCGCGGGATCGGCCAGCCGACCCTCCAGCTCGGTGTACTCGGTGAGCAGGGTGTCCAGCGAGGCGGTGTCCACGGCGGTCCTTCCGTTGGCGGTAGCCGACACGACAACGGCGCCCACCCCGATGGGATGGGCGCCGTGAAGTCGGCTACTTGTTGCGCTTGCCGTAGCGGGCCTCGAAGCGCGCCACCCGGCCGCCGGTGTCGAGGATCTTCTGCTTGCCCGTGTAGAACGGGTGGCAGTTCGAGCAGACCTCGACCGTGATCTGGCCGGTCTTCTTGGTGCTGTGGGTCTCGAAGGTGTTGCCACAGCCGCAGTTCACCTGGGTGACCACGTAGTCTGGGTGGATACCGCTCTTCACCTGTTGTGTCCTTTCTCAGGGGCCGCCGGGTCCCCACGAGCCGTACAACGGGGTGAACCGGAGCCTTATTCCGACCTGTGAGTATGCCAGGTCTTCGGGGGTGCTCTCGCCGTGGGACCGCTCACCTCCAGAAACCGACCTCCGGGCGCAATGGCCGGACCATCGGGCGCATTGCCAGCGCAGACTGCTGTTATCGGTGACTGCCAGCAGCACACTGACCACGTGCTGTGTGCAGCGAGCTGGCGGCTCCCCATGCGGACCTGGCTGGGCATCCCGCTGCTGGTCATCGGGTCGATGATCGGCATCGGCGGACTCGGCCTGCTCGCGGTCGGCTCCCCCACCGAGCTGTTCAGCGCCATGTTCGGCGTCGGCGCCGCGATGGGCCTGCTCACCAGCCGCAACATCGCCTGGCGGGCGTCCTGGCAGCGGCACGGCCTGCGCTGGCCCTACCTCATCGCGGTGGTGGCCGCCGGAGTCGCGCTGGACGGGGTCGAGCTGCCCTCCGGGCTGGCGGTGGCCATCGGCGCGCCCTGCCTGCTGCTGCTCGTGCGCACCCTGCGCCAGCTGCAGACCGTGGACCCCGACGGCGGCTGCGCCGAGACCAGGGACCTGATCAGCTCCACCTAGCCCGCTCCCCTGCTGAAACGGAAACGGCGCGTCCCCCGCAGGCCCGGGAACGCGCCGTTTCCGGCTTCCTGAGGCGATCAGCCGTCCCAGCGCTTGGCGACCAGCACCGCGTTGTGCCCGCCGAAGCCGAAGGAGTTGCTCATCGCGTACCGCACCTCGTGCTCCTGCGGCGCGTTGGCCACGAAGTTCATCTCCGTGTCCAACGGCTGGTGCAGGTTCATGGTGGGCGGCACGATCCCGGTGCGCATGGCGAACCCGCAGGCGATCAGCTCGACCGCGCCGGCCGCGCCGATCATGTGCCCGGTCATCGACTTGGTGGAGCTGACCGGGATCTTGGTGGCGTGCTCGCCGAGGACCTGCCGGATGGCGAAGGTCTCGGTCTTGTCGTTGAGCTCGGTGCTGGTGCCGTGCGCGTTGATGTAGTCGATCTGCTCCGGCGTGATGCCCGCGTCGGCCAGCGCCCTGCTCATCGCGCGCACCGCGCCCGCCGCCTCCGGGTGCGGGGCGGTCCAGTGGTGCGCGTCGGAGGTCGCCGCGTAGCCGACCACCTCGGCCAGGATCGGCGCGCCCCGGCGCAGCGCGTGGTCCAGCGACTCCAGCACGACCACCCCGGCGCCGGCGGCCATGATGAAGCCGTCCCGCTCGGCGTCGAAGGGCCTGCTGGCCCGCTCCGGGTCGTCGTTGCGCCGGGACAGCGCCCTGGCGTTGGAGCTGGAGGCGATGTCCAGCGGGGTGACGCTCATCTCGGTGCCACCGGCGATGACCACGTCGGCCTCGCCGTACTGGATCCACCTGGTCGCGGTGCCGATGGCGTCGGTGCCGGTGGCGCAGGCCGCGCTGATCGCCAGGGTCGGTCCGGCCGCGCCGAACATCAGGCTGACCTCACCGGTGGGCGAGTCGTGCGCGCCGGTGATCGCCTGGTAGGCGCCGACCGCGCGGCCGCCCTTCTCCTGCAACAGCTTCACCGAGTCCTGCATGTACTTCATCGCGCCGTAGCCGGTGCCCAGCAGCACGCCGGTGCGCGGCGCGAGCTCGCTGTCGATGGTCAGCTTGGCCGACTCCACCGCCTGGATCGAGGCGGCCACCCCGTACTGGGCGAACAGGTCCATCCGCCTGCTGAGCTTGCGTGGCATGTGGTCCTCGGCGACGAAACCCTTGACCTCACCGGCGATCTGGGTCGGGAAGGGTTCGGCGTCGAAGGTGGTGATCCGGGCGATCCCGCTGCGCCCGGCCATGAACGCGGCCCAGGTGTCCTCCGCGGTCAGGCCGACCGGGCTGATGGCTCCCCAGCCGGTGACGACGACCCTGGGCCGCCGCTTCCTGAACTCCTCTACCGACATCAGCTCTTCTCCACCTCGTGTGTCCGCCGGTCAGGCGTTGGCCATCCGGTTCTTGCGGGCTGCCGGCAGGTGCTCGGCGACGGCCTTGGAGATCAGCAGCGGCTCGGCCACCCGCTGCCCCTGGTACGCCACGTAGTTCGCGGCCACGCCGTACCCGCCGAACGGCTTGTTGCCGTCGTCGGTGTCCAGCACGGTCAGGTTCACCGACACGATGTGCCGCTTGCCCAGTGCCGCGACCACGTCGGGCGCGTCGCCGTAGACCATCGCCCCCATCGCCCGCTCGTTGACCGTGGGGTGGTTGGCGAAGGCGCGCAGCTGCTGGGTGTTCTGGTAGATGACCACGTTGAAGATCGGGGCGAAGGTCTCCTCGATCGGCATCTTCTTGTTGTAGGGCCGCACCAGCACCGCGGGCTCCAGGTGCCGGGACCGGAAGTCCAGCCGCCCGCCGGCCACGATGTGCTCGCGGTTGAGCCGCAGGTAGTCCGCGGCCGCTTCGATCGCGGTCTCGTAGTACAGCGGGCCGTAGTCCGCGCCGGGGTCGGTGTAGCTGCCGTAGCGCAGCTCGGAGACCCGCTTGGTGAGCTGGTCCACGAAGGCATCCGCCTCGTTGGCGTGCACCAAGAACACGTCGGGGGCGAAGCAGTCCTGGCCGGAGTTGAGCATCCGGATGCGCACCGCGTCGGTGACCGCGAGGTCGATGTCCGCGCCCTCGGTCACGATGAACGGGTTCACGCCCTGGCCGAAGAACAGCAGCATCTGGTCATCGCGCAGCTCGGAGCGGACCAGCTCGGCGTTCTGGTACGCGCCGGTGAAGACCAGCACATCGGCCTCGGCCACCGGGACCTCGACGAACTGCCGCTGGCTCAACGTGGTCAGCTCGATGTTGTCCAGCTTGTGCACCGGCGCGAGCAGCTCGTGCAGCCGCTTGGTGGTGCCGGTGACCTGGCTGGAGGGCCGGAAGATGATCTCGTCGGTGTACAGCGACGGGATCAGCGTGTAGAGCACGTAGGAGTAGAACAACACGTTGGAGGACATGAAGACCGCCATCTTCGGCACCCGGCCGGGACGGTAGGCCGAGACCTCCGACAGCGCGCCCTCCAGCGCGCTCAGCCCGGCCTCGACCTCGTCGAGCACGGCCTTGTGGTTGGAGATCTCGGTCAGCACGTCGATCAGCGGCTGCGGGTCGCTGCGGATGAACTCGGCCACCGCGCGCAGGGCGGCCAGCCGCTGCGGGTGCGGCACCGCGGCCAGGTCGGTGAGCCGGGTCAGGTCGGGCTTTCCGTTGTTGTTCAACGGGAACTCGGTCACCACCAGCACCTGGTTGGGCTGCTCGTAGGAGGGCAGCAGCGCGCAGATCTTCTCCCGCCAGTAGCGGGCCTCGCGCAGTTCCGGGTCGGCCACCACGAACACCAGCTGGCTGCCCCGGCGCTCGTCGTCCAGCGCGACCACCTTGACCGGCGCCCCGGCCTCCTCGGCCTTGCGCGCCAAGGCTTCCGGGTAGAGCGTGTGGCCCATCCGGTGCACCGCGTACTTGCGCCCCACCACGTAGAGGTTGCCCTCGGCGTCGGTGTAGCCGATGTCGTTGGTGCGGTAGACGTCCTCGGTGTGCTCGGTGACCGAGCCGTCCGCGGCCAGGTAACCGGTGAGCTGACCAGGCGAGCTGACCAGGATCTCGCCGATCTCGCCCGGCGGGACCGCGTTGCCGTCCTCGTCCAGGATCCGCACCACCACCCCGTCCAGCGGCTGGCCGCAGCCGACCGCGTTGCCGGGGGCGGCCAGTGCGATGTTGCCGACCTCGGTGCTGCCGTAGCCGTCCAGCAGGGGCTGGCCGGTGGCCGCGATGAACTTCTCCGCCAGCGCGCGGTCCAGCGGCGCGCCGCCGACGCACCACATCCGCACGTCCCGCAGGCTCGCCGCGGACTCCGGCCTGCGTTCCACCAGCTTCAACATGGTGTGGTAGGTCGCGGGGGTCGCGTCCACCACGGTCGCCCGATAGCGCCCCGCCATGTCGACGGCGTGGTCCAGGCGGGCGTACGGCGCCACGATCAGCGAGCAGCGAGCCACCCACCACAGCAGCACGAGCGAGAGCCCGTACTGGTGGGAGAAGGGCAGCAGCGGCATGAGGACGTCGGCCTCGGTGTAGTTCATCCGCTGCTGGGTGCGCTCGATGTTGCCCAGGAACGAACGACCGGAGCGGACGATGCCCTTGGGCTCGCCGGTGGTGCCCGAGGACCAGGCGATCAGCGCGTCCGGCCGGGTGAACCAGTCCACAAAGGACAGTGAGCCGCCGAGGGCGGGGATCGACTGCGCCTCTTCCAGCAACCCGTCCAGGCTGATCACGTGGTCGGGGTCCAGCACCGTCAGGTCCTTGCTGACCTCGGGGCGCACCAGCGCCCAGCCCGCCCTGGCGAAGGCGGTGATCCGCGCGGTCTCCTCCGGCGTCTGCCGGTGGTCCACCAGCACGATCGAGGTGTCCAGGTGCACCAGGGCCAGGAGCACGGTGACGTACCCGGCCGAGTTGTCCGCCTTGAGGATCACCCGGCTGCCTGGACACAGCCCACGTGCGCGCAGCGCCGCGGCCACCCGCAGCGCGTCCTGCTCGACCTCTGCCGCCGATCGCACGGAGTTCGCTGTCACCAACCTGGCTGCCACAGGTTCCACCGCTGGTCTCCCACCCCTCGCCCGGTTTACCCCGGCATGGCCCCGTCCGTACCCGGAGTACGGACACGCGCGCTTGCCTACCGGAGTTTCAATGCGTTACTTTTGATCACGTTGTGTGTCGGCCCGCTGACGGTGGGTTCCCACCCGGGTCAGCAGTCCCAGTGCCTCGTGACCCGCCACCGGTCACGGTTCCGAGCCATCAATTCCAGCATTGGTCGGAACACCCACTCAAATTACCGGGGCACCGTCGCGTTTCGACAATGAGAACTTTCTGACGTTCTTCCGGCTAGATAAAACTTCCTGAAGCAAGTGCCGGCGTGAGGGCCCCGCGACCGTCCGCACTCGATCGGCGCCTGAGGTACCGCTCGATGGAGGCAGTCCGCCACCCGCATCTGCGGAGAACCGCCATAACCGCCCTGATCTGCCCCGATCACCGGACGTCCGGTCCGCTGGGCCGCCCGGGCGGGCGGACCGGCACCACGGGGGTAGGCTCGCTCGACCTAGTCCGGTTCACGCCAGGACTAAGCCGTACAGCCCAGTAAGCACCCGGCTGAACGGATCAGTCAACCCGGTTCGCGTGTCCCGGAGAGCGTGCAATGCGGCCCGATGACACACACCGCGCCAACTCCCGGCAAACCTTTCCCTCGCCCTTGCGACCGACACGAACTCTATTATTGAACAGACGACCGAATTCCCCGCTTTTCCGGGAAAAGACGTCAAGACTGTGCAAAGTGTGTCGGCGAATAGCCCACCACCGGGCGGAAGAACCGTGAACCCGCCACCGGGCCCGCGCGGCCTCCTCGCACCAGGCCCCCGACGGCGGGCACCGGGCTGACCAGGCGCCTCCCACCTGCGCGGAAGCGCGGCCACCCGGGGCAGGGCGACCGGTGCCCCGGGGACTGCACGGACGGCGCTGGAAGTCCAGCGGCGGCACCGCTGTGGATCAGCGAAGTGAGAGTCGGGCGAGTTGCGCCCGCGGGCCCGCAAGGCGGTCGAAGCGGGCGCCCCGGGGTACGAGATGTCGATGCGGGCGCGGAATCGGCCCTGGCATAGGTCGGGGGATGCTCCCGGTCGCGGCGAGAGCATCCCCCGATGGCACACACTGTGTGCGGTGGATCACCAGCAGATCAGCAGACTCAGGGTGCTGATCAGGCCCATGCCGAGCTCGGCAGAGCCGTCGACCTCGGCAGGTTCGATGGCCTGCAGGTCCAGTACGTCCATCCGGGTTGTCACCTCCCCTCGCGCACTCGGCCGAACAGGGGCAACGCCCCGGTGGCCACGGTGTGCAGCGCGAGCAGCACACCCGCCGATCCGGTGGCGAGATCGTGGGACAGCCGCAGCAGCGCGTCGCCGGGGAAGGCCAGGCCACCGCCGTGCGGCACCGCGTGCCAGGCCAGCCTGCTGACGTGCCGGTGCAGCGCGGCGTCCAGCCGACCGGAGTCGACCTCGGGCAGGCCGCGGAGCGCGGCGAGCGCGCAGACCAGCCCGGCCCGGCCGGTGAACAGCCCGCTGTGCACGGTGAACTCGGCTTCCAGCGCCCTGCGCACCGAGGGCAGCGCGCCGAGGAACACCGGGTCCGGCCGCCGCCGCAGCAGCTCGGCCATGGCGATGGCGATCCCCGCGGTGCCCGCGGCCAGGTAGGGCAGCAGCTTGCGGCCCGCGCGCACGTGCAGCGCGCCGGAGGCGGTCAGCTCGGCGTGCTGGAGGTCCCGGTGCAGCGCGGTGCCCGCCGCGTCCAGCAGCCGGTCCGGTCCGCCCTCGGCGTGCGCGTGGCTGAGGAACAGCGCCGCGCCCGCGCCGCCGCGGCTGAGCCCCGGCACCCCGAACGGGACCGCCTCGACGCCGGCGAGCACCCGGCCGGCCACCCGGTCGGCGAGGTCCAGACCCCATTCGGTGAGCCAGCCCCGGCCGACCGTGCGGCCCAGGTGCAGCAGGGTCAGCCCGATGCCGGAGAGGCCCTCGTACAGGTCGGCTCCCGCGCAGGCCTCGGTGCTCGCGGCGGACCGCTCGATGAGCTCCAGCGCGGTCCCGGTGTGCCCGAACTCGGCCAGCACCAGCGCGATGCCGTGCCGTCCGGCGAACAGGCCGGGCCGGCCCGCGCCGCGCCGGATCAGCGCGCGCAGCAGCCAGTCCTCGAACTCGGGGAAGCGCCCGCAGCCGCTGGTGTGCAAGGCGTGCAGCACCCCGGCCGCGCCGTGCGCCAGGCCGAGCCCGTCCTCGGCGAACTGGGCGATGTCGCCGGGGAAGAGCCGGTCGCTGCGCTGCGGGGTGGCCGAGGCCAGGATCGCCGCGGTAATCCGCTCGCGCAGCCGGTCCAGGTCGGCGGGACCGGTCGGGAACATCGGCGGCACCGCCTCCGCCTCCGCCTCCGCTGCCTGCGGTGGCACCGAGCCCGCGCAGAGCCGGTCGAGGATGGGCCGCACGTACTCCGGCGGCACCGGGAACCGGGCCAGCACGGCCGCGCACAGCGAGCGGACCTTGCCGGGTGCCAAGGCGCACAAGGAGTTCAGCGGCAGGAACAGCGCGAGGCGGAGCGCGGCCAGCGCGTAGTGGTCCACGTCGAAGCCGCCGACGCCGGGCGGCGCGGTGTAGCCGGGCGCGCCCAGCGGCGGCCGGGTCGCCGCGCCAACCGGTGCGGCCAGCTCGAAGTCCAGCAGGGTCACCCGGCCGTCCGGGCCGACCATCACGTTGTTCGGGTGCAGGTCGCCGAAGACCACGCCGCGCTCGTGCAGGGCGGCCACCGCGGCGGTGACCTTGTCCACGATCTCCAGCGCCCACCGGGTGTACCCGGCCACCTCGGCCTCGTCCGCGGCCGCCCCGGCCAGCGGGTAGCGGCGGACCAGCTCGGTGGCCAGCGGCACGCCCTCGACGTGGCTGAGCGCGAGGAACTCGTGCTCCCAGCAGCGGAACCGGCCCAGCACCTCGGGCACGCCGGGCAGTCCGGTCAGCAGGGTGAGCATGTCGTGCTCGTTGGCCAGCCGGTGCACCGCGTCGTGGCCGTCGGTGTCCAGCCCGGCGTGCGGGCGGGCCTCCTTGAGCACCACGGTGCGCCCGGTCGCCGGCTCCTCGGCCAGGTAGACCCCACCCGCGTTGGAGAAGTGCAGCGGGCGCAGCACCCGGTAGGGCAGCGCGGCCCTGGCCCGGCGGCGGTCCAGGTGCGGTCGCAGCACCTCCGGGATGGCCACCCAGGACGGCGGGCTGAACCGGGGGCCGCGCTCATCCGGCACCAGGTTGCCCTCCGGGTCGGCCAGCGCGGGCACCAGCTCGCCGCGCGCCGACTGGCAGTACCGCTCGGTGAAGGCGCCGTAGCGCACGTAGAGCGGGCCCTCGCCGAAGCGCAGGTCGTTGAGGATGTACGGGCCGGGCCGCCCGGCCAGCCGGGGGCCGAGCCTGCGCAGCTGGCGGGTCAGCTGGGTCTCGTCGGCCGGGTAGAGCGTGATGAACTTGCCGCTGGAGCCGCGGGCGGCGTACTTGGCGTTGTGCGCGAGCACCGCGGCCCTGCTGTCCAGGAACTTGAACGGCACCCGGTGCAGCAGGCAGTCGGCGGCCACGTCGGCCAGCACCTCGGCCGCGCCGTCGGGGGTGGCGGAGACGTGGATCTTCCAGCCCTGCTCGGGCGTGGCCGCGCCCCTGGGGTGCAGCATCACCCAGGACTCGCGCCTGCTGCGCCGCCACTGCGGCGGCAGCGGCGCGCTGACCAGCGAGTACCGCTCGACCGCGGCAGTGCGGTGGGCCGGCGAGTCGTAGAAGTAGCGGTCGACGAAACAATACTTCTCATATTCGACTTCAATCATGCCGGCACACCTCCCCAGTTATTTCTGGTTTTTCCCCTCGATCCAGAAATAAACCCTACCCCGCCGCAAATGTTTCTCAATAGGCCACGCGGTCTACCTTTTTCGCCACGAAAGTCGCGCACTCGTTCTGGGGTGCAACTTTAGTCGCAGGCAATCCGTTGCTACTCAGGGGAAATCGAGACCAGCCCGGTCCGGTATGCGAAGATGGCCAGCTGAACACGATTGTCCAGGTCCAGCTTCGCCAGCACCCTGGTCACCCTGCTCTTGACCGAGGACTCGGTGGTGTCCAGCTTTTCCGCAATCGCGGCATTCGACCAGCCGGTGGCCACCAACTTCACCACATCGATCTCCCGCTCACCAAGCAGGCCAATTCCCTTGGCGACCGCCGGATCCGGTTGCACCATCCGGTGCACGGTGTGCTCGATCAGGCGCAGGGTCACCGCGGGCGAGAGCATCGCATCGCCGCGGGAGACCACCCGGACCGCGTGCGCCAGCTCATCCGGCGAGGTGTCCTTGCGCAGGAACCCACTCGCCCCGGCGGCCAGCGCGGAGTAGACGTGGAAGTCGGAGTCGAAGGTGGTCAGCATCAGCACCCTGGGCCGGGGCGCCGGGCCGGTCCACTCGCCGAGCAGCCGCCGGGTGGCCGCGATGCCGTCCAGCTCGGGCATCCGCACGTCCATCAGCACCACGTCGGGGCACAGCTCGGCCGCCCTGGCCAGCGCCGCGCCGCCGGTGGCCGCCTCGCCCACCACTTCCAGGTCCTCGCGCAGCGAGAGCAGGGTGGACAGCCCCGCCCTGACCACCGCGTCGTCGTCGACGAGCAGCAGGCGAATGGTCACGAGGCGCTCCGCAGCGGGATCCGCGCGTCCACCACGTAACCGCCGTCCGGCGCGGCCGCCGAGCTCAGCTCGCCGCCCAGCCTGGCCACCCTGGCCTGCATGCTGAGCAGGCCGAGCCCGCTGCCCGGCACCGAGGGCAGCCGGGCCGCCCTCGGCGGCTCGTTGACCACCCGCAGCCGCAGCGCGTCCGCCTCGGCGTCCACGCCCACCTCGATGCTCACCCTGGTCGGCGAGGCGTGCTTGACCACGTTGGTCAGCGCCTCCTGTAGCACCAGGAAGCCCTCCGCGCCGACCTCGCGACTCATCGAGCGCGGCAGCTCGGCCACCGAGAACTCCACGTCGTTGCCCGCGTTGCGCACCGCGGAGGCCAGCCGGGTCACGCCCTCCGGCCCGCAGTCGGCCCCTTCCGGCGCGTCGGCGATCCCGCGCAGCAGGTTCTGCAGCCGGACCATCTCGGTCATCGCCTGCCTGCTGGACTCGCGGATCTGGTTGGCCGCGAGCACCGCCTGCGGGTCCCGCCTGGCCAGCAGCTCCTCGAAGACGTGCGTCTGCACCGACAGCGCGCTGAGGTGGTTGCCCACCACGTCGTGCAGGTCCAGCGCGATCCGCTCGCGTTCGGCGCCCACCGCCGAGCGCACCTCGCGGGTGCGCCGCTCGCGCTGCCGGTGCACGCTGCGGCGCAGCGAGCCCACGTGCGCGGCGAAGCGGTGCTGGTGGCTGCCGATCAGGTAGGCCAGGCCCACCGCCAGCGCCGCGACCAGCCAGTCGGCCAGCTGGATCTGCGCGGTGTACATCAGGCTGACCACCACCGCGTGCGCGCCGCCCCAGCCGGCCACCACCCAGGCCACCCAGGGCCGGTGCCGCCGGGCGCCGTAGCGGCCCAGCGCGTGCGCGGCGACGAACAGCGGGATCACCCCGGTCGCCTCCGGCGCGCCGATGGCCGCCCTGGCCAGCACCATCGCGCCCACGATCAGGAAGACCACCACCGGTCTGCGCCTGCGCAGCAGCAGCGGCAGGGTCACCCCGTAGGCCGCCAGCGCGCCGGCGGCCAGCCGCCAGGGCTCGGCGGGCACCAGGAACAGCGCGAGCAGGTCCAGCGCCCCGAGCACTCCGACCAGGAGCACGTCAGGGGCGCTGCGTTTCGCGCCGCCCGCCCACACCGACAGCCGCCTCCCACTAGACGCCCGTGTCACCGTTCCGCCCACCACTCCCAGTAGGTAAATACCTGGCATGCGTGCCGCGCAACCAGCCGAAACAGAAGCCGTCACCTAAACGGCCCAATGCGTTTCCGGTCTCCGCAACTACCCATGCCGCCTTTCGGTCAGGGCTGATCAGCCCATTGGACTACTGCACACGCTGCCAACCGATCCATCGTCAGCTGCTGACTCCCGGGCAGCACTGTTGGCGATCGGCTAACTTGGCGGATTTGTCGACTCCCAAAAAGCATCGTTCTGGGGCAACAGCGCGAACGGGTCACAATCGGGTCGTCCGTTCGGCGACAAAAAAGCGGGCGCTCCCGGCCATGGCCGAAAGCGCCCGCTTACTTACTGACGAGTATCAGTCGTCGTTCGTTCCCGGGGCGTTCTTGGAGACCGTCATCAGGAACTCGATGTTCGTGCGGGTCTTGCGCAGACGGTCCAGCAGCAGGTCGATGGCCTGCTGATCGTCCAGCGCCGCCAGCACCCGGCGGAGCTTGATGGTGACCGCCAGCTCGTCAGGGGAGAGCAGCAGCTCTTCCTTGCGCGTGCCGGAGGCGTCCACGTCGACCGCCGGGAAGGTCCGCTTGTCAGCGATCTTGCGGTCCAGCTTGAGCTCGGCGTTGCCGGTGCCCTTGAACTCCTCGAAGATGACCGTGTCCATGGTGGACCCGGTCTCCACCAGCGCGGTGGCGAAGATGGTCAGCGAACCGCCACCCTCGATGTTGCGCGCGGCGCCGAGGAAGCGCTTGGGCGGGTACAGCGCGGTGGAGTCGACACCACCGGACAGGATGCGGCCCGATGCGGGGGCGGCCAGGTTGTAGGCGCGGCCCAGCCGGGTGATCGAGTCCAGCAGCACGACCACGTCGTGACCCATCTCCACCAGGCGCTTGGCGCGCTCGATGGAGAGTTCGGCCACGGTGGTGTGGTCGCCCGGCGGCCGGTCGAAGGTCGAGGCGATGACCTCGCCCTTCACCGAACGCTGCATGTCGGTGACCTCCTCAGGCCGCTCGTCCACGAGCACGACCATGAGGTGGCATTCCGGGTTGTTCGTGGTGATCGCGTTGGCGATCGCCTGCAGCACCGAGGTCTTGCCCGCCTTGGGCGGGGAGACGATCAGCGCGCGCTGCCCCTTGCCGATCGGCATCACCAGGTCGATGACGCGCGTGGTGAGGATGTGCGGCTCAGTTTCCAGCCGCAGTCGCTCGTTCGGGTACAGCGGGGTCAGCTTGGTGAACTCCGGACGGCCGCGGACGGCATCCGGCTCCAGGCCGTTGATGGAGTCCACCCGCACCAGCGGGTTGAACTTCTGCCGCTGCTGCTCCCCGTCCCGGGGCTGGCGCACCGCGCCGGTGATCGCGTCGCCACGGCGCAGGCCGTAGCGGCGGACCAGCGACAGCGAGACGTAGACGTCGTTGGGCCCGGCCAGGTAACCGGAGGTGCGGACGAACGCGTAGTTGTCCAGCACGTCCAGGATGCCCGCGACCGGCAGCAGCACGTCGTCCTCGCGGACCTCCGTGTCACCGCCGCCACCGCCCCTGCCGCCGCGCTCCCCGCGGTCGCCCCGGTCGGTGCCGCCGCCGTCGCCATCCCGGCCACGGTTGCGCCTGCGGTCCCGGAAACGGCGTCCCCGCCGCCCCCTGCCGTCCTCGTCCTCGTCGTCCTCCACACCCTGCGGCTGACCCTGGGACGCGGCGCGCTCGCCCCGGTCCCCACGGTCACCACGATCGTTACGGTCGTTGCGGTTGCGGTTGCGGTCGTTCCGGTTGCCCCGGTCGCCCCGCTCCCCGCGCTCGCCCCGCTCGCCGCGTTCCTGCCGCTCACCGCGCTCTTGACGCGGTTGCTGCTCGGCCGGCCGCTCCCGCTGCTCGGTGGCAGCGGCGGCGGGCTGCTCCGCCTGCTCGACGGGCTTGTCGGCCTGGACCTGCTCGGGGGCGCGCTCGCGGGTGTTCCGCTGCTCGCCCTCCGGGCTCCCGGCCGGACGGGTGGCCGCCCGACGGCGGCGGTTACGCCGGGCGTTGTCGCCCCCGGCGTCGCCCTCACCAGCCGCGTTGTCCGCGGCGGCAGGGGTGGCGGCGGGCGCCGGTGGGGCGCTCTCCACCGCGGCGGCCTTCGGCGCCGGGGTGCTCTCGGCACCCAGCGCCAGCTGGCCGGTCTCGGCCTTGGCCGGCTTGGCAGCCTCGGCGCGTGGCGCCGAACCGCCGCCTTGCCGCTCCTTGATGGCAGCGATCAGATCGCCCTTGCGCATCCCACTGGTGTTGCCGATGCCCAGCTCACCAGCGAGCTGACGCAGCTCGGCGAGCACCATCCCGGAAAGGCCGCCACGACGTCGAGTCGCCGTGCCATTGGCCGAAGGGCTGGCAGCGGTCGTCTCGACCGCGTCGCCGCCCAGTAGTTCGGTTTCGCTCACGAATGTCCTTCCTGACCGGTCCCCGCCTCCTACGTGGACCAGCGGACTTGCCGCCCGACGGAACGCGGGACAGCAGGTCGTCCAGTACCGGTGAGAAGACTCGGCACAGGACTGTCAATCACCGCCTCGGTGTACCCGTCAGCGTGGATTCCGCCCTGGACGGATCGGAACCTACTTCAACGGGGATGCGACCCGGGAACGAGGCCCGGGAACGGCACCGGCGACCGTGCGCGCGGTGACTGATTGCCTCTGAGGGTAGACCCCGGGTCAGCACGGTGCAACAACCGGGTCGGTCCTGGCGTGGCGCGAAGGGCCTTGGCTACCTCGGCTTTGCTCCCTCAGACGGGTTGGCCGGACCCCCGATCGGTTCCACCACCACCCCGCCCTGGTCGATCGGCAGGGCCATCGGGGTGAACCCGGACAGGTCCGCCTCTTCGGGCAGGTGACCACCGCGGGGGAAGGCGATCACGGTGGGTCCCGCCCCGGAGACCATCGCCGGCACCCCGCTGGCCCGCAACGAGTCCACCAGCGCCATGGTCGCCGGGAAGGCCGGGCGGCGGTACTCCTGGTGCAGCCGGTCCGCGGTGCCGGGCAGCAGCAGCCACGGATCGGTGGTCAGCGCGTAGACGGCCAGCGCCGAGCGCCCCGCGGCGAAGGCCGCGTCGCGCAGCGGCACCAGCTCCGGCAACAACCCGCGTGTGGTCTTCGTCTCGGACCGCGTTTCCGGCACCAGCACCACCGGCGAGAGCTCCTCGTGCGGCTCCAGCCGGATGGCCTGGTACTGCTCGCCGTCCTGCCAGGCGATCACGATCCCGCCGTAGACACTGGCCGCGGCGTTGTCAGCATGCCCCTCGAACTCCGCGGCCAGCTGCAACACCCCGTCATCCAGCTCCCGGTCCGCCAACGCGAACCCAGCCGCCACCCCCGCCACCGCGGCCGCTGCGGAAGACCCCAGCCCCCGAGCGTGCGGAATCCGGTTCCGGCACACCAGCTCCAGCCCCACCCCGGTCACCCCGCACCGCTCCAGCGCGGCCAGCGCCGCCCGCACCACCAGATGCCGCCCATCAGCGGGAACTGAGTCAGCACCCTGGCCCTCGACCCGCACCCGGACCTCACCGGCCGGCGCGACCCGCACCTCCACCTCGTCGTAGAGCGCGAGCGCGAGACCAAGGGAGTCGAACCCCGACCCGAGGTTCGCCGTCGACGCGGGCACCGTGACCCGCACACCAGTTCCGATCCGCACCCGCACACCCTAGATAAGGTGCTCAGTGCCCTGGCCACCCGCCACGACTCCGCGCCTGGTCCGAGTCCCGTTCGAGCTTCCGGACCACAGAACGCGGTAGATCCCCGAAAAGACATCCCAAGATGAGTCCGGG
Organism: Crossiella sp. NPDC003009; assembly: GCF_053591555.1. NCBI lineage: Bacteria > Bacillati > Actinomycetota > Actinomycetes > Pseudonocardiales > Pseudonocardiaceae > Crossiella > Crossiella sp. NPDC003009. The sequence goes on along the minus strand of NZ_JBSFUA010000002.1, from coordinate 181,706 downwards.
AACCTGGAACAGGGGCGAAGCCGCCGGCGCGGCAACGCCGTTGATCAGGGGATAGACCAGGAAGATTATTGCGATCACGATCGCCACGACGAGAATGACGAGGCTGCCGATGTTCGCGGTCCGCCGCCAGCCAGGCAGCGCCCATCCGTCGATGTATTCGCCGCTGACCACAGCCCTGGCCCGGAACAGGAACGCCGCCGTCCAGCCAGTGCCGAGCGCGCTCAGCGGAAGCTGGACGATCACCACCTGGTAGAAACCGAAGTTGCTCCGGTTCACCGACAGCAAGAGCAGCAGCGCTAGACCGGCGAAGACCACTGCCGCGACCAGGAAGACAACGGCGGTCCTGGTCAGTCCCTTTCGCGTCCGCGCCGCGCCAGGGACGGCCACCCAGCGCCACGCCCCGGCCGGGACGCTACCGGGGTTCCCAGTCACTCTTGTCACCGTCCTTGGTGCTCGCGTCGGCGAGGTGTTCCGCCGTCGCCGAGGGCCACCGGCCGCCGGGGAGAGCACGTTCCGTGGTGACCTGTTGCAGCAGTTTCACCTGCTGGGCACGCGCTGCGTTCGCCGCCGTCGTCAACGAGTTGAGCGCCACTCCCGCCAATGTCGTGTACGCCGTCAACGCGCCGAGCGCGAACTTGATCCCGGCGGGTGCCGTGACCACCCCACCGACCGCCGCTGCGGCTATGGCCAAGGCAGCTGCCACGGACGCGACGCCGATCGCGAGAGCATTCCAGTACGCCTCGATCGCGCCAGCAAGATCACTCAGTGTGGTGTGGATCGTGGTGGCAATGGTCTTGAGCGCCACCAACGCCTCACCTTGCACAGTGACCACATCTCCGTATGCCTCAGCTGCCTTGCCGGTCCACCTGTTGTCGGTGGCCAGCGATTCTTTGCGCAGGCGACCGGACAGTTCGCTGGCCATCGCGCCGACCTGAGTGGTCCACGCCTCACCCACTGCCCGCAGCGCCGACGGACTACCGGGCACCTTGTAATAGCGCTCCAGGTCCGCCATCGACTTCTCGACCTCCTGGCCAAGCCAACCCTGACTCGCCGCGAAGCGCTGCAGCTGGTACGTGGGGTTCGCGGCTTGAGCGAACTCGAACGCGGCCCTGATCATCTCGGCGGAGCCCAGGACCTCCTGCTTGGCTTCCCTGATCGTGTTCAGGGTCGCCTCATTGTCTCTGTGAATCATGTCCTCAACCGCCCGCCCGTCGGAGACCGTGTGCACCCTCAGCGTCCTCACGCTCATAGGTCTCCGCGCTCATGCGCAGCGCCATGCCGACCTTGTCGAACTCGACCGCCGCCGACTCCAGCAACAACTCCAGGGCTTGCCGCACCTGCTCGTAGGTCGGCCCGATGATGTGGTCGAGCAGCATCGAGAACTGCTCTTCGTTCAGCGTCAGGTTCTTGACCAGGGAGTGAGCTTGGCCGATTTCTCGCGCCGCGCTGCTCCACTCACCCGCATCCGCCCTCATCGCCTCGACTGACGCACGAACCTTGTCGTCCATATCCAGAAACTCCCTCCCCGTCTTCGTGGCCGTCCGACGGGCCGCTAGCCAGGCATCCCGGCGAGCCGAAGCAGTGCCTGCGGATCCCTGGCCAGTCGCAGCACCTGGGCGACGCTCCCCGGTGGGCTCAGGTTGGCGACTCCACCTGCGGCAGCGGCCTGCTGCGCGGCTCGCAAGGCTCGACCCAGCTCCACGCCGATCTCGGTGTGGCGAGCGAACTCCACCCATCTCAGATCGACTGTGACTTCGGCGAACTGACCGTTCCGCATGGTCGCGACAACCCCGTCGTCGGGGGCGGCACCGACGAAGACCTCGGCCGCCGCTTCCGCCAACTGACGCTTGAACGCGGCGAAGTCCGCCGACCAGGCGGCGAGCACCGCACCGAGCTCATCCCAGTTCCCTGGTGAGGAGGTCGCCGCCGCACTTTCGGCGGCAAGCCGGTCGATCGAGAGCTCTGTCACGGCATCGTCGGTCGATTCGGCAAACCGCGTTGCCAGCAGGTCATTCGCCACGTTCAGCACTGCCGCGCCCAGAAGCCGGCTGGTCAATTGAGCACGCCAGGTAGGTTCCAGTTCGACCGCTTGAACCAACCCGTGCTCGTCCAGCGCCAGCCGGACCGCAGACGGATCCTCAGGTGCTGAAGTACCAGGATGCCCCGCCGCGGCGGTCTGCGGCTTCGGCCGCTCTTCCTCGTCCCAGTCCTCGGTGAACTTGCTCAGCCAGTTATCGCCGGACGGCGACATGCATCCCCCTGCGGTCCGGACCGACACCTCCCCCAGGTCGGTCCTCATCGGAGCCTAGGTGATCAGCACTCGCCCCAGCGCCCGAACCGGCGAACTCCGCTCGATCAGCGGATGAAGCGGCGGGCGGCCGGGGTTCACGACAGCCACCCGTGCTCGGTGCGCGCCCGCTCGGCCTGTTCCAGCCGCCCGCGCAGGGAGACCGCGAACAGGTACGGAGCGGGCAGGTACAGCAGGGCCACGATGCCGATGCTCGACTGCACGGACCGGATCGAGGCAGCCGCCTCCGCGCGAGCCTGGTCCACCGCCACCAGCCCGGTGACGAGCCCGGCCAGGCACACCGCCACGGCGACACCGGCGAACCAGGCGAACAGCACGTGGCACCGGGTGAGCAGTGGCAGGTGGACGTGGTTGGCCCGGACCGTTTCGCGGAGCACCAGCAGGAGCAGACCCGCCGCGATGAACAGGCTGGGTACGACCATTCCCTGCGCGGTGGAGAACCGCTCAGGCCAGGACCCGGCTGGATAGGTGAGGGAGCCCATCTCATCAAGCCCGAACCAGGCCACCAGGGCCAGCGGACCGGCGGCGATCGCCATGCCCAGCAGCGAACCCCTGGCCCGGTTGGCACCCAGCAAGAACCGCCACTCCGTCGGTGTCACGCATCCCCCCGCGCTCCGGACCGACGCCTCCCCCAGCTCGGTCCGGACCCCAGGCTAGGGGATCAGCGGTCCACGACCTCGGCCAGCAGGCTGTCGAGTTGTTCGGCGACCTTGCGGTTGTCCACGCCGAAGAAGTTGATCCAGCCGTTGCGTTCCCGGCTGCCGATGCGGCCTGCCTGGATGTCGAAGACGTTGAGCACGCTGCTCGCGCGCAGGCTGCGGCCGTACTGGTCGCGGGCGGTGGCGCCGAACTGGGCGTACAGGGTGCGGTCGGCGTCGCCTATCTCCCACAGGAGCTGGGCGTCTTCCGGGCGGACGCCGCGGCTGGTGAGGATCTGGACGAAGGCCTTGCCCTGGTCGGCGGCCTGGCTGACCGCGGACTCCAGCACGTCGGCGGCGACGGTGACCGAGCCGACGCGGCCCGGTGGGGGCTGGGGCAGCAGGCCGGCGGCCGCGGGGGCCAGGCCGGTGCTGCGGACCCAGCCGAAGCGGTACCGGTCGCCGTCGTGCACGGCCAGCACGCCGGTGTCGCCGACGGCCGAGCAGAGCGCCTTGACCTCGGGCAGGATCTGCTCGCCCACCCGCCAGGAGAACCGGATGTCGATGGACCGGTTGGGGCGGGCCAGCAGGACCAGCAGGTCCTCCAGCTCCACGTCCAACCGGCCGTCCTCGGCGCGGCCGCGCTGTTCCAGGGACGACCAGGCGAGGCGGCGGAAGTGCGCGCGTTCCTCGTCGGTGACGCCGTGGGACAGCGTGTTCAGCTCGGTGGGCTTGTCGCCCAGTCGCAGGTGCTCCCAGAGGACCTCGAACTCCAGTGCGTTCAGTTCGAGGTCGAGTGAAACGGTCACAGGCCCGGACGCTCACCGATCACCGGCGGCGCGACCAGCGTGCCCTCGCCGAAGATGTCGTCGGTCTCGATGAGGTAGTCAGGACGCTTGTGCTCCTTGTCCTCCTCGCCGTTGGCCCGCGCGCCACCGCCCATGGGACCGCCGCCCATGCCGGGCGCGCCACCACGGCCGCCGGGACCGAAGCCGCTGCCGGGACCGCCGGGGCCACCCGAGCCGATGCCGCCCATGCCGCCGGGGCCGAAGCCGGGGCGCATGCCGGCCGAGCCGCTGGCGGAGCCACTGCCGGGGCCGAAGCCGCCGGGCATGCCGCCGACCGGGACCGGGCCGAAGCTCGAACCGCCACCGGGGCCGGGAGTCGGCACCGGGTTGTTCATCGGCAGCGGCTGGTTGACCACCGGGGACGGGATGACCCGGTTCGGGTCGACCTGGTCGTTGGGCAGGTTCCGGTTCCAGTCGTCGTTGCGGCTGTTGTCGATCGGGTCCCGGTCGTCGGGGATGCCGTCGCCGTCCTTGTCGCCGGGGCGGTTGTTGTCCCGGTCGTCGTTGCGGCGGTCGTCAACCGGGTCCCGGTCGTCGGGGATGCCGTCGCCGTCCCGGTCGCCGACCACACCGCGCCGGGTCGGATCGGAGTTGTCCTGGTTGCCGCCGCGCCGGGTCGGGGTGGCGACCGGGTTGCCGACCTCGGTCTTGCCGCCGCCGGAGGCGCCAACACCGACGTCGATCGGGTCGGGCGCGACGAAGACAGGCAGGTTCGAGGTGGAGGAGAGCACCGTGGTCTCGTAGCCGCGCATGGTCTCGCGGGCCTTGCGCTCGGCGTTGTCCTTGTCCTGCTGTTCCTGCTGCTTGTCGGTCATCCCGCCGGTGAGCGAGGCCCAGCCGCGGGAGATGAAGTTGTCACTGGAGGTGACCTGCTTGGCAGGCTCGATCTTCTTCTGCGTGTCGACGAAGGTGTTCGTGCTGGTCGACGAGGTGGTCCGCATCAGGTCGGCCATGCTGGAAGCCTCGGTGGCCCACTGGTGCGCGGGCGAGACCCGCTCCTGCATCTGGTCGAAGGACTTGCCCTGCATGACGCCGGTGGCGCCCTCGAAGGCCTTCTTCACGTTCTCGCCGATCCGGCCCAGCCGCTCGGCCTGCTTCTCCCAGAGCAGATCACGACTGCTCAGGGCATAGTGCCCGCGGCCCTCGTTGATCATCTTGTGGATCTGCTCGTGGCTGTACGCGTCCCAGTTGGTCATGTCCTCACCCCAGTTGTGCCCGTGCGGCTCAGGCCCGCTTCATGGAGGAGCGGTTCGCCTGCTCCTGACGCTCGTAGTCCGCGAGGCCGCTCTTCAAGTTGGTGATCATCGCCTGAATGGAGGCGATCAACTTGTCGGCGGCGGCCACGAGCCCGGTGGGGCCGGTGGCAGGCAGGTCGAGACGCTTGGCCAGCTCGATGCTCGCGGGGTCGTTGGCGGGCGCCTCCTGGATACCGATCGCGGCGGTGTACTCCCGCAGATCCTTGGCCTCTTCCAGCTCGGCTTCCAGCTTCGCGATCAGCCCCGGCACCTCGGCCGGCTTGATCATCACTCGATCCGCCATGGGTTCCCTCCAGCAACGTCCTCCCAGACGGGACCTAGGATGTCACAACCCATGACGGCGGTTCCCCGCTTTGTCCACAGGTGAGCCAGCTCACATGACATTCGCAAATATGGCGGATCAAGTCTTGGCCGGGAGCTTCTCGATCACCGCGCTGAGCACCTTCTCGGCGAACCCGCAGGCGTCCTGGGTGACCGCGGGCATGGTCTTGTACGAGGTGAAGTAGGACCGCAGCGTCTCGGTGTCCGAGATCGCCGTGAAGACCATGCAACCACGCTGGTCGGCGCCGTCCAGGGAGCGCACGGACGGGTAGCCGGCGACCTTGCCGACCTCCAGGCCGGACCCCGCCTTGGGGGCCTCCGCGCCGAACTTCTTCAGCAGGGTGTCCCGGTAGAGCTCGACCCGCACCTCGGCGCGGCTGTTGGAATAGTTGCTCCAGGCGCAGCTGGCCGCCGCCGGCTTGGGCTTGTCCGGCAGGCCGAGGCCGCTGAGCTGGGCCGCGGGCAGGATCTCGCAGGGCGCGGTGCGGAAGGCGCCCTCCACCGTCTTGGGCTGGGTGGTGACCTTCGTCCAGTCCCCGGCGGCCGGGGCCGAGGAGGTGGGGGCCGGGGGCTGCGTCGGCGCGGGCGCCTCGCCCCCACAGGCGGTGACCAGCACCGCGGCCGACACCAGCACGGACCCGAGCAACCAACGTCGTACCGTCACGGCAGCGAGCATACGGAGGTTCAGCTGCCCGCGGGCAGCTTCCCGATGACTGCCTCGGCCACCCGCTGGGCACTCCCGCAGGCGTCCGGGACGGCCTTCGGCGCGCTGAAGGCCACGTGCAGCGCCTCGGTGGCCGACACCCCGATCCGGAACTCGCAGCCGCGCCCGTCGCCGCCTTCCTGGGCGCGCACCGCCGGGTAACCGGCGACCTTGACCACGGACACGCCTGCCGAGCCGGGCTCCCGGTCGTAGCGCTGGGCCAGGGACAGCGGGTCCAGCTCGACCAGGACCGCGGTGCCGCTGTCCTGGTCCCGCCAGGTGCAGCCGGCCGGGTCCGCCTGCGCGCTCGCGGTCGGCGGCGAGGGCAGGCCGAGGTCACGGCGCTCAGCCTCGGTCAGCGTCTCGCACGGGGTGACCCGGAAGTCCTTGTCCACCGACTTGGGGCTGCCGACCCTGGTCCACTCCTTGACCACCGTGCTGGTCTCCGGCCCCGGCTGCGCGGCGGTGCAGGCCGCGGTCAGGCCGGTCCCCAGCACCGCCAGCAGCGCCCAGCGGCGGAGAGCCATCGCGGGGACCTCCGGCTCAGCCGAGCTCGAGCGCGGCGGCCACCGCGCCGGGGTCCACCGCCAGCGGCTCGACCTCGGTCATGCCGAGCAGGGCGGTGTCCGGGTCCTTGAGGCCGTGGCCGGTGACCGTGCACACCACCAGCGAGCCCTTGGGCAGCCTGCCGTCCTCGGCGGTGGCCAGCAGGCCGGCCACGCTGGCGGCGGAGGCCGGTTCCACGAACACGCCCTCGCGGGCGGCCAGCAGCTTGTAGGCGGCCAGGATGTGCTCGTCGGAGAGCGCGTGGAACAGGCCGTCGGACTCGTCCCTGGCCTCGACCGCGCCGGTCCAGGAGGCCGGGCTGCCGATCCGGATGGCGGTGGCGATGGTCTCCGGGTTGGCCACCGGGTGACCCAGCACCAGCGGGGCCGCGCCCTCGGCCTGGAAGCCGAACATGCGCGGGGTCGCGGCCACCACGCCGTCCGCGGCGTACTCGCGGTAGCCCTGCCAGTAGCCGGTGATGTTGCCCGCGTTGCCCACCGGCAGGCAGTGGATGTCCGGGGCCCGGCCGAGCACGTCACAGACCTCGAACGCGGCCGACTTCTGGCCCTCGATGCGCACCAGGTTCACCGAGTTGACCAGGTAGACCGGGTGCGCGGAAGCGGTCTTGCGGGCCAGCTCCAGGCAGTCGTCGAAGTTGCCGTCGACCTGCAGGATGCGCGCGCCGTAGGCCACCGCCTGGGCCAGCTTGCCCAGCGCGATCTTGCCGCGCGGCACCAGCACCGCGCTGGTCAGCCCGGCGCGGGCGGCGTAGGCGGCGGCCGAGGCCGAGGTGTTGCCGGTGGAGGCGCAGATGACCGCCTTGCTGCCCTCAGCCTTGGCGTAGGTCATGGCCACGGTCATGCCGCGGTCCTTGAACGAGCCGGTCGGGTTGACGCCCTCGATCTTGAGGAAAACCTGGCAGCCGGTCAGCTCGGACAGGTGCGCCGCGGGCAGCAGCGGGGTGCCGCCCTCGTGCAGGGTGATGATCTCCGCGCCCTTCGGCACCGCGATCCGGTCCCGGTAGGCGTTGATGATCCCGGGCCAGCCCGGACGCGTCGACGCGTCAGCAGCAAGCGTGGTCACAGTTGCTCACCCTCCACCCGCATCACGGCGGCCACCTCACGGACGATGGGCAGCCCGGCGATCTTCTCCACGGTGGAGCGCAGCGCCTCGTCCGGCGCCATGTGCGTGACCACGACCAGGTTGGCCGAGCCCTCGCGGCCCTCCTGGCGGACCGCGGCGATGCTCACGCCGTGCTCGGCGAACATCGCGGCCACCTGGGTCAGCACGCCCGGCTGGTCCTCGACCTCCAGGCTGATGTGGTACGCGGTGAGCGTCTCGCCCATCGGCCGCACCGGCAGCTGGGCGTAGGCCGACTCACGCGGGCCCCGGCCGCCGAGCACCTTGTTGCGGGCCACCGCGACCAGGTCGCCGAGCACCGCGCTGGCGGTGGGCGCGCCACCGGCGCCAGGGCCGTAGAACATCAGCTGACCGGCCGCCGCGGCCTCCACGTACACCGCGTTGAACGCGCCGTTCACGCTGGCCAGCTGGTGGGTGCGCGGGATCATCGCCGGGTGCACGCGCACCGAGACGCTCTCCGCGCCGTCCTCGCCGACCACCCGCTCGCAGATGGCCAGCAGCTTGACCGTGCGGCCGAGCAGCCTGGCCGCGGCGATGTCGGAGGCGGTGACCGAGGCGATGCCCTCGCGGTAGACGTCGGAGGCGGTGACCCTGGTGTGGAAGGACAGCGAGGCCAGGATCGCGGCCTTGGCCGCGGCGTCGAAGCCGTCCACGTCCGCGGTCGGGTCGGCCTCGGCGTAGCCCAGCCGGGAGGCCTCCTCCAGCGTCTCGCCGTAGCCCGCGCCGGTGGCGTCCATCGCGGAGAGGATGTAGTTGGTGGTGCCGTTGACGATGCCCATCACCCTGGTGATCTGGTCACCGGCCAGCGACTCGCGCAGCGGGCGCAGCAGCGGGATGGCCCCGGCCACCGCGGCCTCGAAGTACAGGTCGGCGCCGGAGGCGTCCGCGGCGGCGTAGAGCTCCGCGCCGTGCTCGGCCAGCAGCGCCTTGTTCGCGGTGACCACCGACTTGCCGTTGGTCAGCGCCGTGCCGAGCAGCCCGCGCACCGGGTCGATGCCGCCGATGACCTCGACGATCACGTCGGCGTCCCCGTTGACCAGGGCGGCGGCGTCGGTGGTCAGCAGCTCGGCAGGCACGTCGGTGTGCTTGTGCGGGCGGCGGACCGCGATGCCGGTCAGCTCGACCGGGGCGCCGATGCGCGCGGCGAGGTCCTCGGCCTGCTCGCGGAGCAGCCGCACCACCTCGGTGCCGACGGTCCCGCATCCGAGCAGCGCGACTTTGATCGGCTCTCCGCCGTTGGTCACAGCACCTCCAGGCGCAGCAGGTCGTCCTCGGTCTCGCGGCGCAGCACCAGCCGGTGCTCGCCGTCGCGCACGGCGACCACGGCCGGCCGGGGCAGCCGGTTGTAGCTGCTGGCCATCACGTAGCAGTAGGCCCCGGTCGCGGCCACCGCGACCAGGTCGCCCGGGGCGATGTCCTCGGGCAGCCAGCAGTCTCGCACCACCACGTCACCGGACTCGCAGTGCTTTCCCACCAGCCGGGACAGCACCGCCTCCGACTCGACCTCGCGGGAGACCAGGCGGCAGTCGTAGACCGCGTCGTAGAGCGCGGTGCGGATGTTGTCGCTCATGCCGCCGTCCACGCTGACGTAGCGGCGGACGGACCCGCCGGTCACCGTGACGTCCTTGATGGTGCCCACCTCGTAGAGGGTCACCGTGCCCGGCCCGACGATGGCCCGGCCCGGCTCCACCGCGACCTTGGGCGTGGGCAGCCCGGCCAGCTCGCACTCCCGCGCCACGATCGCGCGCAGCTGGTCGGCCAGCTTCGACGGCGGCGGCGGGTCGTCCTCGGCGGTGTAGGCGATGCCGAGGCCGCCACCCAGGTCCACAGTGGACAGTGCGGCCAGCGCGTCCGCGCCGTGCTCCTTGTGCAGCTCGGCCAGCAGCCCGATCACCCGGTGCGCGGCGATCTCGAAGCCGTCCGCCTCGAAGATCTGCGAGCCGATGTGGCTGTGCAGGCCGACCAGGCGCAGGCCATCGGCGGCCAGCACCCGGCGGACCGCCTCGGCGGCGTCCCCGGAGGCCAGCGAGAAGCCGAACTTCTGGTCCTCGTGCGCGGTGGCGATGAACTCGTGCGTGTGCGCCTCGACACCGACGGTGACCCGGATCAGCACGGACTGGACGATCCCGGCCTCCCGGGCGACCTGGTCCAGCCGGGCGATCTCGTGGAAGGAGTCCACCACCACGGTGCCCACCCGGCCCTGCACCGCGGCGCGCAGTTCAGCGACGGACTTGTTGTTGCCGTGGAAGGTGATCCGCTCGCTGGGGAAGTCCGCGCGCTGGGCCACGGCCAGCTCGCCGCCGCTGCAGATGTCCAGGCTCAGCCCCTCCTGGGCCACCCAGCGGGCGATCTCCACGGAGAGGAAGGCCTTGGACGCGTAGTGCACCAGCGTCGGGTCGCCGAAGGCCTCGGCGTGCTCGGCGCAGCGCGCGCGGAAGTCCGCCTCGTCCATCACGAACAGCGGCGTGCCGTAGGTCTCGGCCAGCTCGCGCAGGTCGGCCCCGGCCACCCGCACGGCGCCGTCCGGCCCGCGTCTGGCGTTCCTCGGCCACACGGACTCGGGCAGCTCGCCGAGCGCGGCGGCGGTGGACGGCCGGGGTCCGGCCGTCGCGGGAACAATGACGTCAGCGTGCCGAGGACCGGCGGGGTGTGCCCTCACGGTCGTTAATCCTCACACACCGCCCGCGCGGCCGTCCGGCGGCATAGACCCTGGTCACATCCGCTCGGGCGCGCTCACGCCCAGCAGGCCCAGCCCGTTGGCCAGTACCTGGCGGGTGGCCGCGCAGAGCAACAGGCGCGCGGTGGTCAGCGCGGTCGGCTCCTCGTCACCCTGCGGCAGCACCCGGCAGTTGTCGTAGAACTTGTGGTAGGAGCTGGCCAGCTCCTCCAGGTAGCGGGCCACCCGGTGCGGTTCGCGCAGCTCGGCGGCGGAGGCGAGCACCTTCGGGAAGTCGCCGATGGTGCGGATCAGCTTGCCTTCCTTCTCGTGCGCGAGCAGCCCGAGCAGCTCGGAGGTGATCTCGGCCGCGGCGGGCACGGTGATGCCCAGGTCAGCGGCGTTGCGGGCGAGCGAGGAGAGCCGGGCGTGCGCGTACTGGACGTAGAACACCGGGTTCTCGTTGGTGGTCTTGGTCCACAGGTCCAGGTCGATCTCCAGGGTGGAGTCCACCGAGGAGCGGATCAGCGCGTACCGGGCCGAGTCCACGCCGATGGCCTCGACCAGGTCGTTGAGCGTGATCACGTTGCCCGCGCGCTTGCTCATCCGGACCGGCACGCCGTCCTTGACCAGGTGCACGATCTGGCCGATGAGCACCTCGACGCAGTTCGGGTCGTCGCCGAAGGCGGCCGCGGCGGCGCGCAGCCTGCCGATGTAACCGTGGTGGTCCGCGCCGAGCATGTAGATCAGCCGGTCGAAGCCGCGGGTGCGCTTGTTCCGGAAGTAGGCGATGTCCGCGGCGATGTAGGCGGCCTCGCCGTTGCCCTTCATGACGACGCGGTCCTTGTCGTCGCCGTAGTCGGTGGAGCGCAGCCACCAGGCCCCTGCCTCCTTGTACAGGTGGCCCGACTTCTTGAGCACCTCCAGCGCGGTCTGCACCTCGCCGGAGCTGTGCAGCGACTTCTCGCTGAAGTAGACGTCGAACTCGGTGCGGAACTCGTGCAGGGTCTGCTTGATCAACCCGAGCATCAGCTCGATGCCGAGGTCGCGGAACCTGGCGTCCCGCTCGTCCTCGGCCAGCGAGAGCACGTCCGGCTCCTGCTTGACGATCTTCGTGGCCACATCGGTGATCCAGTCGCCCGCATAGCCGTCCTCGGGCACCGGCTCGCCCTTGGCCACCGCGACCAGGGACTTGGTCAGCCTGCCGATCTGGGCGCCGGCGTCGTTGATGTAGAACTCGCGGGTGATCTCGCCGCCACCGGCCGCGAGCACCCGGCCGAGCGCGTCGCCGACCGCGGCCCAGCGAGCGTGGCCCAGGTGCATCGGGCCGGTCGGGTTGGCCGAGACGAACTCCAGGTTAATCTTCTGCCCGGTCAGCGCGGAGCCGCGGCCGAATGCCTCGCCCGCGGTCAGCACGTCCTTGACCAGCTGGCCCTGCGCGTCCGCGGCCAGTCGCAGGTTCACGAAGCCGGGGCCGGCGATCTCGGCGGCGGTGATGCCGTCCTGGGTGGCCAGCGCCTTGGCCAGCTCCTCGGCCAGCTCGCGCGGGACCACGCCGAGCTTCTTGCCGATCTGCAGCGCGAGGTTGGTGGCGTAGTCGCCGTGCTCGGGGTTTCTGGGTCGCTCCACCGTGACCGCCGCGGGCAGCACCGCGGTGTCCAGCCCGCGCGCGGTGAGCACGTCGTGGGCGACGGAACGGACCAGGTCAGCCAAGGCAGCAGGAGTCACGGCTCGTAGTCTATGGCGGCCTCGATACCCGTTCGACCTTGTATCCAACTGTATGAGGTTTCGGAAGTAATGCTGGGTAGCCAGCCTTGCGCCGGAAGCTTCCCCCAAAGAGCTGACTCGCACCTGACAGCCGATCCTTACACTGACGCGCGGTAACCCGTACGGCGTGAGACAGGGGCCGGGCAGACATGGTCAGCGGTAAGAGCAGCAAGAACGCGCGGGCGAGCGCCCCGCGCGTGCCGATCGCGATGAAGAAGCCCAAGCCTTGGGGCACGATCGCCGCCGTGCTCGCGGTGCTGGTCTTCGCGGGCGGTGTGTTCGGCTACGCCTACGTGCAGAACGCCGACCAGGCGGCGAAGCAGGCCGCGCTGGCCGAGTACACGCCCTCGGAGTCCAACCAGGACCCCACGGAGAAGATCCAGGGCGTGCTCAAGCAGAAGTACGAGGCGGGCAAGCACGTGCCTGCCACGCAGCGGGTGGCCTACGACCACTACCCGCCCATCGGCGGGCCGCACGACGAGGTGTGGGCGACCTGCACCGGCGTGGTGTACCCGAACCCGGTGCGCAACGAGAACATGGTGCACTCCATGGAGCACGGCGCGGTCTGGATCGCCTACAACCCCGACCAGGTCAAGGGCGGCGACCTGGACAAGCTGAAGCAGCGCGCGCAGGGCCAGCAGTTCACCATGATGTCCCCGTACCCCGGCCTGGACAAGCCGATCTCGCTGCAGGGCTGGGGCCGTCAGCTGAAGCTGGACAGCGCCGACGACCAGCGGATCGACCAGTTCATCTCCGCGGTGCGCCGCAACCAGTACATCTACCCGGAGATCGGCGCGACCTGCGCCACCAACGCCTTCGACCCGGACAACGCGCCGCCGTTCGTGGCGGAGAAGCCGGGCCCGGACGCGGTGCCGATGGACGGTGGCACCAAGGCCCCTGACGAGCAGACCGGCGGCCAGCCCGGTGGGCAGCCCGGTCAGCCCGGCGGCCAGAACCCGCCGAGCAGCCAGAACCCGCCGCCCGGTGGCTGAGTCGGACCCCCGGATCGTGGACGAGACGGACCCGGCGGAGACCGAGCAGGTCTCCGGCCGGGCTCCGTCCCGCGCGATGCGGATCCTGGTGGCCACCGCCGCGGTGCTGGCGATCCTGATGCTCGGCGCGGCGGGCGGTCTGCTGATCAACCTGCCCAAGCCGTCCGCGGACAGCTCCACGCCGCCGCTGGACGGGCCGGACACCGGCTTCGCCCAGGACATGTCCGTGCACCACCTGCAGGCGGTGGAGATGGCCGCGATGGTGCCCGACCGCAGCGAGGACCGGCTGATCCGGGAGCTGGCCTTCGACATCCAGAGCACCCAGCTGGAGCAGGTCGGCCGGATGAAGGGCTGGCTGGCGCTGTGGGGGCATCCTGAGCAGTCGCCGACCGGCAAGTACATGGAGTGGATGAAGGACGCCCCTCCCGGGCACGGGCACGCGCCGGTGCAACCCGGCCAGTCCGTCGGCACCTACACGATGCCGGGCATGGCCAACCAGGAGGAGATGTCCAAGCTGCGCAAGCTCAGGGGCGTGGAGTTCGAGGTGTACTTCCTCCAGCTCATGCGGCGGCACCACATCGGCGGCGCGGAGATGGCCAACTACGGCCGCAAGAACGCCAGGCTCGCGGTGGTGCGCAACCTGGCGGAGAACATCCTCAAGGCCCAGCACTCCGAGCTGGACGTGCTTGACCGCCGGCTGGTCGAACGCAACGCCGAACCCCTGCCGCCGAACTGACGGGTCACCCGAGCGGCGACCTGCGCGCATTACCCGTCGGTAGTACCGTCGGGTAATCCGACGGCAGGGGGTCAGCGATGACCGCAGTGGATCCAGCCCGCACGACCGAGCGCGAGGCCCGTCAGGTAGCGGAGCAGGCGCGCGAGACGCAGTGGCGCAAGCCCAGCTTCGGCAAGGAGCTGTTCCTCGGGCGGCTACGCCTGGAACTGATCCATCCGCATCCGCGGGGTGACGAGGTGACCCGGCGCCGCGGCGAGGAGTTCCTCGCCCGGCTGCGGGAGTTCTGCGAGAACAAGATCGACGGCGCGCGGATCGAGCGCGAGGCCAAGATCCCGGACGAGGTCTTCGACGGCCTGCGCCGCATCGGCGCGCTGGGCATGAAGATCGACCCGGAGTACGGCGGCCTCGGGCTGTCCCAGGTGTACTACAACAAGGCGCTGATGCTGGTCGGGTCGGTCAGCCCGGCCATCGGCGCGCTGCTCTCCGCGCACCAGTCCATCGGGGTGCCGCAGCCGCTCAAGCAGTTCGGCACGCCGGAGCAGAAGCAGAAGTACCTGCCGCGCTGCGCCAGCACCGACATCAGCGCCTTCCTGCTCACCGAGCCGGACGTGGGCAGCGACCCGGCCCGGCTGGGCACCACCGCGGTGCCCACCGAGGACGGGCACTACCTGCTCGACGGCGTGAAGCTGTGGACCACCAACGGCGTGGTGGCCGACCTGCTGGTGGTGATGGCCAGGGTGCCCCGCTCCGAGGGCCACCGCGGCGGGATCACCGCGTTCGTGGTGGAGGGCAACGCCGAGGGCGTCACGGTGGAGAACCGCAACGCGTTCATGGGCCTGCGCGGGCTGGAGAACGGCGTGACCCGGTTCCACCAGGTCAAGGTGCCCGCGGAGAACCGGATCGGCGAGGAGGGGCAGGGCCTCAAGATCGCGTTGACCACGCTGAACACCGGCAGGCTCTCGCTGCCCGCGATGTGCGCCGGCGCGGCCAAGTGGTGCCTGAAGATCGCCCGCGAGTGGTCGGCGGAGCGGGTGCAGTGGGGCCGTCCGGTCGGCGAGCACGAGGCGGTCTCCAGCAAGATCGCCTTCATCGCGGCCACCGCGTTCGCGCTGGAGGCGGTGCTGGACCTGTCCAGCGAGATGGCCGACGAGGAGCGCAACGACATCCGGATCGAGGCCGCGCTGGCCAAGCTCTACGGCTCGGAGATGGCCTGGCTGGTCGCCGACGAGCTGGTGCAGATCCGCGGCGGCCGGGGTTATGAGACCGCCGAGTCGCTGGCCGCCCGCGGCGAGCGCGGCATCCCGGCCGAGCAGATCCTGCGCGACCTGCGGATCAACCGGATCTTCGAGGGCTCCACCGAGATCATGCACCTGCTGATCGCGCGCGAGGCGGTGGACGCGCACCTGTCGGTGGCAGGCGACATCATCGACCCGGAGGCCGACACCGGCCGCAAGGTCAAAGCGGCCGCGCGGGCCGGGGCGTTCTACGCGAAGTGGCTGCCCACGCTGGCCGTCGGCAAGGGCCAGCTGCCCAGCAGCTTCACCGAGTTCGGGCCGTTGGCCGGGCACCTGCGGTTCGTGGAGCGGGCCAGCCGCAAGCTGGCCAGGCAGACCTTCTACGCGATGTCCCGCTGGCAGGGCAAGATGGAGCGCAAGCAGGCGTTCCTCGGCCGGATCGTGGACATCGGCGCGGAGCTGTTCGCCATCAGCGCCACCTGCGTGCGCGCCCAGTGGCTGGACACGCCGGCCGCCCGCGACCTGGCGGAGGCCTTCTGCCGCCAGGCCAGGGTGCGGGTGGAGGAGCTGTTCACCCGGCTGTGGACCAACACCGACGACACCGACTCCCGCCTGGCCCGCCAGGTGATGGCAGGCGAGCACACCTGGGTGGAGGAGGGCATCCTCGACCCGTCCCTGCCTGGCGCCTGGATCGCCGAAGCCACCCCCGGCCCGTCCCGCGCCGACAACGTCCACCGCCACCCAGGCCAGACCTGACCCCAGCCCCGTGCCGGCCGCCCGCGCGCGGGGTGTCGGGGTGATCCTCTAGCGTCGCGGTCATGACCGAACGCCTTTCCCCCGGCGACCCCGCGCCCGGGTTCACCCTGCCCGACGCCGACGGCAAGCCCGTCTCGCTGGCGGACTTCCGAGGGCAGCACGTGATCGTCTACTTCTACCCGGCCGCGGGCACCCCCGGCTGCAGCAAGCAGGCCTGCGACTTCCGGGACAGCCTGGCCGAGCTCAACGGCGCGGGTTACACCGTGCTGGGCATCTCCCCTGACAAGCCGGCCAAGCTGGCCAAGGTCCGGGACGAGCAGGAGCTGACCTTCCCGCTGCTGTCGGACCCGGAGCGCGCGGTGCTCACCGCCTGGGGCGCCTTCGGCGAGAAGATGATGTACGGCAAGACCGTCACCGGGGTGATCCGCTCCACCTTCGTGGTGGACCCGGACGGCAAGATCGCCACCGCGCAGTACAACGTGCGCGCCACCGGGCACGTGGCCAAGCTGCGCAGGGACCTCGGCGTCTGAACGGGAACTGAAGATTTCCCCTGCGGTGCAACCGGATCCGACCGGCCGCGCCTACGCCGAACCCACCGGGAAAGTTGCCTGATCACTAGGCCAACTTCGTTGCGGGGCTTCGCGTAAACGGGTCGTGAAGAACTCCGTGGGGGCGATGGCCAGCGTGTTCGTGGTGTGCGCTGCCGGTCTGCTGTCGATCCATCTGCTCGGTGAGGCCGGTCCGTCCGGGCCGCCGGAGGCAACCAACCAGGCGAACATGACCACGGTGGTGCTGCCGCCCAGCGACGCGCCCGGCCCGGAACCGACCGAGGTGGTGAAGCCGGGTCCGCCGACCAAACCCAAGCAGGACAAGGTGTCCGCCACCGAGCTGGGCAACGCGGTGAACCGGGCGGTGCGCGCGGGCGGCAGCGCCACCGGGGTCGGCCTGCTGGTGCTGGAGGCCGACGGCTGGCGGGAGCTGGCCAGCGTGGACCCGGATCGGCAGTTCCGCTCGGCCTCGCTGGTGAAGCTGCTGATCGCGGTGGACGCGCTGCAGTCCGGCACGTCCACCGGCGCCGACCTGCGCACCATGCTCTCGTCCAGCCACGACGGCATCGCCAGCGAGCTGTGGGTGCGGCTGGGCGGCAACACCATGGTGCAGCGCCAGGCCAGGCGGATGGGCCTGAGCCGGACCCTGCCGCCACTGGACCCGATGCACTGGGGCGACACCAAGGTCAGCGCGCGCGATGTGGCCAAGATGTACCGGCACATCCTGACCGAGCTGCCCAAGGCGCACCGCGAGCTGATCATGGGCGCGCTGGCCGCCGCGCCGAAGATCGCCGCGGACCGGTTCGACCAGCACTTCGGCATCCCGTACGGGCTGCCCGAGGTGCAGTGGGCGATCAAACAGGGCTGGGCGACCGGCCGCGCAGGCACCGACCTGCACACCAGCGGGGTGCTGGCCGAGGGCACCAGGGTGGTGGTGCTGCTGAGCACGCACTCCCCCGGCACCAGCTACGCCCGCGCCGCCAAGTCACTCACCACGGGTGCGGGCGAGCTGGCTGGTCTGTTCTAGGAACGCTGCTCAGCCAGCGCGCGCAGGTGCGGCAGCAGCAGGCGAAGGGCGCGGCCGCGGTGCGAGTCCGCGTCCTTCTCCGCAGGCGTCATCTCCGCCGAGGTCCTGGTCTCGCCCTCGGGCACGAAGATCGGGTCGTAGCCGAAGCCGTTGGCGCCGCGCATCGCGCGCAGCAGCGTGCCGCGCCATTCCCCGCGCACCACCACCGGCTCCGCGCCGGGCACGGCGAGCGCGACCACGGCCACGAACGCGGCGCCGCGGCGCTCGTCCGGCACGTCGCCGAGCTGGCCGAGCAGCAGCTCCAGGTTGCCGAGGTCGTCGCCGTGCTTGCCGGACCAGCGGGCGGAGAGCACGCCGGGCATGCCGTTGAGCGCGTCCACCGCGATGCCCGAGTCGTCGGCGATCGAGGGCAGGCCGGTCGCGGCGGCCGCGTCCACGGCCTTGGCGATGGCGTTCTCCTCGAAGGTGGCCCCGGTCTCGGGGGCCTCCGGGAACTCGGGGACCTCGTCAAGGCCGAGGACCTCGATGCCGTCGAGCCGCTCGGCGGCCACGATCCGCCGCAGCTCGCCCAGCTTCTTGGCGTTGCGGCTGGCCAGCAGGACCCTCATGCCTTCTTGCCCTCGGGCAGCGTGCCGGGGTAGGGCAGCGCGAGCGCCTCGGCCTGCAGGCGGCACAGGTCGGCCACCCCGGCCAGGGCCAGGTCGAGCATCTTGTCCAGGGTGGAGCGGGCGAAGGTGGCGCCCTCGCCGGTGCCCTGCACCTCGACCAGGGTGCCCGCGTCGGTGGCCACCACGTTCATGTCCACCTCGGCCCGCGAGTCCTCCTCATACGGCAGGTCCAGCCGCACCCGGCCGTCCACCACGCCCACGCTGACCGCGGCGATCTGGCAGGACAGCGGCTTGGGGTCGGCGAGCTTGCCCGCCGCGCCGAGCCAGGTGACCGCGTCGGCCAGCGCCACGTAGGCGCCGGTGATCGCCGCGGTGCGGGTGCCGCCGTCGGCCTGGATGACATCGCAGTCGATCACGATGGTGTTCTCGCCGAGCGCGGAGAGGTCGATGCAGGTGCGCAGCGACCGGCCGATCAGACGGCTGATCTCGTGCGTGCGCCCGCCGACCCGGCCCTTGATGGACTCCCGGTCGCTGCGGCTGTGCGTGGCCGAGGGCAGCATGGCGTACTCGGCGGTCACCCAGCCCAGCCCGGAGCCGGAGCGCCACCGGGGCACCCCCTCGGACACACTGGCCGCGCACAGCACGCGGGTCTTGCCGAACTCCACCAGCACCGAGCCGGCGGGCCAGTCCTGGTAGCCCCTGGTGATCTTGATATCCCGCAGGGCCTCGTCGCTTCTGCCATCGATGCGCACCACGCGGCTAGCCTAGTCACCCAGTTGAACCGCCCTGGCACGGCCGTCGTATGGAGTGGACGTGACTCCTCCGCCGGCCGATGTTGAGCGCGCCGACAACGTTCGCGCTGGCCGCGTATCCGCACCGAACGCACATGAACGCGGACCGGGATCGCCGACTGTCGCCGGAGACGTGGCGACAGTTCGGACAGCGGCGGGATGGGTCAGCCTTGCGCGCCGTTGGCGTCGGATTTGCCCGTGCAGAGCGGCCAGCCGGGCGAGGCTCTTGCGGCTGCCAGGCCAGGCTTGCCACCCAAGCGGGTGATCAACGAACGCGTGATCAGCTGGATTCCTACGCTGATGTGGTCCGCTGCCCAACGCAGGTTCTCCTGTCGCGTGCGGAAACAGTTCCCCTGAGAGGTGCCCATGAACCTGCCGACCGTCGACGGCCTGCCGCTGCACCCGCTGATCGTGCACGCCGTGGTCGTCCTGCTGCCGCTGGCCGCCCTGTGCGCCCTGCTGATCGCGCTCCGCCCGGTCTGGCGGCGGCGCTTCGGCTGGCCGGTGCTCGCGCTGACCGTGGCCGGGGTGGCCGCGGTGCCGGTCGCGCAGGTGAGCGGTGAGCAGTTGCAGGGTGCGCTGGGGGTGGCCAACCCGTTGATCCAGCGGCACGCGGACCTCGGCGGGGAACTGCTGCCGTACGCGCTGGCCTTCGGCGTGCTCATGGTCGCCTTCCTGCTGGCAGGCCGGAAGGCGGACCAGGAGACCTCCGGCGGCCCGGCGACCTGGCGGCGGGTGGCGGTGGTGGCCGCCGTGCTGGTCGCCGTGGCCGGGGTGGCGAGCACGGTGCAGGTGGTGCGGATCGGGCACAGCGGCTCCACCGCGGTGTGGAACGGGGTTGGTGGCCAGTAGCGCCGGGTCAGCAGCCCACGGTGTAGGAGGCGCCGGGGAAGGCCAGGTCGACCGGTCCGGCGAAGGCGGTGGCGGCCTCCTCGGCCATCTGCTCCCGGTTCGCCCACGGCGGCACGTGCGTGACCACCAGCCTGCGCACCCCGGCCACCGCCGCCAACTGCCCGGCCTCCAGTCCGGACAGGTGCAGGTCGGGTGGGTGTGCCTCGGGCTCGTGCGGCCAGCAGGCCTCGGCCAGCAGCAGGTCCGCCGAGTCGGCCAGCTTGCGCAGCGCCTCGCAGGGACCGGAGTCGCCGGTGTAGGCCAGCGTCCTGCCACCGGCGGCGAGCCGGAAACCGAAGGCCTCACAGGGATGCGCGACCTGTTCGGTGGTCAGCTCGAACGGTCCGATGTGGACGGTGCCGGGGGTCAGCCGGTGGAACTCGTAGACATCGCTGAGGTCCGTCTCGGCCCGTTCGGCGGCGCTGGGCGCGTACGCCGCGGCCAGCCGGGTGGCCGCCTCGCTGGGCGCGTACACCGGCAGCCGCCTGGCCCTGGTGTCGTAGGGCGGGGCCGGGTGGTACCTGCGGAGCACGGTCAGCGCGGCGAAATCCGCGCAGTGGTCCGGATGCAGGTGGGAGAGCACCAGCGCGTCCACGCCGAACGGGTCGCCATGCCGCTGGAGCGCCCCCAGCACCCCATTGCCAAGATCGAGGAGCACACGGAACCCGTCGGACTCCACCAGGTAACCGGAAGCCGGCGAGTCAGCGCTGGGCAGGCTGCCGGAACAGCCGAGAACGGTCAGTAGCACCGGATCAGCCTGGCATGGCAGACGATCTCGGAACAGCGCCCGTCATGACGGTACCCAGCTGCGGGCCGAGGAAGCGGCGGGCCAGTTTCGCGAACGGTTCGGCCGGGCCGGTGGCGGTGAAGGAATGGGCCAGCTCCGGGCTGTCCGGGTCGCGCAGCAGGTCCGCCTCGGTGAGCACCTTGACCACGTCCTTGGCGGTCTCCTCCGCGCTGGAGACCAGGGTCACCGCATCGCCCATGGCCAGCTGGATCACGCCGGTGAGCAGCGGGTAGTGCGTGCAGCCCAGCACCACGGTGTCGACTTCGGCCCGCTGCAACGGTTCCAGGTAGGACTGGGCCAGGCCGAGCACCTGGCGGCCGGAGGTGATGCCGCGTTCCACGAAGTCCACGAACCGGGGGCAGGCCACACTGGTCACGGTGAGGTCGGGGGCGGCGGCGAAGGCGTCCTCGTAGGCCCTGGAGGTGATGGTCGCCTTGGTGCCGATCACGCCGATCCGGCCGGTGTGCGTGGTGGCCACCGCGCGGCGCACCGCGGGCCGCAGCACCTCCACCACCGGGATGTCGTAGCGTTCCCGCGCGTCGTGCAGGCAGGCCGCCGTCGCCGTGTTGCACGCGATGACCAGCAGCTTCACCCCGCTGTCCACCAGCGAGTCGGTGATGGCCAGCGAGTGGCGGCGCACCTCGGCAATGGACAGCGGGCCGTAGGGCCCGTTGCCGGTGTCGCCGACGTAGCGCAGCCGCTCGGCCGGTAGCTGGTCCAGCATCGCGCGGGCCACGGTCAGCCCGCCGACGCCCGAGTCGAAGATGCCGATCGGCGCGGTGCTCACGCCTCGATCATGCCCCGGGGCCGCTCCCGGCGGGACGGCGGCTCGCCTTGCCGGTCAGCCAGCCCGCGACCACGCCGGCCACCGCGCCGAAGAGGTGGCCCTGCCAGGACACGCCCGGCGTGCCGGGCAGCACGCCCCAGAGCAGGTAGCCGTAGATGAAGAACAGCACCACGGCCAGCAGGATCGGTCCCGCGCGGCGCGCGAAGATGCCGCGCACCAGCAGGAAGGTCAGCCAGCCGAAGATCAGGCCGGAGGCGCCGAGGTGGATCGAGCCGGACTCCCCGGTCAGCCAGGTGCCCAGGCCGCCCACGATCCAGATGGTGGCGGTGACCGCGACGAACTGGCGCAGGCCGCCGGCGAAGCTGAGGAAGCCGAGCACCAGCAGCGGCACCGTGTTCGCGGCCAGGTGGTCCCAGCCCAGGTGCAGCAGCGGGGCCCACAGCACGCCGTCCAGGCCGGACCACTCGCGCGGCACGATGCCGCCGAAGTCCAGCGCGTGCCCGGAGAACGCGTCCACGAGCTCCAGCAGGTACAGCAGTGCGGCGAAGCCGAGGATGACGAGGGCGGCCTGTTTGGGCCGCGCCGGGAAGATCCGGCCCGAGTCGTCGCGCGGTGACGTTGGCACTGGTAGCGGCTGCACAAGATCGAGGCTACTGGCCTTTCGCGCCGCTCACCTCGGGGTTGTCCCTGAGTTCGAGCATGGCGGCGTGCAGCGGGCTTGGATCGCGCGGCGGGCGGCGGTGCGGATGCGCGCCCGGACCGGCCACCGCGAGCACCTCGTCCGGCGCGGGTTCCGCCCCGCAGTGCGCGCAGCGGGCGTGCACGTGCACCGGGCCGCCGCAGTCCTGGTGCTCGTAGAGGACCGGCGGGCCCTGCGGCGCGGCCCAGCGGTCGCCCCACTCGGTCAGCGCGATGAGCACCGTGGCGAGCTCGCGACCCTTCTCGGTGAGCAGGTACTCCCGGCCCTCGCGCCGCTGCATCAGCCCGTCGGCGACGAACCCGTCCAGCCGCTTGGCCAGGATGTTCGGCGCCACACCGAGCCTGCGCTCGAAGTCGGAGAACCGGGTCATGCCGGCGAAGACCGCGTTGCGGATGATCAGCAGGCTCCACCGCTCGCCGATCAGCTCCAGCGCGCGGGCCGCTGAGCAGTTCTCGCGTTCATACATCCGACCGAGCACAAGCTGGATGATCCGGTTTCCACTTGTGTGATGCAAGTTGCCGCCCTACGGTTACTTGCATCACGCAAGTCAACGACTCGGGAGGACGTCGTGAACCGACCGCAGGTAGTGAGCAAGGATGAGTGGCTGGCCGCCCGCAAGGAGCTGCTGGTCAAGGAGAAGGAGCTGTTCAGGGCACTGGACGGGCTCAACGCCGACCGGCGGCGACTGCCGATGACCCGGGTGGACAAGGACTACCGCTTCACCGGCCCGGACGGCGAGGTCCGGCTGCTGGACCTGTTCGACGGCCGCGGCCAGCTGGTGTTGCAGCACTTCATGTTCGACCCGTCCTGGGACGCGGGCTGCCCGAGCTGCACCGCGATGGCCGACGACCTCAGCGATGGCGCCCGCGCGCACCTGGCCTCGCGGGACACCGCCTTCGCCGCGGTCTCCCGCGCGCCGTACCCGAAGCTGGCCGCCTACAAGCAGGCCAGGGGCTGGACCTTCCCCTGGTACTCCTCGCACGGCAGCGACTTCAACTACGACTTCGACGCCACGATGGACCCCGCGACCGGCCCCAACCGCTACAACTTCCGCTCCGGCGAGGAGCTGACCGCGGCCGGGCAGGGCTGGCTGATCGACTACGTCGGCGAGCAGCCGGGGGTCAGCGCCTTCCTGCGCGAGGGCGAGGAGGTCTTCCACACCTACGCCACCTACGGCCGCGGCGTGGAGGTGATGATGCACGCCTACCGGCTGCTGGACATCACCGCGCGCGGCCGGCACGAGGACTGGGAGGAGCCGAAGGGCCGCGTCGCCGCCCCGCGCGAGTCCGACCCCGGCTTCACCAGCTAGGCAGGCCGATAGGCTGCCGCCCATGGCTGATCGACACCCCGAGATCGCGGTGGCCGCCCCCGCCGAACTGGGCGAGGGCCCCACCTGGGACGCCGCCAGCGAAACCCTGCTGTGGGTGGACATCCTGGGCAAGCGGGTGCACCGCTACAACCCGCGCACCGGGACCGACGAGTCGCTGGCGGTGCCGCAGCACGTCGGGGCGGCCAAGCCGAGGGCCAACGGCGGGCTGGTGCTGAACCTGGCCGAGGGCATCGCGCTGCTGGACGCCGACGGGGCAGGCCGGAACTGGCTGGTCTACTGGGCCCGCGAGGGCGTGCGCGGCAACGACGCGGCGGTGGACCCGATGGGGCGGCTGTGGGCCGGCACCATGCGTTACGACAACGCCACCGGCGGCGGCTGGCTGGCCAAGGTGGACGGCGACGGCGCGGCCAAGGTCGTGCTGGACGCGGTGACCATCAGCAACGGCCTGGGCTGGAGCCCGGATGAGCGGCTGATGTACTACGTGGACACCCCGACCGGCCGCCTGGACGTCTTCGACTACCACCGGGACGCCGGGGAGATCAGCAACCGGCGCACGGTGGCCGAGGTGGACCGGGGCTCGCCGGACGGCCTGTGCGTGGACGCCGAGGGCTGTGTCTGGGTCGCGCTGTGGGACGGCTGGGCGGTGCGCCGCTACACCCCGGACGGGCGGCTGGACGCGGAGTACGAGATGCCGGTGGCCAACCCGACCGCGCCCTGCTTCGGCGGGCCGAGGTTCGAGGACCTGTACGTGACCTCGGCGAGCACCGGGTTGTCGCCGGAGCAGCTGGCCGAGCAGCCGCACGCGGGCGCGCTGTTCGTGTTCCCAGGAGTGGGGTCAGGGCTGCCCAGCACAGCTTTCGCCGGCTGAGCAGCCCCCCGGCGGAGGAGCCCTCAGGCCCAGAGGTGGCCGTCGATGCGTTCGGCGGCTTCCTCGAGGGTGCCGCTGTAGGCGCCGGTGGACAGGTACTTCCAGCCGGCGTCGGCGATCACGAACACGATGTCGGCCGGTTTGCCCGCCGCCACCGCCTTGTCCGCGGCGGCCAGCGCGGCGTGCAGGATCGCGCCGGTGGAGATGCCGGCGAAGATGCCCTCGGTCTCCAGCAGCTGCCTGGTGCGGCGCAGCGCGTCGTAGGAGCCGACCGAGAACCGGCCGCTGAGCACCGACGGGTCGTAGAGCTCCGGCACGAAGCCCTCGTCCAGGTTGCGCAGGCCGTAGACCAGCTCGCCGTAGCGCGGCTCGGCGGCGATGATCTGCACGTCCGGCTTGTGCTCGCGGAAGTAGCGGCCCGCGCCGACCAGGGTGCCGGTGGTGCCCAGCCCGGCCACGAAGTGGGTGATCGTGGGCAGGTCACGCAGGATCTCCGGCGCGGTGGAGTTGTAGTGCGCGTCCGCGTTCGCCGGGTTCCCGTACTGGTAGAGCATCACCCAGGCAGGGTTCTTCTGCGCCAGCTCCTTGGCCACCGCGACCGCCTGGTTGGACCCGCCCGCGGCCGGGGAGAACACGATCTGCGCCCCGTAGGCGTGCAGCAGCTGCCGCCGCTCGGTGGAGGTGTTCTCCGGCATCACGCAGATCAGCCGGTAGCCCTTGAGCTTGGCCGCCATGGCCAGCGAGATGCCGGTGTTGCCGGAGGTCGGCTCCAGGATCGTCGCGCCGGGGGTGAGCAGGCCGTCCCGCTCGGCCGCCTCGATCATGGCCAGCGCGGGCCGGTCCTTGATCGAGCCGGTCGGGTTGCGGTCCTCCAGCTTCGCCCACAGGCGCACCTCCGCTGCTGGGGACAGCCTCGGCAACCCCACCAGCGGGGTGTCGCCGAGGGCGTCCAGCAGCGAGTCGTACCTAGCCACCGGCGACGGCGGGCAGGATGGTGACGTTGTCGCCATCCTTGACCGCGGCCTCCAGGCCACCGGCGAAGCGCACGTCCTCGTCGTTGACGTAGACGTTGACGAACCGGTGCAGGACGCCTTCCTTCACCAGCCTGGTCTTGAGCCCGCCGAACTTGCCCTCCAGGTCGTCGATGATCTCCGCGAGGGTCGCACCCTGGGCCTCGACGGACTTCTCGCCACCCGTGTGCGTGCGCAGGATGGTGGGAATCGAGACGGTGACGGCCATTGCTGACACTCCTTCAGTCCACTGTGGACACAAAAATCCGGGAACGGGGACGCGAGCGAGCGGCTCAGCGCGAGTCCGGCACGTCGTCCTTGCCGGTGTTGGCGAACATGTAGGACTCGACGACCTCGACGGGCTCCTCGGTCACCACCCCGTCCACGATCCGGTACGAGCGCAGCTCGTGCACCTCGGGATCGCGGGTGGAGACCAGCACGTAGTGCGCGTTCGGCTCGGCGGCGAAGGAGACGTCGGTGCGCGAGGGGTAGGCCTCGGTCGCGGTGTGCGAGTGGTAGATGACCACCGGCTCCTCGTCCGCGGCGTCCATCGCCCGCCAGACCCGCAGCTGCTCACCGGAGTCGAACCGGTAGAACGTGGGCGAGCGCTCGGCGTTGACCATCTCGATGAAGCGTTCCGGCCGGTCGGACCCGGCTGGGCCGGCGATCACCCCGCACGCCTCGTCCGGGTGGTCCCGGCGGGCGTGGTCGACCATCGCGTCCACGAGGTCACGTCGAATCACCAGCACGCCGACCATCCTAAATGACCCTGGGAACCCCTTCTCAGGATTTGGGAGCGGGTCCAGAAACCGGGAGCGCCGAGGGGAACAGCTCCCGGTAAGCGGGCAACCCGGGGATCCCGGTGGCCGCCAGCACCGCGTGCGTGATGGCCCTGGACACCACGTCCGCCGCGACCGTGCACAGCTCGTCCAGCCGCCCGGCCCGGCCGATCTCGCCGAAGACCCCGTCCGCGGGCGGCAGCTCCCGCTTGGCCGTGGACAGCGCGAAGAAGGTGTCGCCGTCGAACATCGAGTGCGCCGGGCGGACCGCGCGGGCCAGGCCGTCGTGCGCGACCACGGCCAGGCGGTGGCACTCGGCCTTGCTCAGGGTGGCGTCGGTGGCGATCACGCCGATGGTGGTGTTGAGCCTGCTGGCCGGGAAGTCGCGGCTGACCTGGTCTAGTTCGCGCTGGCCGGGGGCGCGGAGGGGGAACTCACCGGGCAGGCCGAGGTGGGCGGCCCAGGGCAGGCCGGTGGGGGCCAGGGGGTCGCCGTGCGGGTTGGCCGCGACCAGTGCGCCCAGGGTGGTGCCGTCGGGCAGGACCGCGCTGGCGGTGCCCAGGCCGCCCTTGAGCCAGCCCGCCTGCGCGCCGGCGCCCGCGCCGACGGTGCCCTGGGCGACCGGGCCGTCGGTGGCGGCGGCGCAGGCCAGCGCGCCGAACCCGGCGTCCGGGCGGTTGCCCCAGGCGTTGTGCCACAGGTCGAACAGCACCGCGGCCGGCACGATCGGCACCACCTGGTGCGGGTCCGGGCCGACCGGGACGCCCTGGTGCCGCTCGTCCAGCCAGCGCATCACGCCGTCCGCGGCGGCCAGGCCGTAGGCGCTGCCACCGGTGAGCACCACCGCGTTGACCCGTTGCACCAGGTGCGTGGGGTCCAGCAGGTCGGTCTCGCGGGTGCCGGGGCCGCCGCCGCGCACGTCCACCGCGCCCACCGCGCCGTCCGGGGCCAGCACCACCGTGGTCCCGGTGGCCCAGCCCTCCTCGAGGCGGTGGTGCTGCCCGACCAGCAGGCCGGGCACGTCGGTGAGCGCGTTGAGCGGTCCCGGGATCATTCCTCGTCGTCGCCGGAGAGGGTGGCGATCAGCGTGTCCTGCACCCAGGTCAGCCACTGGTAGACGCCCATGTGCGCGGACCGGGTGTCATCGGCGTCCAGCGGTTCTTCCTGGGTCTCGTCGTCGCTGATGTCCAGCGCGGTGCCCAGGGCCAGCCGGACGTCGTTGATCGCGGACAGCCAGGCCTCGGCCTGCTCCTCGCTCAGCGCGGCCACCCCGCCCTCGCGCGGGCAGGTGGTCAGCACCACCTCGGCCACCCCGACCTTGGCCTCCACCAGCTGCGGCTCGTAGATCGAGCGCAGCGCGGCGGCCGAGTCGGCGTCGGCGGGCAGCAGGTCGCCGTCCTCGTCGCCGCGGTGGAAGTCGGGCAGCAGGCGGGCCATGATCCGGTTGTCCGGCGGGGTGGACGGGCCGGTGCGGATGCCGGTGATCAGGGCCAGCTCGTCCTGCGGCGCCTCGTCAGCGCGCTCGTCGAGCATCTCCTTGATCTGGCCGACCATGCCGCGCAGCACCGCGGCCTCCTGCTGGGTCAGCTCGGCGACGAGTTGGCCGCCGTCGCGGCGCCAGCCGATCACGTGTCACGCTGCATGGTCGCCCACAGCCCGGCGGCATGCAGTTTCGCCACGTCGGCCTCGCACTTCTCCTTGTCCCCTGAGGACACGATCGCCTTCCCCTTGTGATGCACGTCGAGCATCAGCTTGGTCGCCTTGTCGCGACTGAAACCGAACAGCTTCTGGAAGACATAGGTCACATAGGACATCAGGTTCACCGGGTCGTTCCAGACCACGGTCATCCAGGGCCGGTCAGCGGCGACTGTCTCGTCGCTGGTGGGCTCGACCTCTGTCCTTTCCAGCTCCAGGGGCGTGGACATGACTCCATGGTGTCATGAGCCACTGGAACGGCGCAGCGAAGGAGCCCCGTTCGGGGAGGACGCGGACTACGGTGATCACATGACGGCCGCAGACCGTGCGGAGAGCACCGCGTTGCTCACCGACCACTACGAACTCACCATGCTCGCGGGCGCGCTGCGTGACGGCACCGCCGACCGCGACTGTGTGTTCGAGCTCTTCGCCAGGCGACTGCCCAACGGGCGGCGATATGGCGTGGTCGCGGGGACCGGGCGGCTGCTCGACGCGATCGAGAAGTTCCGCTTCCAGGACGCCGAGATCGAGCGCCTGCGGGCCTCCGGCGTGGTGGACGAGGACACCCTGGGCTGGCTGGCCGACTACCGGTTCAGCGGCGACATCACCGGCTACGCCGAGGGCGAGCTGTACTTCCCCGGCTCCCCTGTGCTCACTGTCACATCCAGCTTCGGCGAGGGCGTGCTGCTGGAGACGCTCGCGCTGTCCATCCTCAACCACGACTGCGCGGTGGCCTCGGCCGCGGCCCGGATGGTGTCGGCGGCCAACGGGCGCGGGCTGATCGAGATGGGCACCCGGCGCACGCACGAGGAGGCCGCGGTGGCCGCGGCCCGGTGCGCCTTCCTGGCCGGGTTCACCGCAACCTCCAACCTGGAGGCCGGCCGCCGCTACGGCATCCCGACCGCCGGCACCTGCGCGCACGCCTTCACCCTGCTGCACGACTCGGAGGAAGACGCCTTCCGCGCCCAGGTGGCCGCACTCGGGGTGAACACCACGCTGCTGGTGGACACCTACGACATCACCAAGGGCATCAAGACCGCGGTCGAGGTGGCCGGCAGCGAACTGGGCGCGGTGCGCATCGACTCCGGCGACCTCGGCGTGCTGGCCAGGCAGGCCAGGACCCAGCTGGACGAGCTGGGCGCGCCGGCCACCCGGATCGTGGTCTCCGGCGACCTGGACGAGTACGCGATCGCGGCGCTGCGGGCCGAGCCGGTGGACGCCTACGGGGTGGGCACCTCGCTGGTCACCGGCTCCGGCGCGCCGACCGCGGGCATGGTCTACAAGCTGGTCGAGGTCGAGGGCAGGCCGGTGGCCAAGCGCAGCTCGCACAAAGAGTCCAGGGGCGGGCGGAAGGCGGCGCTGCGGCGGCACAAGCCGACCGGCACCGCGACCGAGGAGGTCATCTACCGCCTGGCCGGTGAGCAGCCGGAGCGCCAGGACGGCGATGTCGAGCTGCAGATCCCCCTGGTGCGCGCTGGACAGCGGGTCGAGGGCCTGCCCACCCTGGAACAGGGCCGGGAACGGCTGCGCCAGGCGCTGGTCAGCGTGCCGTGGGAGGGCTTGGCGCTGTCCCAGGGCGAGCCCGCGATCCCCACCGTGTTCCTGCCGTAGGAGGTCCCGACCATGGCCAACGCGCTGATCATCGTGGACGTGCAGAACGACTTCTGCGAAGGCGGTTCGCTCGCGGTGGCCGGTGGCGCCGCGGTGGCCGCGGCGATCTCCCGGCACGTGCGCGAGCACGACTACGACTTCGTGGTGGCCACCAGGGACTACCACGTGGATCCCGGCCCGCACTTCAGCGAGACGCCGGACTACGTGGACTCCTGGCCGGTGCACTGCGTGGCAGGCACCGCGGGCGCGTCCTTCCACCCGGAGCTGGACATCACGCCGGTGCGGGCGGTGTTCTCCAAGGGCGCCTACGCCGCGGCCTACTCCGGCTTCGAGGGCGCGGGGGCCGAGGGTGAGTCGCTGGCCGACTGGCTGCGCGAGCGCGGGGTGGACCGGGTGGACGTGGCTGGCATCGCCACCGACCACTGCGTGCGGGCCACCGCGCTGGATGCCAGGGCGGCCGGACTGGAGACCACCGTGCTGCTGGGGCTGACCGCCGGGGTGGCCCGGCCGACGGTGGACATCGCGCTCAGCCAGCTGCGCGCGGCCGGGGTCGAGCTGACCGGTGAACCTGCTGTGGCATAACGGTTTGTGCGTGGAGTGCCGCCCCGCTCCCACCCGGGGCGGCACTCCAGGTCCGAGACCCTGCTTAGCGGGGCGGCCAGGTCGGCGCGCAGGCGGTGGCGCCCACGGTGATCGTGCCGCCGACCGCGCCGTAGCCGTCGTCCGGGTCAAGCGTGATGTGCATCGCGGTCAGCGCGATGGCGCCCTGGTCCGACTCCACCTTGTTCACCACGATCTTGGCCACCGGCGGCATGCCGGTCTTGCCGGGCACCATGGTCACGTAGTTCTGCGGGACCGGGCTGGGCAGCGTGAACCCGCTGTAGCCGTTGAGCTTCCACCCGGCGCTGGTGCCCTGTTCGGTGGACTTGCAGGTGGCCTCGAAGCTCTGGACCCTGATCAGCCGCCTGCCGTACTCGGCCTTGTTGAACAGGTTCAGCTCGAAGGCGCTGCCCGCGACCTTGATGTCGGCGTTGCCCGCCGCGTCCTGGTTGCAGGTGGTGGTGCCCGGGCCGAATCGCACGCCCGGGTAGCTCACGCCCGGCGTGCTGGCCGAGGCCTGCTCACCGAGCCGGCACGGGATGATCGGGCCGGAGCTGGACGTGCTGGCGCCCGTCACGGTGACCGAGCCGAGCTCGGCGACGCCCGGGTCGCCAAGATCCGCGTACGCGGGCGTGAGGCCCGCACTCATGACCGCGGCGACCGCCGCGCCGACGACACCGATCCGGACACCAGCCCGCCGCAGTCCGGACGCACGATTCGCGTGCATGCCGTCACCCCTTCCTTCTGACCCTGTGAGCCCGGGTGGCCGTTTGTCGGCCACCTGGGTCGCGCCCACGGTTCATTCATCGACAGCGAGTGGCTGATTGGTAGCCACATCGGACGCCGCCACCCGATTGGGAAGGTCAAATAACCCAACCAGGGAGTAACGTCCGATGTGGACACTCAGCGTTGCCGATACCGCAGGTCAGCAGGTCACGCGCTGGCCCTCACCGGGACCGGCGCGGCCGTCTCGCGTGATCCTGGCGGTCGAGCCGTTCCCGCTGACCGGGCGGCTGGTCACCAACATGCTGCAGCTGCTGGCGGCGCACTTCCTGGTGCGGCTGGCCCGCTCCACCCAGACCCCGCAGCCGCGCACCCGGTGGTGGCCGCTGCTGCTGTGCTGGGCGGTGATGACCGGGCTGATGATCCACCTGACCAGGAAGCTGCCGGAGTACCAGGCCCGCGGCGGCACCGAGCTCGCCTGGTACCCGAGCATCGCCGGGTACCAGGCGGTGCTGGTCGGCTACGGGGTCGGCTGCCTGGTCCCGTTCACCAGGGTGATCCTGCGGCATGCCAGGCAGTGCCCGAGGGGCTCCTTCCGCACCGGGCTGTTCGTGATCGCGCTGGCCGGGGCGACCATGGTGGCCTGGGGCCTGCTGGCCGGGCTGCCCTCGGTGTGGCTGGTGCTGACCAGCTCCGGCCTGGAGTTGTTCATGCCGGTGGCCAGGGGTCTCGGCCTGGCGGTGGCGCTGCTGTGGGTCACCGGCGCGGTGCTGACCACCTGGCACGGGCTGATCGAGCGGCCGCGCCGGTGGCTGGCGGCCTATCGCGGCTACCGGGCGGTGGCGCTGCTGTGGTCGGCGCTGGTGACGGCGCTCCCGCGGATCTCGCTGACCAGGCTGACCGCGTGGCCGCACCGGGTGGAGTTCGCGCGGTACCGGCGGCTGATCGAGATCAGGGACGGGTTCCTGGCGCTGCGCGGGCAGGTGCCGCCGGAGGTGGTGGGCTGGGTGGCGGAGTCGGCTCGGCGGCACGGGGTGGCCGAGGCGCCCGCGGTGCTCGCGGCGGCCGGGCTGGCCGCGGCGCTGGCGGTGCGGGAGACCGGGCACAGCTGGCCGCAGCCGCCGGTGGCCGCGGCCGGGCCGGTGGCCAGCATCGAGGCGGAGACGGCCTGGCTGACCGAGGTCTCGGCGGCGTTCACCGGCTCGCCGGTTGTAGCCGATGTCAGAGCGCAAGCCGGAGCGACCTACGTCACAGCGCCAAAAGCCGCCTGAAGTTTGTAGGTACTCGACAATTTCGCGCCGGGGCACGCCGGGTTAGGGTCGGCGGGCAAGAGATCCCACGTCTCCTGGAGGTCACGGGTGTCCGTGCTCACCGTCTCCCCGCCGCGCCGGGTCCTGGCCGACCTGGTGCCCGGCGCCCTGGTCCGCGACATCGCGCTGGTCCTCGGCGGCGCCGCGCTGACCGGCCTGGCCGCCCAGATCGCGGTGCCCATCCCGGGCAGCCCGGTTCCGGTGACCGCCCAGACCTTCGCCGCCCTGCTGGTCGGCGCCACCCTGGGCTGGCAGCGCGGCGGCCTGTCCATGCTGGTCTACCTGCTCGCCGGACTGGCAGGTGTGCCGTGGCACACCAGCGCGGGTTCGGCCACCATCGGCTACATCGTCGGCTTCGTGCTGGCCGGCGCCCTGGTCGGCGCGCTCGCCCAGCGCGGCGGCGACCGCACCCCGCTGCGCACCGCGGGCACCATGCTGCTGGGCAACGCGGTGATCTACGCCGTCGGCGTGCCCTGGCTGATGATCGCCGCCGACTTCACCGTCACCGAAGCCCTGGTCAAGGGCCTGCTGCCGTTCCTGGTCGGCGACTTGATCAAGACCGCGCTGGCCGCGGGCGTGCTGCCCGCCGCCTGGGCGCTGGTGGGCAAGCGCGACTCCTGACCTCCGCCTGGAGTAGAAGGCCCCCGGTCGCCACCCGGGGGCCTTTGTCATGCCCGCGGCGGCTCAGTGCACGGTGACCACCGCGGTCAGCGGCAGGTCGCGGCTGCTGCGGCCGATCTCGGCGAGGTAGCTGCCGTGTTCGGGCAGCCAGTCCCGGCGCTGCTCGTCGTATACGCAGAACGCCCTGGGCGCCAACGGGATCTCCACCTCTACCGTCTCCCCCGGTTCCGCGTCCACCACCGCGAACCCGGCCAGCACCCGGGGTGGGCGCTGGTAGCGGCTGGCGTGGCGGCCCAGGTAGACCTGCACCACCTCGCGGCCGGGGCGGGTGCCGGTGTTGGTCAGGGTGACGCGGGCCGGGATGGGCTCGCCGGCGTGCAGGGTGGCGGCGGAGACGCCGGTCGGGCACTCCGCGCTCCGGTAGTCCCAGGTGGTGTAGCCCAGGCCGTGGCCGAAGCAGAAGGCCGGGTCGAGGCGGTGCTGGTCGTAGGCGCGGTAGCCGATCAGGATGCCCTCGTCGTAGCGGAGCACGCCATCGGCGGGGGTGGTCTCCAGCACCGGGGCCTGGTCGGCGGTGCGCGGGAAGGTGGTGGGCAGGCGGCCGCCGGGTTCGGCGCGGCCGTAGAGCACGTCGGCGAGCGCGTGGCCCGCTTCCTGGCCGGGGAACCAGGCGTAGAGCACCGCGGCGACCTCGTCGGCCCACGGCATCAGCACGGGTGAACCGGCGTTGACCACGACCACGGTGCGCGGGTTGGCCGCGGCCACCCGGTGGATGAGCTCGTCCTGGCCGGGTGGCAGGGCCAGGGTGGTGCGGTCGTGGGACTCGCTCTCCAGGTCGGCGTTGGTGCCGACCACGACCACCGCGACCTCGGCCGCCTCGGCCTGCCGGACCGCCTCGGCCAGCTCCTGCTCGGCGTCCCGGCCGGGCGCGCGATGTGTGATGCCGCAACGCAGGTAGCCGTGCTTCGCGGCGATCGGACGGTGCTCGACCTCCAGCTCCACCGGAGTGTCCACATCGGACAGAACGACGGTGCCGAGCTGTTCGGTGATGTTGTCGAAGCTGTCCACCAGGCTGTGCCAGCCCGCGGTGACCGGTTCGATGATCCGCTGCCCGTTTACGGTCAGGCTGGTGGGCCCGAGCCCGGTGACGCCGAAGGTGTGCGTGCCGGCGACCCTGGGCCGGTAGCTGGTGCGCATGACCACCCGCAGGTCGTCCCGGCGCCACTGCTGTTCGGGCAGGCCGAGCCAGGCCAGCCGGGCGGTCGCCCGGTGCTCGCTGCTCAGCAGGTCGCCGTCGGCGTCGCGGTACTCGACCTGGAAGCCCGGTTCGCCGGTCACCGGGTCCACGCAGTCGGCCAGGTCGATCAGCGGCTGCCGCCCGCCCGGCCGGACGCCCTCGGTCGCGGACAGGCCGAGACCGGCCGCGAAGCTGACCTCGCGGCGGGGGGACAGGTCGGCGCTGCCGCCGCCCCTGGTGGCGGTGTGCGCGGCGTTCGGGCCGATCAGCGCGATCCGGGTGCCCGGGGCCAGCGGGAGCAGGTTCTCGTTGCGCAGCAACACCATGCCGCGGGCGGCGGCCTCGCGCAGCAGCTCGGTCTGGGCGGCCGAGCCGACCGGGTACGCGGCGGCCGGTTCGGGCGCGGGGAAGCCGTCCAGCACGCCGGTCGCCGCGGCCAGCCGGAGCAGGCGCAGCACCTTGTCATCGATCTCGGCCTCGGGCACCTCGCCCGCGCACACCGCCGCCTCGAGCTTCTCGCCCCACGGGCCGTCCGGGCCCGGCATGACCAGGTCGAGCCCGCCGTTGGCGGTGGGCGCGGTGCTGCGCGCGGCGGTCCAGTCGGACACGATCGGCCCGGTGAAGCCCCATTCCTCCTTGAGCACGCCGACCTGGAGCTCCCGGTGCTCGGTCATGGTGCTGCCGCGCACCGCGTTGTAAGCGGCCATCACCACCTTGACCCCGCCCGCGCGCACCAGCGTCTCGAACGGGGCCAGGTACAGCTCGCGCAGCGCGCGTTCGGCGACCTCCACGTTGAGGGTGAAGCGCTGGTCCTCCGAGTCGTTGGCCACGAAGTGCTTGGCGCAGGCCGCCACCCCGCCCTCCTGCACCCCGCGCACGTAGGCCAGGCCGATCTCGGCGGTGAGCAGCGGGTCCTCTGAGAAGCACTCGAAGTGGCGGCCGCCGAGCGGGCTGCGGTGCAGGTTGATGGTGGGCGCGAGCAGCACCTGCGCGCCCTTGGCCCTGGTCTCCCCGGCCAGCAGCAGGCCGATCCGGCGCACCAGGTCGCGGTCCCAGCTGGCGGCCAGCGCGGTCGGGTTCGGCGTGTGCGCGGAGGGGTCGCGCTCGTCGAAGTGGCTGCCGCGGGCCCCGGCCGGTCCGTCGGTCATCACCAGGCGGCGCAGGCCGATCGCGGGTTCGGCGGGCAGTGCCCAGGCGTCGGCCCCGGTGAGCAGGCGGATCTTGGAGGGTAGGTCGAGTGCGCCGAGCAGGTCCCGCAACCGTGCCTCGAACTCCTCGGCGCTGCTCATCCAGGCTCCTCCAGACATCGTTGTACTGGCTGCGACACCACCGTATCGCCGGAGGACAAGCTTGTCGGCGGCGCGCGGTAGCGTTGCCCGCGTGCCCGAAGCCCTCACCCTCCAGCAGAACCTGACGCAGGTCCCGGACGTCCGCACGCTGCTGGCCGCGGCGGTGGGCGGGGTGGGCGGCACCGAGCGCCCAGGTCAGGTGGACATGGCCGAGGCGGTGGCCAAGGCGATCCGCACCGGCGAGCACCTGGCCGTGCAGGCCGGCACCGGCACCGGCAAGTCGCTGGCCTACCTGGTGCCCTCGGTGCACCACGCGGTCACCGAGTCGGCCACCGTGGTGATCTCCACCGCGACCATCGCGTTGCAGCGGCAGCTGGTGGACCGGGACCTGCCGCGGCTGGCCAAGACGCTGAAACCGTTGCTGGGCCGCACACCCACCTTCGCCATCCTCAAGGGCCGCCGGAACTACCTGTGCATGCAGCGGGTGCACACCGGCGCGCCGGAGGAGCCGGAGGAGCAGGCGCTGTTCGACCCGTTCCAGGTCTCGGCCATGGGCAGGCACGTCAAACGGCTGCACGAGTGGTCCTCGGAGACCGAGACCGGCGACCGGGACGAGCTGGTGCCCGGGGTGCCGGACCAGGCCTGGCGGCAGGTCTCGGTGACCGCGAAGGAGTGCGTCGGCGCGGCCAAGTGCCCGATCGGCCAGGACTGCTTCGCCGAGCGGGCGCGGGCCGAGGCCGGGCGGGCGGACGTGGTGGTGACCAACCACGCGCTGCTGGCCATCGACGCGCTGGAGGGCTACAAGGTCCTGCCCGAGCACGACGTGGTGGTGGTGGACGAGGCGCACGACCTGGTGGACCGGGTCACCTCGGTGGCCACCCAGGAGCTGACCAGCACCGCGATCGCGGTGGCCGCGCGGCGCTGCGGCAGGCTGGTGGAGCAGGACATCGCGGACCGGCTGCTGGAGGCCGCGGACAACCTGGCGCTGACCTTGCAGGAGCTGGAGCCGGGCCGGCTGGACCAGCTGCCGCAGGTGCTGGCCGGGGCGCTGGCCGCGGTGCGCAACGCCGCGCACGCCTGCATCAGCGCGCTCGGTCCCGAGCGCAAGGAGGACATCGAGGGCACCGCGGCGCGCAAGCTGGCGCTGTCGATGCTGGACGAGGTGCACGACACCGCGGTCCGGCTGCTGGCCGCCTTCGAGGCCGAGCCGGAGAAGCGGCACGACGTGGTCTGGCTGGCCGGGGACTTCGGCGACTTCAACCGCACCCCCTCGCTGCGGGTGGCCCCGCTGGGCGTGGGCGGGCTGCTGCGCGAACGCCTGTTCGCCCAGAAGACGGTGATCCTGACCTCGGCCACCCTGGCCCTCGGTGGCAGCTTCGACACCCTAGCCCGCCAGTGGGGTCTGGCGGGCGCGGGCAAGGCGGCGGGCGACCCGGACGCCGCGGCCGACCGCAAGTCCGGCGGCACCGCCACCGACAAGGCTCCACCGTCCACTTCGGACAGTCCAGAGTGGACCGGCATGGACGTCGGCTCGCCCTTCGAGCACCGTTCCAGCGGCATCCTCTACGTCGCCGGCCACCTGCCCTCCCCCGGCCGCGACGGCCTGGCCGAGGCCTACCTGGACGAGCTGACCGGCCTGGTGCAGGCCGCCGGTGGCCGCACGCTGGGCCTGTTCTCCTCGATGCGCGCGGCCAAACAGGCCACCGAGGCCCTGCGCGAGCGGGTGGAGTTCCCGATCCTGTGCCAGGGCGAGGACGCCACCAGCCAGCTGGTCACCAAGTTCGCCGAGGACGTGCGCACCTGCCTGTTCGGCACCCTGTCGCTGTGGCAGGGCGTGGACGTGCCGGGCCCCTCGCTGCAACTGGTGGTGATGGACCGGATCCCGTTCCCGCGCCCGGACGACCCACTGGCCTCGGCCCGCCAGCGCGCGGTGCAGGCCCGCGGCGGCAACGGTTTCCTCACCGTGGCGGGCACCCACGCGGCACTGCTGCTGGCGCAGGGCGCGGGCAGGCTGTTGCGCGCCAACGACGACAGGGGCGTGATCGCGGTGCTGGACTCCCGGCTGGTGACCGCACGCTACGGCGGGTTCCTGCGCGCCTCGCTGCCGCCGTTCTGGATGACCACCGACCCGGACGTGGTGAAGGCCGCCCTCAAGCGCATCGACACCTGAGAGCGGCCCCCGGAGACGAAGGTCAGACCTTGACCTTGAGCGAGACGCTGGCACCACGGCTCAGGTCGTCGAAGGCGCGCTTGCGGTCCACGCCGATGTACCAGGTCTGCTGGCCCTCGAAGGTGCCGCCGTGCACGATCTCCTTGACCGCGCCCTCGCCGGGGATGCGCTTGGGGCCGCGGTAGGTGTCCTGGGTCCAGTTGTAGCAGGAGACGACCAGGCGGATGAAGGCGTTGCCCTTG
Organism: Crossiella sp. NPDC003009; assembly: GCF_053591555.1. Taxonomy (NCBI): domain Bacteria; kingdom Bacillati; phylum Actinomycetota; class Actinomycetes; order Pseudonocardiales; family Pseudonocardiaceae; genus Crossiella; species Crossiella sp. NPDC003009. The sequence continues at coordinate 144,180 of NZ_JBSFUA010000002.1, read as the reverse complement.
ACCGCGATCGGGTCGCCGCTGCCGTCCTGGGCGGGCTTCTCACCGGCGGGCAGGTACTTGGCGCTCTTCTCCGAGACGGTGCCGGAGTAGGTGAATACGACGCCGATGCCGCCGCTGTCGGCCGAGGTGAGGACCTTCTTGAGCACCACCGGCGTGCAGGCAGCCGCGGAGGTCGCCGCGGACACCATCGGCGCGGTCACGCCACCCAGGGCGACCAGGACCGCACCAGCCACGGCGATCCGGCGGAAACCGTTGCGGGAGAACACCTTCGACATCGAGTTCCTCTCATACCAGCGGGCGGCCATCCGGACCTCCCGTCACCTGGCAACTAAATCAGAAGATCGACCGAAAATTCTCCACCTCACAGAGATAGTGAGCGAGAACTCTTCGGGTAGGCCGTGTCCGGTGTATGTCGTGCGTGAGCGCCGGAGTCCAGGTCGTTCCTGGTGGTGCCGCCGGGGCGGCCTCGTACTGGGTTGTACGTGGCCGTTCCGGCGGTGCCGCCAGGGGCGGGCTGGGCCCGGCGATGGCGTGCGACATACACCGGACACGGCCTAAGGTCATCACATGGGGGATACACCGCATCGAACTCGGGTCAGCGCGCGCATCCTGCTGCTGGACGAAGACGACCGGATCCTGTTGTTCCACAACCGGTACGGCCCCGCCAACGAACGGAACTGCTGGTCGACGCCGGGCGGCGGGGTCAACGAGGGCGAGCCGCTGGCGGTGGCCGCGGCCAGGGAGCTGCGCGAGGAGACCGGGCTGGTGGTCAGCCCGGAGCAGGTCGGGCCGGTGGTGGCGACCACCTCCGGGATGTGGACCTTCAGCCGGACGCCCACCTTCGCCACCGAGTACTACTTCCAGCTGCGGGTGCCCGCCTTCACCGTGGACATCACCGCCCAGGAGGAAGGCGAACTCTCGCACCTGCTCGGGCACCGCTGGTGGCCGGTCGGCGAACTGGAGTCGATCACGGAACAGGTGGCCCCGATCGGGCTGGCCGACCTGTTGCGCACGCTCAAGGCAGGGCCGCCCGCGGAGCCGATCACGTTGACCTGGTTCGGTTAGCCCGTGCCGATCCTGGTCGAACCCGCCCTGCCCGCCGGTCACCTGCGCGCCCGCACCCAGCCCAGCCTCACCGTCGACGCGGAGCTGACCCTGCGCCCCTGGCGGCCGGCGGACGCCGAGGTGGTGCGGGAGGCCTTCAGCTGCCCGGACATCCAGCGCTGGCACGTGCGCAGGCTGGACAGCGCCGAGGAGGCCCTGGACTGGATCGCCGGCTGGGCGACGCGCTGGCGGGATGAGCGGGATGCCAGCTGGGCCGTGGCCGGGCCGGATGACCGGCCGGTGGGGCAGACCGGGTTGCGGACCGTGGACCTGGTGGAGGGCACGGCCGAGGTGTCCTACTGGGTGCTGCCCTCGGCCCGGGGGCGCGGGGTCGCGGCGCGGGTGGCTCGGCGGGTGGTGCGGTGGAGCTTCGAGGAGCTGGGGCTGCATCGGCTGTACCTGCGGCACTCAACGCGGAACGTGGCCTCCTGCCGGGTGGCGGAGCGGGCCGGGTTCGCCGAGGAAGGGGTGCTGCGCAGCTCGATCCGGCATGCCGACGGGTGGCACGACATGCACCTGCACGCGTTGGTCAGCGCGGCCAGCTGAACAGCACCGTGACCGTGCCGGGGGCGACCTCGGTGAAACCCGCGTCGCGGACCGCGGCCACCCGGCGTTCCCGCCAGGCCAGCGCCGGGTCGGGGCCGGGTAGCAGCTTGGCCCAGTCGGCCGGGGTGGCGGTGCGCACGGCGCAGGCGTAGTCCTGCTCGGCCCAGCGGGCCAGGTCCTCAGCGGGCAGCAGGGCGGCGCCGATCATGGTGGCGTGGCCGACCTGGGCCGCTGCCTTGCCGACGGTCATCTCGATCTTGGGGTTGAGCCACAGCACGGGGCGGTCGCCGGGTGGCGGGCCGGGGTTGTCCTCGGGGAGCTCGCTGCCGGAGATCTGCAGGCGGGACAGGACCCGGGGTGACTCGGCGACCAGGCCGGGGACCAGGGCTCGGACCTCGGCGCCGTCGTGGGCGACCGTGATGCCGGGGAGGTCCTGGATGGCGTCCCAGTGCGCGCCGCGGGCCCGGCGGGAGACCTTGCGGATGCGGCCGGTGACCCAGGTGCTGACCTGCTCGTGCCACTCGCCCTCGGGCTGGGCCTCGGGGGCGAGGCAGACGGCCAGGGCGGCGGTGGCGGCGGCTTCCAGCAGGGCCGTGCGCGGGGCGGGGTCCTGGCGTTCGATGCGCAGGACTATCGGCATGGCGCGGACCGTGGCCGGGTCCTCGTCGGTTGTGTCTCCCGAAGACCTGCTTGCGGGGTCGAGCATGGACGCGATGGACTGAGCGGGGAGGCCGAGCCAGGTGGCGTAGCGGGCGGCCAGGGGTTCGAGCATGTCAGCCGACCTCGATGCGTTCTTCGACCAGGCCGTCGGCGGCGTCGGCGGCCTCCACCTCGGCCCTGGTCACGCCCAGCACGAACAGCACCGCGTCCAGGAAGGGCTGGGACAGCGCGGTGTCGGCCACCTCGCGCAGCGCGGGCTTGGCGTTGAAGGCCACGCCGAGGCCGGCGGTGCTGAGCATGTCGATGTCGTTGGCGCCGTCGCCGACCGCCACGCACTGGGCCAGCGGGATGCCGTACTCGGTGGCGAAGCGGCGCAGCGCGACCGCCTTGCCCGCCCGGTCCACCACCTCGCCGGTGACCCGGCCGGTCAGCTTGCCGTCTTCGATCTCCAGCTCGTTCGCGGCCACGAAGTCCAGCCGCAGCTCCTCGGCCAGGCCCTGGATGACCTGGGTGAAGCCGCCGCTGACCACGCCGCAGCGGAAACCGAGCCTGCGCAGGGTGCGGATGGTGGTGCGGGCGCCGGGGGTCAGCTCCAGGGTGCGGCCGACCTCGGCCAGGATGCTCGCCGGCAGTCCGGCCAGCGGGGCGACCCGGCGTTCCAGGGACTGGGTGAAGTCTAGCTCGCCGCGCATGGCGGCCTCGGTGATCTCCCTGACCTGCTCCTCGCACCCGGCGTGCGCGGCCAGCATCTCGATCACCTCACCCTGGATCAGGGTGGAGTCCACGTCGAAGACCACCAGCCGCTTGGCCCGCCGGGTCAGCCCGGCCTGCTCCACCGCGACGTCCACCTGGGCGCGCACCGAGACCTCGGCCATGGCCGCGCGCAGCTCGGCGTCGGCCTCCGGGGTGTGCTCGCTGGCCGAGACCGCCAGCTCGAGGCCGGTGACCGGGTAGTCGGCCACCCGGCGGATCGAGTCGATGTTCGCGCCCAGCGCGGCCAGCCTGCGGGCGACCTCGGTGAAGCCGCGGGCGGTGACCGGGCGGCCCAGCACCACCAGCACGTGGCTGGAGCCGTGCCGGGCCGAGGAGCGCTCGCTGGCGCCGATCTCCACGTCCACGTGCATGCCCACGCTGGCCATGGCCTGCTCGGTCAGCTCCTGCAGGCCCTCCGGGTCGTGCGTGGTGGAGACCAGCACGCCCAGCACCAGGCGGCTGCGGATCACCACCTGCTCGACGTCGAGCACCTCGACCCCGTGCCTGGTCAGCGCGGCGAAGAGCACCGAGGTGACGCCGGGCTTGTCCGGGCCGGTGACGGTGATCAGCACAGTGGTGGCTTTGCGGGTACTCACGGTTGCCGAGTCTCCTGGAGTCGAGGGCCGCGGGCTCGATGCCGGGCCCGGAAAAGAGACAAGCCCCACAGCCACCCTCACGGGCGGTTGTGGGGCTCATCGTCGAGCCGGTGCGCCGCATCCGGGGGGTTACCCCGTTCGGCGCTCAGCTCACTTGGACTTGGGATCCTCGTCGTGCTGCTCCGGCGACTGCGTGGAGTTGGCGGCCACCTCGGACGGCGCGGCCGGGGCGTCCAGCACCGCGGTCTTGTGCTTGCCACCCACGTGCGCCTCGGCCCGGATCCGCTCCACCATGTGCGGGTAGTGCAGCTCGAAGGCCGGGCGCTCGGACCGGATCCGCGGCAGCTCGGTGAAGTTGTGCCGCGGCGGCGGGCAGGAGGTCGCCCACTCCAGCGAGTTGCCGTAGCCCCACGGGTCGTCGACCTTGACGACCTCGCCGTAGCGGTAGCTCTTGAACACGTTCCAGATGAACGGCAGCGTGGACGCGCCGAGCAGGTACGCGCCGATCGTGGAGATCGAGTTGAGCGTGGTGAAGCCGTCGCTGGGCAGGTAGTCGGCGTAGCGGCGCGGCATGCCCTCGTTGCCCAGCCAGTGCTGGACCAGGAAGGTCAGGTGGAAGCCGATGAAGGTCGTCCAGAAGTGCAGCTTGCCGAGCTTCTCGTCCAGCAGGCGCCCGGTCATCTTCGGGAACCAGAAGTAGATCCCGGCGAAGGTGGCGAAGGCGATGGTGCCGTAGAGCACGTAGTGGAAGTGCGCCACCACGAAGTAGGTGTCCGACACGTGGAAGTCGATCGCCGGGGCGGCGAGCAGCACACCGGTGAGGCCACCGAAGAGGAAGGTGATGATGAACCCGACCGAGAACAGCATCGGCGACTCGAAGGTCAGCTGACCCCGCCACATGGTGCCGATCCAGTTGAAGAACTTGATGCCGGTCGGGACCGCGATCAGGAACGTGGTGAAGGCGAAGAACGGCAGCAGCACCGCGCCGGTGGCGTACATGTGGTGCGCCCACACCGTCACCGACAGCGCGGCGATGGTGATCGTCGCCCAGATCAGCGCCTTGTAGCCGAAGATCGGCTTGCGGCTGAACACCGGGAAGATCTCCGAGACGATGCCGAAGAACGGCAGCGCGACGATGTAGACCTCGGGGTGCCCGAAGAACCAGAACAGGTGCTGCCAGAGGATCACGCCGCCGTTGGCCGGGTCGAACACGTGCGCGCCGAGGTGCCGGTCGGCCATCAGGCCGAGCAGCGCGGCGGTCAGGATCGGGAAGGCCATCAGCACGAGCAGGCTCGTGATCAGGATGTTCCAGGTGAACACCGGCATCCGCCACATGGTCATGCCGGGCGCGCGCAGGCACAGCACCGTAGTGATCATGTTCACGCCGCCGAGGATGGTGCCCAGACCGGAGACCACCAGGCCGGAGATCCACAGGTCGGCGCCGACGCCGGGCGAGTGGATGGCGTTGGACAGCGGGGTGTAGGCGAACCAGCCGAAGTCGGCCGCGCCGCCGGGGGTGATGAAGCCCGCCACCACGGTGAGGCCGCCGAAGAGGTACAGCCAGTACGAGAAGGCGTTCAGCCTCGGGAACGCCACGTCCGGCGAGCCGATCTGCAGCGGCAGGATGTAGTTCGCGAAGCCGAAGACGATCGGCGTCGCGTACAGCAGCAGCATGATCGTGCCGTGCATGGTGAACATCTGGTTGTACTGCTCTTGGGAGAGCAACTGCATGCCCGGCAGGGCGAGTTCGGTGCGGATCAGCAGTGCCATCACGCCGCCGACCATGAAGAAGGCCATCGAGGTGACGAGGTACAGAATGCCGATCTGCTTGTGGTCCGTGGTGCGGAGCATCCGCAGCAGGAACGAACCCTTGACCGTCTGACGCGTCGGGAACGGACGCGTGGCGATCGGCTGAGGGGCTACGGCCGTCACGGTGCCTCCTGCACTGGCCTGTTGACCTGGTAATCACCTGCACTTGCTGGTTGCGGGCATGCGTAGGCAGACCGCGCATGGGAATCGTAGACCGCGTGCCGAGAGCGGGCACGGTTGGGCTGGCAGGTCGGGGTGTGACGTTAGGCTGGGCGGGTGACCACAGCGCTCCGACCACGCCCGATGCGGGTGCTGGGGCTCGCGCTGCTCGTGTTCACGATCAGTTTCAGCGTGCTGGCCATGCACCAGGTCACCCATCCGGGCGAGGCTCGGCACGCCGCGCACGGCCCGGCCGCGGTGGCCGCCGCCGGACACCACGGCGAGTCCCACGGCGACCACGGCTCCGCACCCGGCGGGCACGACTCGACGCTGCTGCACCTCTGCCTCGGCCTGGTCGTCACCGCGATCGGCCTGCTCGCCCTGCACCTGCTGGGCTGGCTGCGCCGGGACCCGGCGGCCGCACTGACCGGGCTGCGTGCCCACCTGGTGCGGACCATCCCGCGCGGGCCGCCGGTCAAGCTCTTCGACCTCGACACCCTCTGTGTGCTGCGGCGCTGACCAGACCGGGTCTCCCCATCTGGTCATATTCGTCAGTACTTGAGGAGCTCTGTCATGCGCAAGAACAAGCTGGTCCTGGCCGGTCTCGGCGTGCTCGCCGCGGTCACCCTGACCGCCTGCGGGGGCGGCGAGCAGGCCGGGCACGGCCACACCTCGGCCGCCACCTCCGCCACGCACAACGCGGCCGACGTCACCTTCGCCCAGGGCATGATCCCGCACCACCAGCAGGCGCTGGAGATGAGCAAGCTGGCCCCCGGCCGCACCGAGCACGCCAAGGTGCTGGAGCTGGCCAAGCGGATCCAGGACGGGCAGCAGCCGGAGATCGACAAGATGACCGGCTGGCTGAAGTCGTGGAACGCCCCGGCCAAGAGTGAGCACGAGGGCCACGGCGCGCACGGGATGATGTCCGCCGAGCAGATGAACGAGCTGCTCGGCGCGCGCAAGGACGAGTTCGACCGGCGCTGGCTGACCATGATGGTCGAGCACCACCGGGGCGCGGTGGAGATGGCGAAGACCGAGCTGGCGCAGGGTCAGTCGGCCGAGGCCAAGCAGCTGGCCCAGGAGGTCATCGCCGCGCAGGAGAAGGAGATCGCGGAGATGACCGGCCTGCTCAAGGGCTGAGCGAACGCTGCCGTCGTCGGCGCCGCCAGGCCAGCGCGCCGACGACGGTCAGCCACAGCAGCGCGGCCATCGCCAGGGCCACCCCGGAGACGATGGCCCAGAACGCGTACCGGTAGCCGTGGTCGGTCTCGGCCGCCCCGGCCAGGCCGGCGTCGGTGAACGCGCTGCTCGGCGAGACCTGCCGGACGCCGTTGCGGAAGACCGCGACCACCACCGCCTTGATCGCATCGCGCGGCACGGTGCCCTTGAACTCGGTGTCCAGGAAGGCCCTGGAGTCGCGGGAGTTGCCGCGGTAGTCGCCGAGCACCAGCATCCGGTCCTGCGGCACCCGCACGGAGAACCGCGGCGACTGGTACGGGTTGCCGGTGGCCGGGTCGTCGGTGCGCAGGTAGGGCTCGGTGATGGCGCGGCCGTTGACCTCCAGCCTGCCCTGGGCGTCGCAGCAGGTCACCGTGTCACCGCCGATGCCGACCACCCGCTTGACCAGCTGCTCGCCGCGCTCGGCCCCCGGCCAGCCCGCGCGGCCGGCGTCGAAGAGCACCACGTCGCCGCGCTGCACGGAGGCGCCGCCGTCGGTGACCGGCCTGGTGATCGACTTGGTGCCCTGGGTCAGGGTGTTCTCCATCGCGGAGGTCTCCACCCGGAACGGCTCGTACCGGTTGGCCAGCACGCCGACGCCGACGAAGGCCACCAGCAGTCCCAGCACCACGGTCACCACCGGCACCAGCCAGGCGATCCGGCGGGTGCGGGCCGGCGCCGCCTCATCCTCGGTGAGCGTCATCCTGGTCCCCTTCCCGGCCTCAGCCGCGGCGACGGAGCAGGCGCGGCACGATCAGCGCCGCCGCGCCGAGCAGGATCAGCCCGGCCGCCAGCGGGATCAGCCAGCCGCCGTCGAAGCCGGTGGTGGCCAGGCCGGGGCCGGTGCTGCTGGTGACCGCGGGCGGCGGGGTCGTGCTGGTGACCGGGGTCTGGCTCGTGGTCGACGAGGTGGTGGTTCCGGTCGGACGCGTGGTCGGCGTGGTGGTGCTGGTGGTCGTCGTGGTGGTCGTCGTCTTCGTGGTCGTGGTCGTCTTCGTGGTCGTGGTGGTCGTTGCCTTGCTCCCGCAGGCGAACCAGTTGGTGGTCAGCGCGGGCTTCTGCGGCTGCGACGGCGACTCCAGCGGCGCGTGCAGCCGTTCCCACGGCAGTCCGGTGAACGCGGACGCCGGATAGATGTTGTATCCGGGCCTGCCCTGGACCACGACCCCCGTGAGGGTGACACCTGGGTCCGCCGCGGTGACGGTGAGGTACCGGGGGTCCTTCGTCACGGTGACCTCGACCAGCTCGCCCGCCAACCCGACTGCCGCGCAGCCTGCGGCCACCCCGGCGGCCGGGGTGGCCCGCTCGTCGCCGGACCAGGGAATCTGCGGGTCGGCCCCCGCGCTGCCGGCTGCCCCGAGCCAGGTGGTGAGGACCACCGCGGCCAGGGCGAGGGCACGGCGGAAGGCTGGTACGAGGGCGTGCATCAGCGGGGGCTCCTGCTCAAGGTGGGTGAGGCTTGCATCCAACAGTCACATCGCCGCTGGCACAGCCCCCGCTACTTGCTCGTTAGCCGTTCGTTGTGTGCACGCCGTCGCGCCCCTGCCCGATTCAGCGACCGGTCCGCGGCCGCCGCCTGGCCAGCGCCAGCGCCACGCCACCGGCCAGCAGCAGCACCGCGCCGAACCCGAGCAGCCAACCGTTGCTGAAACCGGTGCTGGCCAGCTCGTCGTCCTGAGCCACCGGCACCGGGACCACGGTGCTGGTGGGCGCGGTGGTGCGCGGGGTGGCGGCGGCGGAGGTGGTGGTCGTGCCGCGGCTGGTCGTGGCGGAGGTGAGGCCGCCGGTGGTCGTGGTGGCGGTGGTGCTCTTGGTCGTCGACTTGGTGGTGTTCTTGGTGTTGCTCTTGGTGGTGGTCTGACCGGTGCCGCAGGCGAACCAGTGGCTGATGTCGGGGATGTTGCCCTTCTGGCCGACCAGCGGGGAGTGCAGGCCGGGCCAGGGCAGCAGGCCGAGCGCGCCCGGCAGGTACACGTTGTGGTTGTCGCCGCCCTTGAGCACGACGCCGGTCACCGTCACGCCGAGCGGGACCGCGGTGACGGTGAGGTGGCTGCCGCCGCTGATGTTCACCGTCAGCCGACCGGTGATCAGCTGACCGGGCAGGCCGGCCTGGGCACAGGTCGTCGCGTTGCCGGGGTGTGCGGTGGCCCTCGGGTCGCCTGCGGAGGTGGCGGTCGGCTGGGCGGCGGCGGTGCCGGCCAGGCCGAGGCAGAGCAGCAGCGTCAGGGTGAGCAGACGCGAGGGGGAGGGAAGACGCATGGCCACTGCTCCAGGTGCGGTTGGATCGGGGGCCTGATCCTGCGCCCCGCACCAGGCGTTCTGACCCGGTTGACCACCAGCTCTTGGCCAGGTCGTGGCCGTTTCGTGGCAAATCCGGTCAGCGGACCTCTGCCATCGACCGGACCGCGCCCGCACCCAGGTACAGCGTGTAGTCGGCGACGGCGACCGGGAACTTCTGCCGCTCGGTGTCCTTGGGCGGCGGGTAGTCCTCGCTCTGGCTGAGCAGGGTGAGCGAGGCCGGGTCCAGGATGAGCTGCCGCCGCATGCCCGGCGACCTCTCGAAGGCGAGCGCGCGGCCGGGCCTGCCCAGCCGGTCGGCGGCCTCGGTCTCGGCTACCTCGGCGGAGCGCTGGGCCACGGTCCAGGCGGCGGCCCGCTGCTCCCTGCTGGCGCCGGTGGCCAGCAGCAGGTCAACGGCCAGGCGCAACCGGTCCCAGCGGCTCGGCGTGAACTGGACGCCCTTGTGCTGGTCGCGGCGGGGCAGCTCGTCGAACTGCCCGCTCAGCTGCTCCGGGTCCGCGGCCAGCTCGGTGACCGGGCGGCCGCCGACGGTGTTGGTCGGCAGCAGGTTCAGTGTCTGGTGGCTCAGGCCGGTGACGTCGGACTCGGGATGGCGGCCGAGGCCGGGCAGGGTCCGGTCCTCCGGGGTCAGGCGCAGGCCGAGGCCCTTGCCGGTGTTGTCGGCCAGCCAGTTCGCGCACAGGCCGCGCTGGTCGGCCGGGGTGCACTCCAGGACCTGGTGCGGTTCGAGCTTGGCCCGGACCGTGCGCGGGTCGCTCAGCTCGGCCCACAGCTCGCCGGTGCCGCGGATCTCCGCGGTGATGTCCACGTACCGGTTGTCCAGCAGCCTGGTGCTGACGTACTTGGTGCCGGTGATGACCTTGCGGTAGCCGATGTGGCCGGGGGCGGGCGCGTGCTGCACCGGGGTGTCCGGAATGGACGGTTCGAGCAGGCTGGGCACGGTGGCCGCGGCGCCCAGGCCGAGCACGGTGATCGCGGCCACCGCCAGCCAGGCGAACCTGGACCGCTTGGCGGGTCCACTGTGGACGGACTCCTGTTCGGCGACCGCCAGCAGGCCGTCCAGCATCCGCTGCTCCAGCGGGCTGAGCGGCTCCTGCTCCCGGCTCATGGCGCGCACACCAGCGCGGCCACCGGCTCGGGCAGGGCGGCGCGCAGCTTGCGGCGGGCCCTGCTCAGCCGCATGCGGGCCGCGGCCGGGGCGATGCCGAGCACCGCGCCCGCCTCGGTGGGGGTGAGCCCGTCCAGCGCGACCAGCAGGAACAGCTCGCGTTCGGCCGGGGCGAGGGTGTCGATCGCGGCGTGCAGCAACTCGGCGCTGCGCGCGGCGTCGATCCGCCCGGCCAGCTCGGCGTGGTCCTCGGGGATCAGCTCACGGCGGCCGTAGACCCGCCGCAGCGCGCGGGCCTCCCGGCTCCTGGACCGGCCGTGCGCGGCGAGCAGGGTGGCCGCGATGCCGAACAGCCAGGCCCTCGGCGTGCCCCTGGCCGGGTCGTAGCGGCCGGCGGTGCGGATGACCTCCAGGAACACCGCGGCCACCAGATCCGCGGCGTCGTTCGGGTCGCCGAGCCTGCGCCCGGCGTAGCCGAGCAGGGCACGCACGTGCCGACGGTACAGCTCGGCCAGCGCGTCCCGGTCCTCGCCGATGCGCGGCACCAGGTCCTCGTCGTCGGCCGTCATGACCGGAATACGCCGGACCGGCCCGGGTGGTTGCGCTCTCCCGGGCATCGGCCAAGCACTGGGTGAGCGAACCTCTCGGAAAGGCGTGGGGACTGTGGGCGTGCGTGGGCGGTACCTGGTCGGGGCGTTGCTGGCGGCGGCGGTCGGCGGGACGGGCGTGGCCGCCTGCACCGTGCTGACCCCGCCGGAGGTGCGGACGCAGGCGGTCACCCTGCGACCGCAGGCCGCGCCGGTGCCGGTGGCCGAGGTCAAGCCGGAGCCGCCCTCGGTGCGGCAGGCGCAGCAGATCCTGCACGAGCAGGGCTACCAGGTGCGCGAGGTGACCGGCGAGCTGGACAGCGAGACCAGGCACGCGCTGATCGCCTTCCAGAAGGTGCACGGCCTGGAGCGGACCGGACAGGTGGACGAGGCCACCGCGGCCGCGCTGCGCAACCCGGTGCGGCCGGTGGCCCAGGCCCGCAGGGGGTTCCGGGTGGAGGTGGACCTGGCCAGGCAGGTCACCTACTTCCTGGACGAGGCGGGCCAGGTGGAGCGGATCTACGACTCCTCCACCGGCCGCGACCAGCCCGGCAAGCACACCCCGACCGGCGAGTTCACCGTCACCCGGCAGATCGACGGCTGGCGCTACGCCAGGCTCGGCCCGATGTGGCGGCCCTCCTACATCGGGCAGGGCGGCAGCGACCAGGGCATCGCCTTCCACGGCGGCGAACCGGTGGAGACCTGGCCGGCCAGCAACGGGTGCATCCGGATGACCGACCCCAGTGTGAACGAGACGTTCGCCTTGCTGCGACCGGGAACCAAGGTGCTCGTGCATCCGTGAGTTCAGCCACGACCGGGTGGCCAACCGTGCGGTTGTTCACTTTTCCTGGGTATGGTGTCCGTTTGGCGTTGGCCTGTCCGGCGTTGAGACACCTACTCCCCGGAAGGGCCGGAGTTGACCGCAGTCGACGAGTCCTTGCTCACCACTCCCACGATTCCCTTGGCGCCAGCGGTTTTCCGCGCGGGCGCCACCCCGGCTGAGCGAACTCTGCTCGACATCCTGGCAGCCACCGCACGACGCTTCCCCACCGCCCCCGCGGTGGACGACGGCAGCACCGTGCTGACCTACCGCGCCCTGCTCGGCGAGGTCGACTCGGTGCGCGAACGCCTTGCCGCGCACGGCATCGGCCGCGGCGACCGGGTCGGCATCCGGATTCCTTCGGGCACGAACGAGCTCTACGTCGGCATCCTGGGCGTGCTGGCCGCGGGCGCGGCCTACGTGCCGGTGGACGCGGAGGATCCGGACGAACGGGCCGAACTGGTCTTCGGCGAAGCCGCGGTGTGCGCGGTGCTGGGCGCGGACGGCGAGCTGACCCCGCACGCCACCCCCGGTGGTTCGGTGGGGTCGCCGGCGCTGGACGACGACGCGTGGATCATCTTCACCTCCGGTTCCACCGGCAAGCCCAAGGGCGTCGCGGTCAGCCACCGCAGCGCGGCCGCGTTCGTGGACGCCGAGGCCGGGCTGTTCCTGGCGGACGAGCCGATCGGGCCCGGCGACCGGGTGCTGGCCGGGCTGTCGGTGGCCTTCGACGCCTCCTGCGAGGAGATGTGGCTGGCCTGGCGGCACGGGGCCTGCCTGGTCGCCGCGCCGCGCTCGCTGGTGCGCACCGGCATGGACCTCGGGCCGTGGCTGGTGCGGCAGGAGATCACCGTGGTCTCCACCGTGCCCACGCTGGCCGCGCTCTGGCCTGCCGAGTGCCTCGACGACGTGCGACTGCTCATCTTCGGCGGCGAGGCCTGCCCGCCGGAGCTGGCCGAGCGGGTCGCGGTGGAGGGCCGGGAGGTCTGGAACACCTACGGGCCGACCGAAGCCACCGTGGTCGCCTGCGCAGCGCCGCTGACCGGCACCCCGCCGGTGCGGATCGGCCTGCCGCTGGACGGCTGGGAGCTGGCCGTGGTGGACGCCGCGGGCCAGGTGGTCGCGATGGGCGAGACCGGCGAGCTGGTGATCGGCGGCGTCGGGCTGGCCAGGTACCTGGATCCGGTCAAGGACGCGGAGAAGTACGCGCCGCTGCCCGCGCTGGGCTGGGACCGCGCCTACCGCAGCGGCGACCTGGTGCAGGCCGAGCCGGCGGGGCTGCTGTTCCTGGGGCGGGCCGACGAGCAGGTGAAGCTGGGCGGCCGGCGGATCGAGCTGGGCGAGGTGGACGCGGCCCTGCAAGCGCTGCCCGGGGTTGCCGGCGCGGCCGCGGCGGTGCGATCCACCAAGGGCGGCAACCAGATCCTGGTGGGCTATCTAGCACTTTCGTCCACTGTGGACACCTTCGACAAGGCCGCCGCGCTGGACCGGTTGCGGGCCGCGCTGCCCTCGGCGCTGGTACCGCTGCTGGCCGTGGTGGACACCCTGCCCACCCGCACCTCCGGCAAGGTCGACCGCAACGCGCTGCCCTGGCCGCTGAGCACCGACGAGCTGCCCGGTGCCGCGCCGCAGCTGTCCGGCACGCAGGCCTGGCTGGCCGAGCAGTGGACCGAGATCCTCGGCCTGCCGCCGGAGTCCGCGGACGCCGACTTCTTCGCCAGCGGCGGTGGCAGCCTGGCCGCCGCGCAGCTGATCTCGCTGGTCCGCCGGACCTACCCGGGCTCCTCGGTGAGCGACCTGTACGCGCACTCCACCCTGGCCGCGCTGGCCGCGCGGCTGGACGAGCTGGGCGCGGCCGAGGCCATCGTGCGCGAGGTCGCGCCCACCCCGCGCCGGGCCGCGCTGGTGCAGCTGCTGGTGCTGCTGCCGATGCTGACCCTGGTCGGGCTGCGCTGGATCGTCGCGCTGGCCACGCTGAACAACGTGCTCGCCCTCTTCGGCTCCTACACCTGGGCCCCTGCCATCTCCTGGTGGTGGGTCGGCGCGGGCGCGGCGCTGCTGTTCAGCCCGCCCGGCCGGATCGCCATCGCCGCCGGTGGCGCGCGGATCCTGTTGCGCGGCCTGCGTCCGGGCAGCTACCCACGCGGCGGCAGCGTGCACCTGCGGCTGTGGGCCGCCGAGCGGCTGGCCGTGCTCAGCGGCGCGGCCAAGCTCTCCGGCGGCTGGATCTCCAGCTACGCCAAGGCCCTCGGCGCGCGGATCGGCCCGGACGTGGACCTGCACGCCGCTCCCCCGGTGACCGGGATGCTCAAGCTGGGCAAGGGTTGCGCGATCGAACCCGAGGTGGACCTGGCCGGGCACTGGCTGGACGGCGACGTGGTGCACGTGGGCCGGATCCGGATCGGCGCGGGCGCGGTGGTCGGCTCGCGCAGCACGGTCTTCCCCGGCGCGCGGATCGGCAAGCGGGCCGAGATCGCAGCCGGTTCGGTGGTGCGGGGTTCGGTGCCGGCCGGCCAGGTGTGGTCCGGGGTGCCCGCCGCGCGGATCAGCAAGACCAGCAGCAAGCGGCTGAACAAGACCGCGCCGCGCAGCCGGTTCTGGTCCTTCCTCTACGGCATCAGCTCGCTCGGCCTGGACCTGCTGCCGGTGCTGGCCGCGCTGCCCGCGATCGCGCTGCTGGGCTGGTTCGTCGCCGATGACACCACGCTGGCCGGGGCGGTGGGCAGCGCGCTGCTGGCCGCGCCACTGGCCGCGATCGCCTACCTGGCCACGACCGCGCTGTTCGTGCTCGTCGGCGTGCGGCTGTTCAGCATCGGCCTGCGCGCCGGGTACCACCCGCTGCACGGGCGGATCGCCTGGCAGGCCTGGACCGTGGAGCGGCTGATGAACCACTCCAGGGCGGCGCTGTTCCCGTTGTACGCCAGCCTGTTCACCCCGGTCTGGCTGCGTTTGCTCGGCATGAAGGTGGGCCGCCGGGTGGAGGCGTCCACCGTGCTCGCGCTGCCCTCGCTGACCACGGTGGCCGACGGCGCGTTCCTGGCCGACGACACCATGGTCGGCAGCTACGAGCTGGGCGGCGGCTGGCTGCGCATCGACGAGGTGCGCATCGGCAAGCGCGCCTTCCTGGGCAACTCCGGCATGACCGCGCCCGGCCGCTCGGTGCCCAACCGCGGCCTGGTCGGCGTGCTCTCCGCCGCGCCCAAGCGGGCCAAGGCGGGCAGCTCCTACCTGGGCATGCCGCCGATCAAGCTGCCGCGCAACACCGAGAAGAGCGACGAGGGCCGCACCTTCGCCCCGCCGCGCCGCCTGGTGCTGGCCCGAGGGCTGGTCGAGCTGTGCCGGGTGATCCCGGTGATGTGCACGGTCGCGCTGGCCGTGCTGACCCTGGCCGCCTTCGAGATCATCGCCGCGCAGGCGGGTTTTGGGATCGCGCTGCTGGTCAGCGGCGGGGTGCTGTTCGGGGCCGGGGTGCTGGCCTGTGTGGTCTCCAGCGCCGCGAAGTGGTTGCTGGTCGGGCGGTTCCGCGCGGTGGAGCACCCGCTGTGGAGCTCCTTCGTCTGGCGCAACGAGCTGGCCGACACCTTCGTCGAGGTGCTCGCGGTGCCCTGGCTCGCGGGCGCGGTCGGTGGCACGCCGCTGATGAACCTGTGGCTGCGCTCGCTGGGCGCCAGTGTGGGCAAGGGCGTGTGGTGCGAGACCTACTGGCTGCCCGAGGCCGACCTGGTCCGGCTGGGCACCGGCGCCAGCGTGAACCGGGGCTGCGTGGTGCAGACGCACCTGTTCCACGACCGGATCATGCGGATGGACGTGGTCACCCTGGCCGCCGGGTCCACCATGGGCCCGCACGGCATCGTGCTGCCCGGGGCCACCGTCGGCGCGGGCGCCACGGTCGGACCGGGTTCGCTGGTGATGCGCGGCGAGACCGTGCCTGCCGACACCCGCTGGCTGGGCAACCCGATCGCCGCCTGGCAGCCGGAAGGATCCCGCCGAGGGTGAGCGAGCGGTCCTACTTCCCCAGTCACGGCAACGAGGGTTACCGGGTCCGGCACTACGACCTGGACCTGGACTACCGGCCGGGCTCGCACCGGCTGACCGGCCGGGCCAACGTGGTCGCGGTGGCCGAGATCGAGCTGGCCTCGGTGGTGCTGGACTTCGGCCGGTTCCGGGTGGACCGGGTGCTCATCGACGGCAAGCGACCGGCGAAGTGGTCGCACGCCAACGGAAAGCTCCGCCTCCGGCCGGCCAGGCCGCTGGCCCCCGGCGCGGAGTTCACCGTGGAGGTGCGCTACGCCGGGCCGCCGCACCCGGTGCGCAGCCCGTTCGGCGAGATCGGCTGGGACCAGCTCACCGACGGCGCGATCGTGGCCAGCCAGCCCACCGGCGCGCCCAGCTGGTTCCCCTGCGACGACCGGCCCGGCTCGAAGGCGACCTACCGGATCGCGGTGACCGCGCCCAGCGACTACACCGTCTTCGCCAACGGCAGGCTGCGCTCGGTGAAGGAGCACGGCGGCAGCGCCACCTGGGTGCACCACCAGTCCGCGCCGATGCCGAGCTACCTCGCCACCGTCCAAGTTGGACGGTACGAGACGCTGGAGCTGCCCGGCCCGGTGCACCAGCCCGCCGGGGTGCCCGCCTCGCTGGAATCGGTGTTCCGGCACGACTTCGCCCGGCAGCCGGAGATGCTGCGGGTGTTCCAGGAGCTGTTCGGCCCGTACCCGTTCGAGGAGTACGCGGTGGTGGTCGCCGACGACGTGCTGGACGTGCCGATCGAGGCCCAGGGCCTGTCCGTGTTCGGCCGCAACCACCTCGACGGCAGGCGCGGGCACGAACGGCTGGTCGCGCACGAGCTGGCGCACCAGTGGTTCGGCAACAGCCTCACCCTGGCCGACTGGCGGGACATCTGGCTGCACGAGGGCTTCGCCTGCTACGCGGAGTGGCTGTGGTTCGAGTTCGCCGACGGCGTGCCCGCTTCCGTTCCTGCGCAACGCTTCCTGCGCAAGCTGGCCGCACTGCCGCAGGACCTGGTGATCGGCGACCCCGGCCCGGCCCGGATGTTCGACGACCAGGTCTACGACCGCGGCGCGCTGACCCTGCACACCCTGCGGCGGCACATCGGCGACACCGCGTTCTTCGCCCTGCTCAAGGAATGGACCACCACCCACCGGCACGGCTCGGTGCGCACCGCGGACTTCCTCGCGCTGGCGCAACGACATTGCGCGCACCCGCTGGACGAGCTGTTCCGGCGGTGGCTGTTCGAGCCGGCGCTGCCCTCGGCGCTGTGAGCCGGGGGCAGCGCCGGGTGGCTCAGAACGCGATCCGGCGGACCCGGTGCGGGTTGGTCAGGCCGGCGGCAGCCGAGGGGGCGAGGCCGTATCTGCCACATGGCGCAACTCTGGAGAGTGACTACTTGCCACGCCGCGCAGTGGCGTCCTGGGCCAGGCGCGTGCGGCGGGGCGCCGGGCCGAGGCTCTGCTCCAGCACGAACATCAGCCTCCGCAACAGGTTCTCCAGCTCGGCCAGGTCCTGCTCGCCCAGCGGCGCGATCGCCTCGCGCTCGCGGCGGGCCTGTTCGGTGACCACGGACAGGAAGATCCGCTGCCCTTCCTCGTTCAGCTCGGCCGGGGTGGACCGGCGGTCGCTGCCGCTGACCGAGCGGATGATCAGTCCGGCCTTCTGCAGGCGTTCCAGGCGGCTGGTGATGGTGGTGGCCGGGCTGAGCGTGCCCGCGGCGAGCTGGGTCGGGGTGAGCTGGTGCGGCGGGCCGACCCAGTACAGCCGGGCCAGGATCTCGTAGTCGGCCGAGCTGAGGCCCTGCGGCGCGGCGCAGTCCGCGGCCAGCCGGTCCAGGTAGCGGCTGGCCAGGTGCAGCCGGTCGACCACCCCTTCGACGGCGGGGTCGAGGCCGGGGATCACCTTGACCCATTCGGGCACCCCGGAGTCGGTCTCGTCAGGCGGCGGCGTGTTCGTCACCCGGCCGACCATAGCCCGCTGCCGCACAATGCCAGTATGAGCACCAGCAGGCGCGCCTTCCTCGGCCTGGTGGCCGCGACCGCGATCCCGGTCGCGGCGGCCCGGCCCGCATCGGCCGCGGACAAGTACCCGTCCAACACCGCGCTCTACGCCGACCCGGGACTGGTGGAGGGCATCGACTACGCCCGCCGGTACCGCAGGCACGAGCAGTTCGACGACAGCCTCACACAGAAGTTCCCCTTTCCCGGCACCACGATCCTGGCCCCGCACGGCGGCGCGATCGAGGGCGGCACCTCCGAGCTGTGCCACGCGGTGGCCGGATACCACCCCGGCACCCTGCAACCCGCGCCGGAGACCGGCCCGCGCCACGACCTGTGGATGTTCGAGGGCATCCGGCCGACCAACAACACCGAGCTGCACGTGACCTCCGCGCACTGCGACGATCCGGTGGCGCTGTCGCTGTGCGCGGGCGCGCGCCGGGCGCTGGGCCTGCACGGCTGCTCCCCCGCGCAGCTGGGCCTGCCGGAGGGCGCGTGGGCGGTGCTGGTCGGCGGGCGGGACGAGCCGTTCCGCCGGGCGCTGCTGACCAGGCTGGGCGCGGCCGGGTTCCAGGCCGTGGACGGGGCGGGACACCCCACGCTGTCCGGAAAGGATCCGGCCAACATCGCCAACCGCACGCTGCGCGGCGCCGGCGGGCAGCTGGAGCTGACCACCGGGCTGCGGGACGCGATGTTCACCATCAACACCCGGCCGGAACGCCGCAACACCACGACTCTGGTGTTCTGGAACTTCGTTGCGGCCGTACGGGTGGCAATCGCGGACGTGGTTGACCTCTAGTTAACTCGAACTTCTAGCTTGGGGTCATGGCAATCGAACTGAACCACACCATCGTCCACTCCACCGACAAGAAGGCCGCCGCGGAGTTCCTCACCGGCCTGCTCGGACTGCCGGATCCGGTGCCGTTCGGGCCGTTCATGGCGGTGGAACTGTCCAATCAGGTCACTCTCGACTACATCGACGTCGACACCACCCCGGTGCCGAACCACTACGCGTTCCTGATCACCGAGGCCGAGTTCGACGAGATCTACGGCCGGATCTCCGAGCGCGGGATCGAGCACTGGGCCGACCCGACGCAGACCAAGCCGGGTGAGATCAACACCAACGACGGCGGCCGGGGGGTTTACTTCCTGGGGCCGGACGGGCACTTCCTGGAGGTGCTGACCAGGCCGTACGGCAGCGGCGAGTGACCGGTCGCTGACCCGGCGTAGCCTGCACAGTATCTTCACAATCCCTCCGCCCCCTCTCCATCGCCCCGGCCTAGGGTCGGTGCCATGCATCGAGTGCTGGTGGTGGAGGACGAGCTGACCATCGCCAGCTCCATCGCCGACCGGCTGCGTGCCGAAGGGTTCGCGGTGGAGCTGGCCCACGATGGTCCCGGCGCGGTGGCCAAGGCGGCCGAGCTCGACCCGGACCTGGTGGTGCTGGACATCATGCTGCCCGGCTACGACGGGCTGGAGGTGTGCCGCCGGATCCAGGCCCGGCGGGCGGTGCCGGTGCTGATGCTGACCGCGCGGGACGACGAGACCGACCTGCTGGTCGGGCTGGCCGTCGGGGCGGATGACTACCTCACCAAACCGTTCTCCATCCGGGAGCTGGCGGCCCGGGTGCACGCGTTGCTCCGGCGGGTGGAACGGGCCGCCCAGGCCCGCACCGCCGGAGTGACGCTGCGGGTGGGCGAGCTGGAGATCGACCCGGTGGAGCGGCGGGTGCACCGGGCGGGCGCGGAGGTGCACCTCACCCCGACCGAGTTCGAGCTGCTGACCCGGCTCGCCGAACGGCCACGCGCGGTGCTGCCCCGTGAGCAGCTGCTCGCCGAGGTGTGGGGCTTCGCCGGGCCGGCGGCCACCCGGACCGTGGACAGCCACGTGAAAGCGTTGCGGCGCAAGCTCGGCAGCGATGTGATCCGCACCGTGCACGGCATCGGCTACGCGCTGGAGACGCCGTGAGGAAGCTGCGCGCGTGGGCCGCCGCGGTGTGGGACGCGCTGCCCAGGCCGCTGGACCCGGTGCGCTCCATCAAGCTCAAGCTGGCCCTGCTGGTGCTGGGCGCGGTCACGGTGGCGATGGCCTTCTTCTGGTGGCAGATCGAGTGGATCCCGCCGCGCACCACCATCACCGCGCTGCTGGGCGTGCTGATCGCCACCCAGCTGATCGCGCACGGCATGACCAAACCGTTGCGGGACATGACCTCGGCCGCGATCGCGATGGCCGACGGGGACTACCAGCGGCGGGTGCGGGCCACCTCCAAGGACGAGGTCGGCCAGCTCGCCGCCGCGTTCAACCGGATGTCGGCCGAACTGGGCGCGGCCGACCAGCAGCGCCGCGAGCTGATCGCCAACGTCTCGCACGAGCTGCGCACCCCGATCACCGCGCTGCGGGCGGTGCTGGAGAACGTGGTCGACGGCGTCACCCAGCCCGACTCGGCCACCATGCGCACCGCGCTGGCCCAGACCGAACGCCTGGGCCTGCTGGTCACCGAGCTGCTGGACCTCTCCCGCATCGACGCCGGCGCGCTCACCCTGAACCGCGAGCAGTGGCCGCTGGCGCCGATCCTGGCCCAGGCGGTGGCCGAGACCGAGGTGATGACCGCGGTCGCGGGCCGGGGCGTGCGCTTCACCATGTCGGTGGAGCCGGACGCGGTGGTGCTGGCCGACCAGGTCCGCCTGCACCAGGTGCTGGTGAACCTGCTGGACAACGCGGCCCGGCACGGCCCGCCGGGCGGCCGGGTGTGGATCAGCGCCACCAGCGAGCCGGAGTCGACGGTGATCGAGGTCCGCGACGAGGGACCGGGAATCCCGGTGGCGGAACGGGACCGGGTGTTCGAGCGGTTCACCAGGGGCGAGCGCGCGGGGGGTGGCGGGACCGGGCTGGGCCTGGCCATCGCGCGCTGGGTGGTGGACCTGCACGGCGGCACGATCTCCGCGGTGGGACCGGACTCCGGGGGTTGCCGGATCCGGGTGATGTTGCCGAACTTGGCTGACTGACTGGGTTTTCGCACGGGCCGGGCCATGGTTGTGGCCGGGCTGATGACTGCTGCCTTGGGGATGATGATGAGCGGGAAAGCACGGGACGGCTGGGACCAGTCCGCGGAGCAGGCGAAGGACGAGGTGACCAGCGCCGAAGACGCGGCGGCCGAGACCGGGGAGCAGCCGGCGGCGGCCGGGGCCGAGGAGCCGCCGGAGTCGGCGGCCGGGGCCGAGGGGTCCCCGGGCGCGGGCGACGAGGGCGAAGCCCCGGCCGAGGAGCCGAGCGCCGAGCCGGAATCGGCCGACTCCGGCGACCACAACGGCCAAGACCCCGTAGAAATCCGGCCAACACACGTGCCCGGGGGTGTGGTGACCGCTGCGGCGCCGGTGTTCGCGACGGTGGTGCCGCGGCCGTACGCGCCGGGGTCGGTGGTGGTCGCGGCGGCGGTGGTGGGGGTGGCCGGGGCGTTCGCGTTGCCGTTGGACCGGCCCGCCATCGGCTGGGTGTTGGTCGGGATCGTGGCGGCGCTGGCGGTGTGGCTGGTGGCGCGGCGGGACTCCGAGCTGGTGCTCTCCGGCGGGGAGCGGGCGATGCGCGGCGGGTGGCTGGCGCTGGCGATCGGGTTGCTGGCGGTGGGGGCGGTGCGGGACGCGGAGTGGCTGTTCGTGCTGTGCGTGCTGGGCGCTGGGGTGGCCGGGTCGCTGGCGGCCGCGGGCGGGAAGTCGTTCTTCGGGTTGTTCGCCGGCGCGTTCTCGGTGCCGGTGACCGCGCTGGTGCGGCTGGACTGGGTGATCCGCGGCGCGGCGGCGGTGCGGGTGCGCGGGGCGCGCGGGCGGCTGCTGGTGTCGATCGCGGTGTCGGTGGTGCTGCTGGTGGTCTTCGGCGCCTTGTTCGCGGGGGCGGACGCCGCGTTCGCCTCGCTGGTCTCCGCTGTTCTGCCCACTGTGGACGGTCCGGCGATCGTGCGCGGCGGTTTTGTGTTCTGGCTGCTGGTCTTCGGCACCGCGGGGGCCTGCCTGGTCGCGGTCAAGGGCGCGCCGGGGCGGGCGGAGCGGTCGGCGCGCACGGTGGGGCTGGTGGAGTGGGCGCTGCCGGTGGGCATGCTGGTGCTGCTGTTCGGCGGGTTCGTCGCGGTGCAGCTGGCCAGCCTGTTCGGCGGCGAGGCCTACGTGCAGCGGACCGCCGGGATGACCTACGCGGTGTACGCGCGCAGCGGGTTCTGGCAGCTCAGCGCGGTGAGCGTGCTCGCGCTGGCGGTGATCGGCCTGGCCACCCGCTGGGCCCCTCGGGAACGGGCAGGCGAGCGGCTGTGGCTGCGGGTCCTGCTGGGCGCGCTGGCCGTGCTGACCCTGGTGATCGTGGCCTCCTCGGTCAGCCGGATGCTGGCCTACCAGGAGGCCTACGGGGCCACCGTGCTGCGGCTGCTGGTGCTCACCTGCGAGCTGTGGATCGGCCTGGTGTACCTGGTGGTGCTGGCCGCGGGCATCCGGCTGCGCGGGTCCTGGGTGCCGCGGATCGTGGTCACCTCCGGCCTGACAGTCCTTTTTGGACTCTCGATGGCCAACCCGGAACGCCTGGTGGCGGAGATCAACGTGGCGCAGCAACGGCACCTGGACCTGAGCTACCTGCGGCAGATGTCCGCCGACGTGGTCCCGGTGCTGGACCGGCTGCCCGAACCGCAGCGCTCCTGCGCGCTGCGGACGATCAACTACACGCTGGCCGGGGCGGAGCCGGGCTGGCGGGAGTGGAACGCCTCCAGGGCCGGGGCCAGGGAGCTGCTCGCCGCCCGCCCGCACGACTCCTCAGCCAGCTGCGGCTACGGGGACCGGTACCCGTACTGACCGCTTCTTCTTGCGCTGCAACCACCATTCGGCGAACAGCAGGGTCAGCGTCCAGCCCAGCCAGGCGGTCAGTCCGGAGATCGCCTGGCCCATGGCGATCTCGCTGCCGCCGAAGGTGGTCTCCAGCTGCGGCGCCAGCCACATGCCGATCGGGATGCCCCACAGGCGGTTGGTGATGATCGACATGGTCAGCGCGAAGCTGCGGATCATCCACTTGCGGTGGTCGCCGAAGCGGCGCTGCCAGGCCGCGCGTACCGCCAGCGCGGTGAAGGCCAGCCACAGCACCGCGAGGATCACGTTGCTCACCTGGTTGATCGGCCCGAACGGGCTGGCCGCGCCGATCACGAACCCGCTCACCCCGGCGGGCAGCACCCCGGCGAAGACGTACACCCGGCCCAGGTACCGGTGTGCCAAGGGATACCGCTGCCGGAACCACGGCCACACCTGCAGGCAGCCGGTGATCATCGCGACCGAAGCCAGCAGCACGTGCGCCACCAGCAGCGGGTAGTGCCAGCTCGCGCCCTCGGGCGCGGGCACCCTGGTCTGGGCCGGGTCGAAGGTCAGGTACCTCGGCAGGGAGAACGCCAGGAACACGGTCACCAGCACGAACAGCGGGGCCACCCAGGGCCGCCGCCACCACCGCACCGCCACCGGTTCCCGTTGCGCCGTCGCCACGTTCGTCATCTCCGCCCCCAGGCTCGCTCAGCTTCTCGGAGATCACGTTAGGCAGCGGGCGAGGAAGATCCGATGGCGTCAGGCCCTGCTTCCGAGGTGGGCAAAGCCCTACCTCCGTTCAGCCGGTCCGGTCCGGCAGGTCCTCCGAGCCGGTGATCAGCATGCCGTCGGAGAACACCTCGTACCGGCCGCGCCCGGCCCGCTTCGCCTGGTACATGGCCACATCCGCGCGCCGCATCAGGTCGGCGGCGTCGGCCGCGCCGCGCGGGCTGTGCGCGATGCCGATGCTGGCGTTGACCCGCAGCTGCCGCCCGGCGATGAGCATCGGCTCGGCCAGCGCGTGCAGGATCCGCTGCGCCACCAGCACCGCGTCCTGCACCGTCTCCACCCCGGTGAGCAGCACCGCGAACTCGTCCCCGCCCAGCCGGGCGGCCACGTCGGAGCTGCGCAGCTGGGCCTTGAGCCGTTCCGCGGTGCAGATCAGCAGGTTGTCCCCGGCGGCGTGGCCGAGGGTGTCGTTGACCGCCTTGAACCGGTCCAGGTCCACGAACAGCACCGCCACCCGGTCCGGACCCGCGGTCAGCGGGCCGGGCTGGGTGAGCAGCTGGGAGAGCTGGTCCAGGAACAGGCCGCGACTGGCCAGCCCGGTCAGCGAGTCGTGGAAGGCCCTGCGCATCTGCTCGACCGTGTTGGCGTCGGTCAGCGCCAGGCTGACGTGCTCGGCGAAGGAGCGCAGCATCTGCACGTCGGCGCCGGCATAGCGGCGGGTGGCCTGGCCGGAGCCGATCAGCAGGCTGCCCGCGACCTCCCCGCTGTCGTAGACCGGCGCGGCCATCGCCGCGCGCAGGCGTCCCGCGGTCAGCCGGTACAGCAGCGCGGACTCCGGCAGCCGCCCGTAGCGCACCACCACGTCCTCCACCAGCACCGCCTCGCCGGCGGCCCCGGTCTCCACCAGCCGCACGCTGGCCCGCTGCTCCAACAGATCCGGGCGCAGGCCGACGCCGGCGGCCAGCCGCAGCTCCTCCGGCTCGGCCGAGTCGCGCAGCCACAGCCCGACGATGCCCGCGCCCAGCAGGTCGGCCGCGGCGCTGGTGATCATGTCCAGGATCTGTGGCAGCGGGCGGCGCCGGGAGATGGCCCGCTGCACCTCGAACAGGTGCTCCATCAGCCGCTGCCGCTGGCGCAGGGTGGCCACCAGCTCGGCGTTCTCCGCGGCCTGCCGTTCGCTGCGCTCGCGCATCGCGTGCTCGGCCTGCAGGGTGCGCAGCATGGTCAGGGTCAGCTCCAGCAGCCGGGCCATGCCACGCATCAGGTGGCGTTCCTCGACTGAGAACTCCTCGGCCCAGCGGGCCAGCACCAGGTGGCCGGGATGGCTGCCGCCCCAGCTGGTGGACACCGCGTGCGTGCGGCCGAGGCCGGGCACCTCCAGGTGCGCGCGTTCCTGCCTGGTCACCGCGAGCAGCTCGGCCACCGGCTCGGTCCCGGCCGGGAACCCGATGCAGGCGGCCACCTCGGCGCCGAAGACCACCGCGGCCACCTCGGCCTCCAGCGCCTGCGCGGCCCGTTCCACCGCGCCGTGCACCGCGGAGTCCTCATCCGGGTAGGCCGAGACCACCGCCAGCAGCTCCAGCAGCTGCTGGCCGTGCAGGGCCGCGAGGGAGTCCGCCATCAGCCGAGCGCCAGCACCGCGAGCGTCTGGTTGTGGAAGCCGTCGATGCCGCGCACCCGCGCGATCTCGCCGGAGGTGTGGAAGCCGCCGAAGGGCTTGCCGGCGCAGCGCGCGGCGAAGGTCTCGTTCTCCCTGCGGGTGCCGTCCACGCCGAGCACCGGCAGCAGCGCGCTACAGCTGAAAGTGACCAGTCCCAAGGGTTCCGCGCCGCCGAGCCCGTCGATGGCCTCCGCGCAGGCCTCGTCCGCCGCGGCCAGCACCGACTGCTCGTCCCCGCACATCGCCCAGGTCAGGCAGCCGTGGTCGATCGCGCTGCCGCCGCTGATGGATCGGCCGTCCAGGTCGAAGCCGGTGGCCAGGTTGCGCGGCTGCACCCCGCTGCGCCGCTGCACGCCCAGCGGACGCGGCAACGCGAACCGGGTGAACGCCGCGGCGTCGGTGTAGGCCTCCGGCGGCGCGCCCAGCCGGTCCAGGTAGACGTCCATGGCCGGGCGGTCGTCCAAGGTGTACACCCGGCCCTCGCCGGTGCTGGTGACGATCATCGGCTCGCCGAACTTGCGCCAACCGTGCCGCACCGACACCGACAGCGGCCCGGTCGAGGCGAGGGTGGCCGCCACCACCGCGTCGGTGTGCACCTTGCCGTCGTGCAGCAGGAAGGTGCTCGCGGATAGGTGGTTGCCCGCCTCCCGCCGCTCGGCCGCGGCCCCGCCGACCATCGGCACGCCGGCGCCGAGCACGCCGTAGCAACCGCGCAGGATCGACTCCTGTTCCCGGACCAGGCTGTCGGTGAGCAGCAGCACCACCCGGTGCGGCAGCCCGGAGTCGTCCTCCACCGCCGCGGCCACCTCCGCCCCGGCCAGCCGCTGCCTGCCGGAGACCGCCTCGGCCACCGCCGTGGTCACCGCGAACCCCGGCCCGCCGAAGGCGATCGCCACGATCGAGCTCCCGCGCGACCCGGCCGGACTGATCTCCCCGCGCGAGGAACATCCGATCACCGGCACACCCGGCGCGGCCATCGCCAGCCCCTCGGCCACCGAGGCCGGGTCGTAGTTGACGGAGGCGAACACCAGCAGCAGCCGGGGATCCTCGCCGGTGAGCGCGCCGGCGGCGGCCCGGAAGGCGGCCACCGCGGCGTCCGGTCCCGTGGCCGAGCCGACCCCCAGCCAGCGGCCATCGGCCCCGACGCCGTTCGCGCTCATTCACCCCTCCAGCCGGTGAGTCCGGTACCAAAGTAGTGGCAGCCCGGCGTCACCACCATGAGGCGCGGGCATCCGGCACCCACTCGCCATCCGTATTGGTGATCAGAGCAGCTCCGCCGTCCACTCCCAGCCGTCGGACCGCGCGCGCAGCTTGGCCAGCACCACCTCGAACGCCTCGCGCATCGTCCGGGCGTCCACGCGCGCGGAGAACCCCGGCTCCTCCTCGATCAGCAAGGTCCACGGCTTGCCGCGCTCCGCCCACCGCTCGTGGTCCAGCTTCAGCAGCACGCTCAGCCCGCGCCCGGCCAGCTCGGTCATCAGCAGCTCGACGTCGATCGACCCGCCCTGCCGCACCGGCACACCGGCGAAGCACTCCGCCAGCGTCGCGCCTTCCCTGCGTTCCCCGGACAGCGAGAGCCGCCAGGGCCTGCCCGGCCCGAGCTGGAGCAGGCTGAGCACGCCCTGCTCGCCCCACTGCTCCATCACCTGTTCCACATCGATCACACCGTCCATTGTGTCCACCGGCGGAAAACCGCGTGCCCGGCACGCATGCGTGCCCCCGCCCCCCCGCAGGCTGGACCCAGCCCAGGAGGACGGAGATGGCCCCACGCCCTTGCGGGACCTCGGTTTCAGCGCGGTGGCCGAAGCCGTGTACCGCGCCCTGCTCGACCTCGGCGTGGTCCGGCCCGACCCGGAGCGGCCCAGCGGCGTCAGCCCGCTCAACCCGGCGGTGCTGATCTACACCGAGGTGGGCAGGCGGGCCCTCGCCCAGGGCGCGGCGGGCTCCGCGGTCGCGCTGCTGGACCAGGCGTGGGAGCTGCTGCGGCACGAGGACGCGGCCAGCCGGGCCACCGCGCTGGAACTGCTGGTCAACGCGCTGGCCGAGGCCGGTGAGGTGGAGCGCGCGCTGGACTCGGTGGCCATCCTGGACCAGGTCGGCGGCCTGGACCCGCGCCGCCGCGCGCAGCTGCACACCCGGCTGGGCTGGGCCGCCGCGGTGGCCGGGCGCTCCGCGGACGGGATCACCCAGGTCGAGGCGGCCCGCGCGCTGCTCGGCCCGGACCCGGCGGCTGAGGACACCGCGCCGATCGACGTGGTCGCCGCGCACCTGGCCCTGGACATCCCCGGCCCCGGCCAGCTGGCCACCGCGGAACGGCTGGGGCGGCAGGCCGCCGAGGTGGCCGAGTCGGTGCCGCTGCCGGTGGTGGCCTGCCAGGCCTGGCAGCTGCTCGGCGCGATCACCCGGCACCGCGACCCCGAGGAGGGCACCGCCTGCCTGGAACGGGCCCGCGCGGTCGCGGTCCGGCACCAGCTGCCGATCTGGGAGATCCACACCCTGATCCGGCTGGGCAACGACGACGCGCTGCGCACCGGCGCGCTGGACCGGCTGGAGCACGCCAGGGAGCTGGCCTCCGCCGCGGGCGCGATCACCGCCCGGTACCAGGCCGAGGCGAGCATCGCGCTGCACTCCATCCTGCGCGGTGACTTCGACACCGCGCGCACCCTGATCGACGGCGTGCTGCCGGCCACCACCCGGCTCAAGCTGCTGGAGACCACCCAGTACACGCTGCTGCTGCGCGCGGTGCTGGCCGGGCACCAGGGCCGCCGCAAGGAGCTGGCCGAGGCGCTGGCCGAGTTCCGCGACTGGCACGGCGATCCCGCCCTGCACGCCCCGCGCATCCACGGCCTGGCAGGCAGTTTCTGCGCGCTGTTGGAGGAGGACCGGCCGCGCGCTGGCCGAGCTGGCCCGCGCGCTGGACGGCGAGGACACCGAGCGCTCGGTGTTCCACCTCTCCGGCAGGCACGGCCTGCACCTGCTGCTCACCGTGCTGTGCGGCCAGACCGACCGCACCGCCTACGACGAGCTGGCCGCCAACCCGGCCGGCGGCCTGCGCTGGGACCGCCAGTTCGCCTGCTTCGCCAGGGCGGTCCTGCTCGGCCGCGAAGGCAAGGCGAAAGAGGCGGCCGAAGCGGTCGCCGAGGCGCTACGGGCCGGCGAGCCGTACGCGATGAGCAGGCACCTCGGCCTGCGCCTGGTCGGCGAGGAGGCACTGGCCGAGGGCTGGGGCGAGCCGGTGGAATGGCTGCGCACCGCCGAGGCCTACTTCCACCGCCTGGACTGCGCCTCGGTGGCCGGCGCCTGCCGCGCCCTGCTCCGCCGCGCAGGCGTCCGGGTCGCCCAGCACCGCGAGGGCGCCGGCGGCATCCCGCCCGGCCTGCGCTCGGTCGGCGTCACCGTCCGCGAGTTCGAGGTGCTCCGCCTGCTCATCGGCCGCCTGGGCAACCGCGAGATCGCCGAACGCCTGCACCTGTCCCCGCGCACCGTGGAACGCCACGTCTCCAACCTGATCACCAAGACCGGCCTGCCCAACCGCATCGCCCTGAGCGAGTACGCCGCCGACCTTAGTTAGTCCACTGTGGACAGTGTCACCGGGAGCACCGCCCTGACGAAGACGGGACGGTCGCCCGGGACCGCGCCGCGGTAGGCGGGGGCGTGCGCGAGGCGGGTCTCGAACCAGGGGCCGTCCTCCGGCGGGCAGGCGCCGAGCACCACCGCCGGGTCCGCGGTCAGCTCGGGCTCGTCCGGGTGGTGCGCGATGCGCAGGCCGAACAGGTTCGGCACGCTCGGGTCGATGGTG
Source organism: Crossiella sp. NPDC003009 (assembly GCF_053591555.1). Lineage (NCBI taxonomy): Bacteria > Bacillati > Actinomycetota > Actinomycetes > Pseudonocardiales > Pseudonocardiaceae > Crossiella > Crossiella sp. NPDC003009. Next base: position 115,500 of record NZ_JBSFUA010000002.1, on the reverse strand, counting down.
TTGGCGCTGCTGGGGAACCGGTCGCCCCACGGGAACAGGGTGCGCGCCCCGCTGGCCGCCGCGTGCTCCCACTCATCCGGCTCGGGTAACCGCTGCCCCACCGCGGCCAGCGCGGCCGCCACCTCGGCCGGGCCGCGCTCGCCCACCGGCTCGGCCTGCACCGCGACCAGCAGCGAGGGCAGCTCCACCACCCTCGGCCTGGTGGTCCGCCTGGCCAGCCCAGCCCTGATCTCGGTAAGGTCCTCGGCGGCGAACTCCGGCTCGTACGGGGTGCTGCGCACCGGCTCCGCGGCCGGGGACAGCGCGTCCTCATCACCCAGAAAAGAGGCCATCTCCTCCTCACTCGGCGTCCAGCCCCGCTCGTCGAAGCCCAGCGGCACCGCGCCGCCGGGCACCAGCGCGAAGTCCCGGCCCGCCACGTCGAAGACCGCCACCGGCGCGCCGCGCCCGGCGTAGGTGTAGCGGAAGACCTCCCGCAGGCCGATGCCGTGCCGCCTGGCCAGGCCCTCGGCCACCCGGCGCGCGGCGGGGACATCGAGGGCGGGCCAGTCGGCCGCGGTCAGTTCATGCGGAGCCACGCCGGACAGTGTGCCGTTCCGCGCGCCCGCAGGTGAAGATCCGGGAACCGGAGCGTGATCTCCGCCCGCGCTCGCTGCGGAAAGTGGTCGAGGATTCATCCGGACGGGGGCTACAGCAGCTCCTCGAACCGCTCCGGCGGCTCGGCGGGCGCGAAGTGCCCGCCCCGCGCGGCGTCCGCGCCGATCGACCGCCACCACTCGGCCTGCTCCGGCGTGTCCACCCCGGCCACGACCACCCGCACCCCGGTCGCCCGCACCAGCCGGGACAGCTCCCGCAGCGCACCGGCGACCAGTGTGTCCCGGCCACCGCGGTGTGCCTGCCGCTCCACCAGCCAGCCCGCCACCCGGACCGCGCGCACCGGCAGGTCCGCCAGGCAGGCCAGGTCCGCGGCCGTGGTGCTGAACTCCAGCAGCTCCATCCGCACCCCGGCCGCGGCCAGCAGCCGCAGGTTCTCCGCCGCCTCACCGCCGGGGTTGACCAGCGCGGGCGCGGGCATGCCCAGCCACAGCCGGTCCGCAGGCAGCCCTGTGCTGTCCACAATGGACCGGATGTGGCCGACCAGGTCCGGGTCGGCGGACTGGTTCGCGGTCAGCGGGACGTGCAGCGGCAGGTCGCACTCCAGGCGCTCCCGCCAGTCCCGCAGCTGGGCGCAGGCCTTGCGCAGCAACGCCACCCCCAGCGTCATGATCAGGCCGGTCTGCTCGGCCAGCTCGGCGCACAGCTCGTGCCGCACCGGCCCGCGCCGCGGATGGTCCCAGTGCAGCAGCGCGTCCACACCCAGCAGCCGCTCACCATCCATTGTGGACAGTGGTTGGTAGGTGACGGTGAGCTGCCCGGTCTCCCAGGCGCCGGGCAGCGCGGCGGCCAGCGAGGCCCACTCCCGGTCCCTGGCGTCCTGGAACGGGTCGTAGAGTGCCCACTGCGCGCAGCCGTTGCGCTTGGCCCGCGCCAGCGCCAGCTCGGCGGCCTCCAGCAACTCCTCGCCGGTGAGGTCCCGCGCCGGGCGGTCCACCACGCCGATGCAGGCGGTGGCGGCCAGCCCGGAGTCGCCGACGTAGAGCGGTTCGGCCAGCGCGGCGGTGATCCGCTGGATCATCCGCACCACGTCCGGCGTGCCCGGCCCGTTCTGCACCAGCAGCGCGAACTCGTCCGCGCCGAAGCGGGCCACCATCGCCTCCTCTCCGGCCACCACCGCCTTGAGCCGCCTGGCCACCGTGTCCAGCACCAGGTCGCCGACCCCCCGGCCGAGACCGTGCGTGATCAGCGAGAAGCCGTCCAGGTCCAGGTGGTACAGGGTGATCCCGGTGGACGGGTCGGCCTGCCTGCGCACCCGTTCCAGGTTGCTGCCGAAGTACTGCCGGTTCGGCAGCTGGGTCAGCCGGTCGTGCAGCGCCTGCCGGTTCATCTGGCCCTGCAACAGCTTCAGCTCCGAGCTGTCCTCCACCACCGCGACCACCTGCGCGCCCGGCTCGCCCGGCCGGACCGCGGCCAGGCTGAGCATGGCCCAGACCCGCTCGCCGTCGGCGCGCACCAGCCGGTGCTCGTTGCGCACCCGCGCCACCCGGCCCGACAGCAGCGAGCGGTAGGCGTTGCGCAGCGCGGCCACGTCCTCCGGATGGCTCACCTCGAACAGCGAACCCCGCGACAGTTCCTCCTTGGGCTGCCCCAGTATCGCCGCCAGCCCGTCGTTGACCAGGGTGAACCGGCCCTCGGCATCGGTGACCGCGACCCCGCTGGAGGTGCCGGCCAGCAGGTGCTCGAACCGGCCATGGGCCAGCACCAGCTCCCGCCGGGTGTCCTGCAGCGCCACCCGCAGCGCCTTGAGCATGGTGTCCTGCTGGGACAGCGTGTGCAGCCGGACCGCCTCGCTGTACCCGGCGGCCAGCGCGCCCAGCAGCAGCACCACCCGCTCGGCGGTGCGCGGCAGCCCGGCCAGCTCCGGCAGCGCCAGCAGTCCCTTGCCCAGCACGTCCATGGTGTGCTGCAACGCCGCGGGCCCGGTGCAGCCCGCGGCGACCAGCTCGGCCCCGTGCGCGGTGGCCGGGTGCGCCTGGAACGGCTCGGCGCGCGCCGCGTCGACCAGCGCGTCCACCATGTCATCCAGGGTGCGCTGGAACTCCTCGGGTTCCAGCGGCACGTACTCGGTGGTGCTGATCTGCCCGGCCCACTTGCGGGCCAGCTTGGCCCGCGCCTTGGCGCGTTCGGCCGGGGAGAGTGGCACGGCCGATGGGGGCCGCCCGCTCTCCGGGAAGGGCACGGTCACGGTGGACCGCTCAACCTGGGAAGTTCGACTTCAGCCAGTCGCGGATCGCGGTGCGGTGCACCGCCGCGTCCCGGCCGAGCGCGACCGCGTGCCCTGCCCCGCGCACCAGGTGCACGGCCAGCTTCGCCTCCGGGCTGAAGTACGGCTGCTCCCTCGCCAGCAAGGTCTTCTCATCCGCGCAGGAGTACGCGCAGAACAGGTTGTCCTTGTCCCCGTTGGCGATCAGCACCGGGACCTTGATCGCCTTGGACACCGGCAGGATGAAGCCGAACGGCAGCAGGTCGGCCACCACGGTCGCGGCCACCTGGTCCTTGGTCGCGTCGTCGGCCTTGACCACCTCGGGCTCCACCGAGCCGCCCTCGTGGAAGACGCCCCTGGTGCCGGGCCAGGTGGTGAGGTAGCCGGGGTCCAGGCTCCGGCCGCCGAGCACCGGGTCCAGCAGCGAGGGCGTGATGCCCTTGACGAAGATCCCGGTCAGCGCGAGCAGGTCCATCGAGTGCGTCATGCCGGTGAGCACCACGCCGTCCACGCCGTGGTGCAGCGCCGCGGCCAGCAGCGCGATGCCCGAGCCCATGGAGTGCCCGACCAGCACCACCTTGCGGTACTTCACCCCGTCGGCCGCGCCCGCGCGCAGCTTGGCCGCGACCTGGTCCACCACCCCGGCCTGGGCGGTGCCGGTGATGAGCGCGCTCAACGGTTTTGAGCTGTCGCCGCTGCCGAGGGCGTCCATGGCGAAGGTGGCCTGCCCGGCGCGGGCCATGTCGCGCTGGTAGGAGTAGCGGCCCTGGGCGTAGGGCAGGTTCCAGTAGTGCCGGTTGTAGGTGCCGCCGTGCACCAGCAGCTGCACCGTGCCGGACGCGCCGCCGACGGGCGCGCAGTGGGTGCCGTGCACGGTCTGGCGCAGCAGGCCGAGGCCGAAGGAGACCGGGAGCTTGGTCTCGGTGCAGCGGACCTGTGGTTCGGCTGCCGCGGTGAGCGGGCCGGCCAGCAGGGTGAGACAAGTGAACAGTGCGGTGCCAAGAACCCGGAGGGGTCGCACGTTGTTCCTCTTCCCGAGGGGGGATGGTCAACAGAGCGTGCATACTACAACGCTGCGAGTAACAAACCACTACCGCTTGCCCCAATCCGGTTAACCCGCGGCGGCATTCCGGGCGATACCCCTACCGTCGCCCGGCCGGCCAAGCGCACAGTGGCTCCTCGGCCTGGCACCCGGCCGGGTCGCACTGTCACCACACGATGGGATGTGTGTCTTTCGTGAGCACCCAGACCAGCTGGGTACCGCCCGACATCGACGTGGACCGCGCCAGTCCGGCCAGGGTCTATGACTACCTGCTCGGCGGCGCGTGGAACTTCCCCGCCGACCGGCAGATGGCCGAGGCGGCCATCGCGCGGATGCCGTGGGTACGGGACCTGGCCCGGTACAACCGGTCCTTCCTCAGCCGCGCGGTCCGCTACTGCGCCGAGCGCGGGGTCAGCCAGTTCCTGGACCTCGGCTCGGGCATGCCGACCTCCAAGAGCGTGCACGAGATGGCCATCGAGATCGACCCGGAGTCCAGGGTGGTCTACGTGGAGCAGGAGCAGGTCGCGGTCGCGCACAGCGAGCTGATCCTGTCCTCGGTGCCCGGCGCGGGCGTCCTGGGCGCGGACATGCGCGCCGCGCGGGAGGTGCTGGCCAGCCCGGTCACCCAGGGCCTGCTGGACTTCACCGAGCCGGTCGCGGTGATCATGGCCTCCTCGCTGCACTACGTGCTCGAGGCCGAGGAGGCCGCCGAGCTGGTCCGCACCTACCTGGCCGCGGTGCCTTCCGGCAGCTACCTGGTGCTCTCGCACATCACCGACGACGGCGCCGACGGCTCGGCCGAGGTGCGCGAGCTGGTCGAGCTCTCCCGCGCCACCACCAGCGCCGGGGTGGCCCGCTCCCGCGCCTGGATCGCGAGCCTGTTCGACGGTCTGGACCTGGTCGACCCCGGCCTGGTCTACACCTCGCAGTGGCGGCCGAACACCCCGCTGCGACTGGTCACCGACATGCCGGCGCACGCTTCCCTGCTCGCGGCGGTGGCCCGCAAACCCTGAGCCGCACAACAGGTGGAGGCCACCATGAGCGCCGTCCTGCCGTCCGTCCCGGTCGCACCGGGCCGGCTCCCCGTGCTGGGCCACCTGCCCGCCCTGACCAGGGATCCGTTGCAGTTCCTGCAGGGCCTGCGCGGCCACGGCGAGCTGGTGGCCTTCCACCTGGGTCCCCGCGTCATCTACCTGGTGAACTCCCCTGAGCTGATCCGCCGGGTGCTGGTCACCGACGCGGCGAAGTTCCAGCGCGGCAAGGTCTTCCGCAAGGCACGGGAGCTGCTCGGCGACGGCCTGGCCACCGCCGACGGCCCTGAGCACCGCGAGCAGCGCCGGATCGTGCAGCCGGCCTTCCACCGCAACCAGATCGCGGGCTACGCCCGGATCATGCGCGCGGAGATCGACCGGATCACCACCGCCTGGCCGGAGGGGCGGCGGTTCCGGCTGGACCAGCAGCTGGCCGACCTGACCCTCGGCGTCACCGCGAAAACCTTGTTCCACACCGAGTTCAGCCAGGCCGCGGTGGCCGAGATCCAGCGCTCGCTGGCCCCGGTGCTCAACGGCGTGACCAGCCGCGCGCTGCTGCCGGACTTCCTGGAGCACCTGCCCATCCCGGCCAACCGCCGCTTCGACGAGGCGCTGCACCGGCTCACGTCCATTGTGGACGAAGCCATCGCGGCCTACCGGCAGGCCGGCGTCGACCACGGCGACCTGCTGTCCACCCTGGTCACCGGGGAACCCCTCAGTGATGCGGAGATCCGTGCCCAGGTGCTGAACCTGCTGATGGCCGGCACTGAGACCACCGCGACCGCGCTGTCCTGGCTGGCCTACGAGCTGACCGTGCACCCCGAGGTCGCCGACGCGGTGCGGCACGAGCTCGCCACCGTCCTTGGCAACCGGCCGCCCACCGTCGCCGAGTTACCCGAACTGTCCTATGTGGACAGAGTGATCACCGAGACGCTGCGCCTGCACTCCCCGGTCTGGCTGCTGATGCGCACCACCGTGGAGCCGCTCCGCCTCGGCGCCACCGAACTCCCGGCCGCCGCCGAGGTACTGGTGGTGCCGCCCACCCTGCACCGCGATCCCGCGCTGTATCCCGGCCCTTTGCGCTTCCACCCGGACCGCTGGCTGCACCCGGCGGCCAGGACCTGGCGGCGCGAACGGTTCTTCCCCTTCGGCGGCGGCACGCACCACTGCGTCGGCGACAACTTCGCTTGGACCGAGATGACGCTGGCGGTGGCCGCGATCTACCGGCGCTGGCACCTGGTGCTGGCCCCCGGCGCCCGGGTCCGCGAGGTCACCCGCGCCTTCCTCAAACCCAGTGCGCTACCGGTGCTCGCGACAAGGGTGGTAACCCCCCAATCCTGACCGGTTTTCGCAGGTCCCTGAGCTGCCTGGGGGACATGTAGGGGTCACCCCGGGGACATTCCCCGATGATCAGGGCGGCCCGGCCGACCACAGTGGGCACTGTGATCGACCTGACCGGACTCGCCGTGCTGCTCGCGGTGGTCGGCGCGTGCTGCTACGCCGCCGCCGCCCGCGTGCAGCACTCGGCCGTGCAAGCCACCGGTGACGGCGCGAACCTCCGGCTGGCCACCCTGTGGCGGCTGGTCCGGGACCCGCGCTGGCTGCTCGGCCTGGCGCTGCTCGGCGGCGGGACCGTGCTGCACGCGATCGCGGTGGCCATCGGACCGCTGATCGTGGTCCAGCCGGTCGGCGTGCTCGCCCTGGTGCTGGCCGCCGTGCTGGACGCGCGGCAGACCGGGCGGCGGATCAACGCCGCGGTGCTCACCCCGGTGCTGACCGCCACCCTCGGCATGGGCGGCTTCGTCGCCTTCGCCGCGGGCAGCGCCACCGGGACGCCACCGGCCGGGGCGCTCACCGACGTGCTGCTGTTCGGCGCGCTCGGCATCGCGGCACTGATGATCATCGGCTCGCTCACCCGCGGCAACGTCCGCTGTCTCGCCCTCGGCGCGGGCGGCGGGGTGGCCTACGGCGTGGTCTCGGTGCTGGTCCGGCTGACCGCGCACCAGTTCCAGGCCGGAGCCGGGATCTCCTGGCTCGCGGTGGCCGGAGTCGCCGCCGCGCTGCTCGGCGGCGGCTGGTGCGTGCAGCAGGCCTACGCCAGCGGACGGCCGCACCACGTGGTGGCCTGCCTGACCGTGCTCGACCCGCTGGTCGCGGTCGCCATGGGCGTCGGCCTGCTCGGCGAGGCCGCGGGCACCACACCGTGGGTGGCCGTGGCCGAGCTGACCTGCGCCGCCGTCGCGCTGGCCGGGGTCACCCTGCTGGCCTTCGCGCCCGGCACCCCTTCCCTCGAAGTCGACGACCAGCGCGTACCTGCCTGGTCAGCCCAGAACAGGACCGCATCATGACCAGTCAGCGTGCTCTCCGCATCGTCATCGGCGCCGACACCTTCCCGCCGGATGTCAACGGGGCGGCCAACTTCGCCCACCGCCTGGCCTCGGGCCTGGCCGCCCAGGGCCACGACGTGCACGTGCTCTGCCCGGCCCCGGACGTCTCGGCGGAGCTGCTGGCCGGCTCGCACGCGATGGACGGGATCACCGTGCACCACGTGCGCTCGCACCGCTGGCCCTTCTACCAGAAGTTCCGGTTCGCCACGCCGTGGCAGGCGAACCGGACCGCCACCGAGCTGCTGCGCGAGCTGCAGCCGGACGTGGTGCACGTGCAGGCGCACTTCGTGGTCGGCCGCGCGCTGGCCAAGGCCGCGCCCGCGCTGGGCATCCCGTTGGTGGCCACCAACCACTTCATGCCGGAGAACCTGTTCGCGCTGGTCAAGATGCCCGGCTGGCTGCGCGCCGGCAGCGCCCGGCTGGCCTGGCGGGACCTGGTGTCGGTGTTCGGCCGCGCCCAGGTGGTCACCGCGCCCACCCCGCGCGCGGTGAAGCTGTTGCAGGACAACAAGCTCGGCCGGGAGGCGCTGGCCATCTCCTGCGGCATCGACATCGAGAAGTACCGCCGCGCCCAGCCGCAGCAGGCTGGTCCGGGCCGGACCGTGCTGTTCGTCGGCAGGCTGGATGAGGAGAAGCGGGTCAACGAGCTGCTGGAGGCGCTGGCCAAGCTGCCGGAGGAGCTGGACGTGCGGGCCGAGATCGTCGGCGACGGCAGCTGCCGCGGCAGCCTGGAGGCGCTGGCCGACCGCCTCGGCGTGCGTGCGCGGGTCACCTTCCACGGCCACCTCAGCGACGCCGAGCTGCTCGCCGCCTACGCCCGCTGCGACCTGTTCTGCATGCCCGGCATCGCCGAGCTGCAGAGCCTGGTCACCATGGAGGCGATGGCCGCGGGCAAGCCGGTGGTGGCCGCGGACGCGATGGCCCTGCCGCACCTGGTGCGCCCCGGCCGCAACGGCTGGCTGTTCCCGCCCGGCAACGTGCTCGCGCTGGCCGCCCGGCTCACCCAGACCCTGAGCAACCCGGAGATGCTGGCCACCATGGGCAAGGCCAGCGAGGCCATGATCGCCGAGCACGCCATCGCGAACACCATCGGCCGGTTCGAGCGGATCTACCGCGACCTGGTCACCGCCGCGCCCGCCCAGCTCCGCCCGGCCCCCAAGCGGGCCCCGCGCCGGGAGCGCGAACTCTCCCGCACCGCCTGACACGTAGAATGCCTGGTCGCAGCACCCGGAAGTGATTCGCGGAAGGAAGCACGTGACCAGCCCGACCGAAACGCTCGAGTTCCAGTCCGAGGCCCGTCAGCTCCTGCAGCTGATGATCCATTCGATCTACTCGAACAAGGACACCTTCCTGCGCGAGCTGGTGTCCAACGCCTCGGACGCGCTGGACAAGCTGCGCCTGGCCACCTACCGGGACAAGGACCTGGTGGCCGACGCGGACGACCTGCACATCGAGATCGCCACCGACCCGGAGGCCCGCACGCTGACCGTGCGGGACAACGGGATCGGCATGAGCCGGGAGGAGGTGGTCAGCCTCATCGGCACCATCGCCAAGTCCGGCACCGCGGAGTTCCTGCGCAAGCTGAAGGAGACCCAGGACGCGGCTGCCTCCCAGGACCTGATCGGCCAGTTCGGCGTCGGCTTCTACGCCAGCTTCATGGTCGCCGACCGGGTCACCCTGGTCACCAGGAAGGCCGGCGAGTCCGAGGGCGTGCGCTGGGAGTCCGAGGGCGAGGGCACCTACACCATCGGCCCCGCCGAGGACGCGCCCCAGGGCACCTCGGTGACCCTGCACCTCAAGCCGGAGGACGCCGAGGACAACCTCTTCGACTACACCGACCCGGCCAAGATCCGCCAGATCGTCAAGCGCTACTCCGACTTCCTGACCTGGCCGATCCGGATGGCCAAGCCGTCCACCGGCGAGGAGGACGGCGGCCAGGAGCTGGAGACGGTCAACTCGATGAAGGCGCTCTGGGCCCGCAGCCAGAGCGAGGTCACCGAGGAGGAGTACGCCGAGTTCTACAAGCACATCAGCCACGACTGGACCGGCCCGCTGGAGACGGTGCGGCTCAACGCCGAGGGCACCTTCGAGTACCAGGCGCTGCTGTTCATCCCGTCCAGGGCGCCGATGGACCTGTTCATGCGGGACGCCAAGCGCGGCGTGCAGCTCTACGTCAAGCGCGTGTTCATCATGGACGACTGCGAGGAGCTGGTCCCGGAGTACCTGCGCTTCGTCAAGGGCGTGGTGGACGCGGCTGACCTGTCCCTCAACGTCAGCCGCGAGATCCTGCAGCAGGACCGCCAGATCCAGCTGATCCGCAAGCGCCTGGTGAAGAAGATCCTGGCCACGGTGAAGACGCTCCAGTCGGACAAGCCGGAGTCCTACCAGACCTTCTGGACCGAGTTCAGCCGCGCGGTCAAGGAAGGCCTGCTCTCCGACCCGGACAACCGCGAGACCATCCTGGAGATCTGCTCCTTCGCCTCCACCCACGACGCGGAGAAGCTGACCACGCTGCGCGAGTACGTCGAGCGGATGAAGGACGGCCAGCAGCACATCTACTTCCTCACCGGCGAGTCCCGGCAGAGCATCGAGAACTCCCCGCACATGGAGGCACTGGCCGCCAAGGGCTACGAGGTGCTGATCCTGACCGACCCCATCGACGAGATGTGGGTGGACGCGGTCAGCGGCTTCGACGGCAAGCAGTTCCAGTCCATCGCCAAGGGCCAGGTGGACCTGGACTCCGAGGAGGAGAAGAAGGCCACCGAGGTCGCCCGCGAGGCCAAGCAGAAGGAGTACGAGCCCCTGCTGACCTGGCTGGGCACCACCCTGGCCGACACGGTCAAGGAAGTCCGCCTCAGCACCCGCCTCACCACCAGCCCCGCCTGCATCGTCGGCGACACCTACGACCTCACCCCAACCCTGGAGAAGATGTACCGCGCCATGGGCCAGGACCTCCCACCCATCAAGCGCATCCTGGAACTGAACCCGGACCACGGCCTGGTCACCGCCCTGCGCGCCGCCCACGCGGACCGCCCGGAGGACGAGGCCCTGCCCGAAACCGCCGAACTCCTCTACAACATGGCCCTGCTGGCCGAAGGCGGCGACCTGCCCGACCCAGCCCGCTTCACCAAACTCCTGGCCGGCCGCCTGGAGAAGACGCTCTGAGGGCAGTGGGGCCGGGCGGACTCTGATAGTCGCCCGGCCCCACTCGTAACCCGAGTCTGAAAATTATCGGTCGAAATTCTCGCAATCCAACCGAAAGTCCTGTGCCACCAGATCATTCAGCAGTTGACAGCTTTTCAAAGTTGCAAGCAACTCGGCAACTAACTCTTCAATCAATGGACCCAACAGGATCTCCAGCCTATCACCAGGAATCTGGAGAATAAGTCGTCGAACCTCGGAGAGCGGAGAGTGTGAAACAGTTGCCAATCTGAACAGGTCGGGCAACAACGCTTCGCTCAGCTCCACGTTACTAGAGGCGAGCACGGCGAGAGCAGGTCTACGCCAGGACAACTCAGCCACCCCTGACGAAGCACACTGGTCAGCTCCAGATCCCGAAGCGCAGCCATAGCCTCCCCGGTAGACCCGCTCAGACTCAACGAAATCAAGCCAAATTCAATTGGGATATTGTCTCCACAACCACTTCCTCTTTCCCGCACGACTCCACGGAGGGCGAGGAGTCGTGGACGTTCTCGCGGGTTCTGCACTCAGCCTGACGGAATCGTCGCGACCGTCACCTGTCCATCCATTAGGCATTCTATGAGCACCGAACCGCCAAGCGGGTGGATCCAGAAGTGCTGGCCAGCGTCCAGGATGTCCCGCGCGCGTCGCACCGCGACATCTGCGGGCATGGCCACGGTCGGCATCAGGTAGTTGCCCCAAATGACGGCGATCCGCTCACCCCGCTGCACATATGAGGAGAGCAGCCCAGCCGCTATCCTCACCCAGTGCTCCTCATCGTCCCACCAGAGGCGATCTTCGACCGGAGTGGACCCGAAGTCGATCACGTCGCCAGCGGCAGCCGGAAATCTACTCAGTGTCACTGCCGTCAGTGCGCGGCTCTCGGCGAGATCCAGCTTCACTACCTGCCGACCGTCATCATCACGGGGGTCGTTCATGAAGTCCGGAAGGTATTCCGGATGACTCCCATAAGAACTACTGTCGGTCATACGTTCCGCCTCAACCATGTTGAAATTCTCTCGCCAGGGTATCGTACCGCCCTTTCGAAACCGAAGCGCCCTTATCTGTCAGCACATTGATGCGTGAACCGATTCCTTTATCGATATCCTTGCCGAAGTGTCGACCGCGGATTTCATCACCCCTGCCGACGCTGCCACGACCCATCTCTCCATCTTTAGAGCGACCATTCCCCAAGAGGCCGCGGGGGAAACCCTCGGCAGATGTACACCAGAGCGGACTCAAGGACACCCGGATAGACGAGCAAATAGTTGTCAACGCCAGCGAACATTTTGCCACATGCACCGATCATCAAGGTCATATGAGATCGATTTTCGCCCACTGGGTAGAGATCGGTTTCAGCAAGGATCGAATATTCTCGATGCGCTCGCGATGCGACGCCGCGAACGGACTGAACGACATCGAACCGCGTGTGATCACAGTGCTGCGCACCGCCGACATCGATAATGGGGGGATGCCGGAGAAGCAGGTTGTCAAACTCGGCTACGAATTCTGTCGGGGCCGACTCGGCGGCAAGCGACAGAGAACGCCAGGCCATCAGACACGGCTCAACATCAACCATTCGACCTGGGCGCCATCCTGCGGCGAGCAGGACGCCTTCAACTTCATCAGGAATTCTCTCGCTCATCCTAGCCTCCCTGCATTCGACCCTGGGCTGCACGCGTGCACCTCAGCGCAGTTCTCAGCAATGTCAGAACGACGGAGTGGCTGACTTCCCATGGCCCCGCTGGCCGACGGCGGTGATCTGCCCGGTTCTGCCCCCCGTCACCTCGTCTTGTGGAAGAAATCCGTTATATCGTCCAGCCGGCAACTCCACTCAGAAACCCGATCTCCATTCTCGTCGACAGCTTCGCGAGGCCCCACGGAGCGCCAAGGCTCCAGCGAGGAAAATGGTTCCCTCAGCTCTTCCAGGAACAGAATCGAGTTCCGAATGAAAACCAGGTCCCCCTGGCGATAAAGTGGCCATATCATGATGAAGTTCGAGTTTTCAGGATCCGTTATCGACGAAACGAAGCAAGACCGCGCGGCCTCGCCTGACAACAACACCGCGAATGATGTCCTCCAGCTCTGGGCGTACCGCTCTGCGTTCCAATAGTCGGCGGACATGTGAAATGACTCCCTGAAGTCACCCACAACGATTTCCCCCAACATCTCGTCGGCCACCCCACCGACAGCAACTTGTTGACCAACCACAGCTATCGAAAACATCCCACCCTACTTCGGAAGATATTCAATCAACGACCTCAACGCGCCTGGAGCCGTCGACAAATATGGCGTCACAGACCTCCTCGTCAGCCTTGCAGCCACCACGATCTCGACAAGATTTTCCTCACTCTCGCAAATCTGAGCGAGTATGCAAAATGGGGAACCAGGCGCCACAGACCGGAGCCCAGCGGCGTCCACACTGCGAGCGCGCTCTCGCGCTCCGCCCCATTCCAGCAGCCAAGGGGGCAACAGGGTGGCTGTCACCATCCAAGCCTCAGCCTGGCCACAACCGAATCTGGCGATCGCAGCCCGAGGCCCGGGTCAGTCCGGCCAGTGCGGCGATCGCCCCAGCCACAACAAGATCCGCTCCATCGGCTCCCCCTCGGCGGGCAACGCGGCCCGGAACGGCGCCCCCGCTCGCCGCCGGTCCCCATCGTCCGGCACCGCGAACGCGATCCGCGACGAAACCTCCACCAGTTCCGGCGCCAACCGGTACGGATTCCCCAGCGCCCGCGCCACATCCCACCCGTGCACCACGTAGTCGATCAGATGGAACCCGATCGCCCGCGCCGCCGGGAACGAAGCGCCAAATTCAGCCAGTGCGAACTCCCGCGTCGGCGCACCCTCAGCCGCGAACGCCGCGAACGCCGCGAACGCCGCGAGCACCCGGTCCGCCGCCGCCCGGTACTCCCGCACCGGATCCGGCCCGAGCGGCCGCACCCGCCACACCGCGGGATCCGCCCCGTTCCCCTCGGCCGCGGCGGCGAACCCGTGGTGCTGCACGGTCATGTGCGCCAGCAGCTCCGCCAGGGTCCAGCCCGCGCACGGGGTCGGCCGCGTCAGGTCCTCAGCCTCAACCTGGTCAACGGCGGCGACGCTGTCCAGCACCGCGCGGCGGTGCAGGACCAGCAACTCATTCGTAAGCATGTGCATATGATGTGCATAAGCTTACGATCTGGTCAACCCCAGTACGCTGCACGGCATGACCGGGCGCCGTCGTGATCTCGCGGCCATGATCGTGCCGTTGGAGCGGGCGTTGATCGCCGCTGAGCTGCCGATCCTGCGGGCGCACGGGCTGTCGATGTGGGCCTACGCGGTGCTGACCGCGGTGGACGAGGGGCCGATCCGCACCCAGGTCGCGCTGGCCCAGGCCATCGGCGCGGACAAGACCCGGATCATCGGTGTGCTGGACGAGCTGCAGCAGGCCGGGCTGATCGAGCGCCGTCCGGACCCGGCCGACCGGCGGGCCCGGCTGGTCTCGATCACCGAGAAGGGGCGGAAGCTGCGCAGGACGGCGCAGGCCGCGATCCAGGCGAACGAGGAGCGGGTGCTGGCGCGGTTGCCCGACGCCGAGCGGGCCGCGTTCCTGCGGGCGCTGGCCGTGCTCTCCGCGCTGCCGCCGGCGGAGATCATCGGCTGAGCCGATTGCCGGGACGTTTTCCGAAAAGCACCCAGAGGAATTCCGCAATTGTCACTGGAGGATAGCCTCCAGTGCATCATCTTTGTTTATCCAGCCTGGGTTTTGGCGGCCTGCCGGGTAATTCTTCTCTGGCACGGGGGAAGCACTCGACGCGCGACGGAGGAAAAGCCATGCCCGGCGAGGCGGGGGTTCCCGAGAAGCACTTCCGGTACCTGCAAGGCACTCGGCCGATCGGTCACTACCGGGCCGAGCACGACGCCCGCAGGGAGGAGCACCCGGCCTTCCGCAGCACCGCCGACGGCGGCTACTGGGTGGTCACCCGGATGGCTCCTCTTCGGGAGCTGTTCAACGACCCGGGAACTTTCTCCAACAGCGGCCTGACCCTGCTGGACCCCGAACCGGCCGAGCCCGCGATCCCGATGCAGCTGGACCCGCCGCTGCACACCGCCTGGCGGAAACCGCTGATGAGCGAGTTCTCCCCGGCCAGGGCCCGCGCGCTGGACCCGGTCATCCGGGCCCGCTGCACCGAGCTGATCGACGCGGTGATCGACAGCGGCTCCTGCGACTTCGTCGCCGACATCGCGCAGCGGCTGCCGGTCTCGGTGTTCCTGACCATGCTCGACCTGCCGCAGACCGAGCTGGACCGCTTCCTGGCCTGGGAGGAGGCGGTGCTGCGCCCGGACGGGGATCCGGAGAGCCTGGACTCGGTGCGCGCCGAGGTGCGCGGCTACTTTGCCGACCTGCTGGCCAGCCGCCAGGCCGAGCCCGGCGACGACCTGGTCAGCCGGATGACCACCTGGCGGGTGGACGGCCGGGTGCCGACCAGCGCGGAGCTGACCAACCTGCTGTTCGTGCTGTTCATCGCGGGCCTGGACACCATCTCCGCGCAGCTGTCCTACGCGTTCTGGCACCTGGCCACGCACCAGGAGCACCGCGCGCGGCTGGTCCGCGAGCCCGAGGTCATCCCCAGCGCGGTGGAGGAGCTGCTGCGCTACTACGACATCATCCTGGACGGCCGCCGGGTGACCGAGGACGTCGAGCTGGCCGGTTGCCCGATGCGCAAGGGCGACCTGGTGCTGCTGCTCTCCGGCGCGGCCAACCGGGATCCGCGCGAGTTCGAGCGGGCCGACGAGGTGCTGCTGGACCGCAGTCCGAACCGGCACCTCACCTTCGGCTGGGGAATTCACCGCTGCGTCGGCGCGCACCTGGCCCGGCAGGAGCTGAAGGTGGTGTTCGAGGAATGGCACCGGCGAATTCCGGACTACCGGATTCCGGCCGGATTCGAGGTGCGCGAACGGGCTTTTGTCCAGCTCAGCGTGGAAAGCCTGCCGCTGCGCTGGGACGGTGCGAGCCGATGACCGGTTCCGCGATCGCCCGCCTGACCGCACCGGACCGCGAAGTGCTGGTGCGCACCCGTGAGATCGGCGACCCAGCGCCCGCGCTGCTGCTGCCCTCGCTCGGCGAGTACCCGGTCTACGACGACCGGCTGTACCACTTCATGCTCGACGACCAGCTGCGCAACGACCGCTACGCCGCGGCCATCGCCCGGCACGCGCCCGGCCGCACCGTGCTGGACATCGGCACCGGGCAGGAGGCGGTGTGGGCGCTGGCCGCGGCCAGGGCGGGCGCGCGGCACGTGTGGGCGGTCGAGGTGCTGCCCGAGGCGGCCCGGCAGGCCCGCGAGACGGTGGCGCGGGCCGGGTTCGACGACCGGGTCACCGTGCTGGAGGGCCTGTCCACCGAGGTCCACCTGCCCGAACGCGCCGACGTGTGCGTCTCGGAGATCATCGGCAACCTGGGCGGCGCGGAGGGCGCCGGCGCGGTGCTGCGCGATGCCAGGGACCGCCTGGTGCGCCGGGACGGGGTGTTCATCCCGCACCGCAGCGCCACCACGGTGGTCGCGCTGGACCTGGACCACGCCGCGCCCGGCGGCCGGCCGGGGTTCGCCGAGCTGGCCCTGCCCTACCTGGAACACGTGTTCAGCTCGGTGGGCAGGCCCTTCGACGTGCGCGCCTGCATCCCCGGCCTGCGCCGGCGCGCGCACCTCTCCGGCGCGGCCGAGGTGGAGCCGCTGGACTTCGGCGGCGAGCTGGTCCCGGAGAGCAGCCAGGACCGGGAGCTGGTCATCACCCGCCGCGGCACCCTGCACGGCTTCGCCCTCGGCGTGCGGCTGTGGGTGAGCGCGGCGGAGAGCCCGATCGACTCGCTGACCCAGCGCTGCAACTGGTTCCCGGTCTACGCCCCGCTCTCCGCCGGTGGCCTGCCGGTGACCAGGGGCGACCGCCTGACCTTCAGCTTCAGCACCACACTGAGCAACGACGGCGTGCACCCGGACTACCGGCTGGACGGCCACCTGCACACCGCCTCCGGCGCGGTGCCGCTGTCCTGGACCTCCACCCATCACGACGACGGGTTCCGGGCGAACTCCTTCTACCGCGCTCTTTTCCCCATGGCCGGTTCGCCAGGCCGGTAGAGTCGGACATAACACTCAGTCGATGATCGGAGATACGGCATGCGCGCAGCTCGTCCAGTGGCCACCGCTCTGCTGACCCTGGGCCTGTTCGGCGCCCTTGCCGGCTGCGGCGCCGTCCAGGAGGCGGCCAACACCGCGAACAAGGTGGGCGACGCGGCCAACAAGGCCACGCTGTGCATCGACGCGCTCAAGCTGGCCAGCTTCACCCCGAACGTCGCGGACCCGCAGAAGGCGCTCGAGGAGACCCAGAAGAAGGCCAAGGAGATGGAGGCGCTGGCCGCCAAGGCCGGTGACACCACGCTCAAGGGCGCCCTCGACGGCATGGCCAAGACGATG
Source organism: Crossiella sp. NPDC003009 (assembly GCF_053591555.1). Classification (NCBI taxonomy): domain Bacteria; kingdom Bacillati; phylum Actinomycetota; class Actinomycetes; order Pseudonocardiales; family Pseudonocardiaceae; genus Crossiella; species Crossiella sp. NPDC003009. The sequence continues at coordinate 98,548 of NZ_JBSFUA010000002.1, read as the reverse complement.
AACGAGGTCACCCTGAAGGACTTCGGCCCGGAGTCCGTGGCCAACTGGATGAAGGAGAAGGCCGACCAGGTGGCCAAGCTGACCACCGCCTGCGGCTGATCGAGCACGTGGGTCCGGTCGCCGTGCGCGCCCGGACCCGCCCAGCTTTACCCTCCACTGTGGACAGTGCTGGCCGATCACGGCCCCATCCTCAGTGGTCTGGACCCTTTTTGCGCTTTGATCGTGACTTGATTAAAGCCATGCAGTAGGGTGGGCGTTGCCCGCTGCCAGGAGGGACGTGTCCTTTGCCGACACAGACACTGGTGTGCGCTATGGCCAAAACCGCTCAACTATAACACCCTGGTTTCCCCACTCTGTGGAAACCGGTTTCCAGCATGCCGTCCAGACCGCCCCTGCCGCCGCGGTCTGACGTCCTGCCGCACCCGATCAGCCCCTGCTCTGAAAGGGAAACTCGTCATGCAATCGATTTCCATTCGTCGGCGTACGTTCCGTTCTCGTTGGGCCACAACGGGAATCGCCTTGGTCACGGCGGCGACCGCGGTCACCATGGGACTCGCCGCGCCGAGTAGCGCCGAACCGGCCGCCGCGCCGTCGGCCGAGCCGGTGGCCGCGGCCGCACTACCGCCCGGTTTCCGCAGCGTCGGCTACATGCCGTCCTGGTCCGGCAACGTCAACAACATCCAGTACCGCAAGCTCACGCACATCAACTACGCCTTCGTCCTGCCCAACGCCAACGGGACCCTGCAAGCGGTGCCGGACCCGAACAAGCTGCGGTCGCTGGTGACCCAGGGCCACAACAACGGCGTCAAGGTGTCGCTGGCCATCGGTGGCTGGAACGACGGCAACGACTCGGCCTTCGAGGCGCTGGCCCGCAGCGCGAACACGCGGACCGCCTTCGTCAACGCGGTGGTCAACGTGATCAACCAGTACAACCTGGACGGGGTCGACATCGACTGGGAGTACCCGGACCCCGGCGCCTCCGGCAACAACTTCACCGCGCTGATGCAGCAGCTCAGCGGCGCGCTCAAGCCCAAGGGCAAGCTGCTCACCGCGGCCGTGGTCTCCGGTGGCAACACCGCCAACGGCGTGCAGCCCGCGGTGTTCGGCGTGGTCGACTTCCTCAACATCATGGCCTACGACGGCGGCAGCCCGCACGCCAACTACCAGTGGTCAATCGACTCGGTCAACGGCTGGAAGGCCCGTGGCCTGCCCGCGAACAAGGCGGTGCTCGGCGTGCCGTTCTACAGCAGGCCGAACTACCTGACCTACGCCCAGATCGTGGCGATGGACCCGGCCAACGCCAACAAGGACTGCATCCAGGCCAGCGGCGCCCAGCAGTGCTACAACGGCATCCCCACCATCAAGCGCAAGACCCAGTGGGCGAAGACGAACGCAGGCGGCATCATGAACTGGGAGCTCTCCCAGGACACCACCAACAACACCTCCCTGCTCAGCGCGATCTTCGACGCGGCAGGCAGCTAGCCGCCTGACGGTGCGGCCCGCCGCCTGGTCAGGTGGCGGGCAGCACCGTCGGCAAACCGAAGCGCGGCAACAACTCCAGGTCCCCGAACACGCTGATCCGGCTGATCCCGCCCGCCGTCACGGTGAGCACGCCGACCCCGAAACCGTGGTAGCTCCCGTCCTCGCCGCGCAGGTACGCGGCCAGCGCGGGCTGCCCGTTCGCCGCCGTGGCCACGGTCCGCCAGCTGCCGGGTTCGCCGAGCACGTGCCGGGCCAGGAACGGCACGCAGGCGGACAGGCCCGCGAACCAGGTCCGCACCGGCGTCATCTCCAAACTGGCGTCCCGCAACAACAACCGCTCCACCGCCGCCGCGTCCGCGCGCTCGAACGCCGCCATATAAGCGGAAAGCAGCGCCCGTGCCCGCGGATGCTCCGGCGCCAGCACCTCCTCCGCCTTCGGCGCCACCACGGCCAGCCGGGCCCGCGCCCGCTGCAACAGGCTCTTCACCGCCCCCACGTTCAGCTCCAGCACCGCCGCCACCTCCGCCGCCGGCCACCCGAGCACGTCCCGCAGCACCAGCACCGCGCGCTGCTTGCCGGACAGGTGCTGCAGACTGGCCACCAGCGCCAGCCGGAGACTCTCCCTGGCCACCGCCACCCCCGCCGGATCCGCGGCCTCGGCCCGCACCAGCATGTCCGGCAGCGGCTGCACCCAGCTGACCCCGTCACCCGGTTCCAGCACCGCGTCCGGATCGTCCGAGGCCGCGCCCAGCCCCGAGGGCAGCACCCGACGGTCCCGCTTCCGCAACGCGCTCAGGCAGGCGTTGGTGGCGATCCGGTACAGCCAGGTGCGCACCGAGGACCGCCCCTCGAACCCCGCACTGGCCCGCCAGGCGCGCAGGTAGGTCTCCTGCACCACGTCCTCGGCGTCGTCCACCGACCCCAGCATGCGATAGCAGTGCGCCAGCAGCTCCCGCCGGTACGCCTCGGCCTGGTCAAGGAACTCCACACCGACTCCCCTCAAGCGGGCACGTACACCAGCGTGACCACCCCGGGCCCCCGCCGCTCCACCGAGGCCAGCGCCAGCGGCCGCCGCGCCCCAGGCTGGAACAACGGCGTGCCCGCGCCCACCATCACCGGGTTCACGTCCACCCGCAACTCATCCACCAGCCCGTGTTCCAGCAACGTCCGCGCCAGCCGCCCGTACCCGTAGATCACCAGGTCCCCGTCACCCCCGGTCTTCAGCTCCCGCACCGCGGCCACCGGATCCCCGGCCACCAGCGTCGAGTTCCGCCACTCGACCGAGGCCAGCTTGGCGGAGAACACGTACTTCCGGATCGAGTTCACCCGCTCCGCGTACGGCCCGCTCGCCTGCGGCCAGGCCGGCGCGAAGTACTCGTAGGTGTTGCGCCCCATCAGCATCGCGTCGGCGCGTGCCAGCGCCGCCAACGACTTCGCCGCCGCCTCGTCGTCGAAGTACTCCGACACCCAGGACCGCGGCTCCCCGTGCACCCCGTCCACCGAGACCAGACAACCCACCACGAGCTTCCGCATGACGTTTCCCTTCCCAGCTGCGACTGACACAGGTACCGACGCAGGTTGGCGGCGAAAGGAATCGGGCCGGAATATCCGGTTGCCGGTCCGCCCGGGTGCGGCGAGGGTTCAGCCCGTGCGCGAACTCCCGCGGTCGTTCCGGCGTGTCTGGGCGGGCGAGTCGATCTCCATGCTCGGCGACTACAGCTACGACGTGGCCTTCGTCTGGCTGGTGCAGTCGGTCACCGGCTCCACCGCCGCAACCCTGGCCGCCGTCATGGTCTCGATCGCGGTCCCCCGCGGCGCGTTGCTGCTGGTCGGCGGCGGGGTCACGGACCGGCTCTCGCCACGCACGGTCATGCTGCTCACCCACCTGGTGCGAGCAGGCGGCGTGCTCGCCCTGGCCGCGCTCAACGCCACCGAAACCATCCAGATCTGGCACCTGTTCGTCTTCGGCGTGCTCTCCGGCGTCGCCGAGGCGTTCTTCTGGCCGGCCAGCACGAGCATCCTGCCCTCGCTGGTCCCCGACGAGCAGCTGCCCAAGGCGAACGCCCTGCTCGGCATGAGCGAGCAGTTCGGCCGCCTGGCCGGCCCGCTCGGCGGCGGCGTGCTGATCGCGCTGAGCGGCACCACCACGGCCATGCTGGTGAACGCGGCGACCTTCCTGGTCGCGGCCGCGACCCTGCGCGGCGCGCCCAAGGGGACCCGGCCGGAACGACCGGAGACCCCGCTGTGGCGGGAGATCGGCGCCGGCCTGCGCTACGCCCGCGACAGCGTGCCGATGCGGATCGTGCTGCTGCTGGTCACCGCCGCGACCCTGTCCTACGCCGGCCTGTTCGCCGTCGGCCTGCCCGCCCTGGCCAAGGAGCTGTCCAACAGCCCCATCGCCCTCGGCGCGCTGGTCGCCTCCTGGGGCCTGGGCCAGCTGATCGGCGCCTTCAGCGCTTCACTCACCGGACTCCCCCAGCGCTGGGGCCTGCTGATCATCGGCATGACCCTGTTCGAGGGCCTGGCCTTCGCCCTGGTCGGTTTCCTGCCCAGCGTGTGGGTCGCGGCCGTGGTGCTCGCGGTGCTCGGCGTCGGGGTCGCGTACTCCAGCGACGTGGCACTGCCCGCCTTCGTGCAAAGCACCGCCCCCCGCGAACTGCTCGGCCGGGTGAACAGCATCGTCGACCTGCCGCGCATGACCCTGGACTCGGTCTCGATCGCCGTGATGGGGCTGCTGATCACGATCGATGTGCGGTGGGCCTTCGCGATGGCGGCGGTGCCGATGCTCGCGGTCGGGGCCGGACTGGCGTTCAGCCGGACCGCGCGGGAGATGCGAGCGGGCGAACGCGCCTAGCGGTTGCCCAGACATCGTGGACGCCGGCTTCTCGATCCACAGCTACTGCGCGGGAGAGTACCGGTCCCTGATCCGCTACAAGATCCCCGGCGACCCGTACCTGTACTTCTCGACCGCCAACGCCTCCACCTGCCAGCCGTTCATCTACGACTACCAGATCGTCAAGGTCAGCCGTTTTCGATAGGTCCCCGGCGCACAGACCGGTGGTGGCGAGCTCACCTCACCACCACCGGCCAGCCGCTAGTCGATCCTGAGGCTCACTTGCCCCAGGTGTCGTGCTGCACTGGCTTGCCGTTCTCCCACCACCAATGCCCCAACTCGCCATCCGGGCTCATCGTGAAGGCAAACACCTGCTGCTCGTCAAACCACACATGCGCAGTCGGATCCCCAGCCATCTGTGCACCCTGCCAGGTCTCCCGAACGACCTCACCCTGAGTCCGCGCATCCCAGTACCAATGACGCAGCTCCCCACCCGGGCCACGACCAAAGGCGTGCTGCTGCTCGCCATAAGGGAACCCAGCGGGCCGGCCTTCGATCTGCCCGCCCCAGTTGTCCTGCCAGAACCTGTCCGACCACTGCCAGTGCTCCAGGCTGCCGTTCAACCCACGGGCGAAGACGTGCTGCTGCCCCTGCCACAGGTAACCGGTGGGATCACTGCTGAGCTTCGGCCCCTGCCACACCTCAGAGATCAACCGCTCGGCACGGGCATCCCAATACCAGTGCACCAGCTGCGAATCCTTGCCCCTGGCGAAAACGTGCTGCTGCTCCCCATGAGCGAACCCGGCCGGGTTGCCGACCAGCTGACCACCCCAGGAGTCATTGCGCAGCGAACCAGACCAGATCCAATGCGCCAACGTGCCGTCCTCAGCACGGGCGAAGACGTGCTGCTCACCCTTCCAGACATAGGCCACCGGATCACCGGTGATCTTCGGACCCTGCCACGTCTCCTGCCCAACCCGCTCCGGCACCCGGGCATCCCAGATCCAATGACGCAGACTGCCATCCGGGCCACGGCCGAAAACATGCTGCTGCTCACCGTCGACGAACCCAGCCGGATTACCAGCCAACTCCCCACCCCAGGAACCACGCTCCACCCCGCCCCCACGGTTCATCCACCAATGGGAGAGCTCACCGTTCTGCGCGCGGGAGAACACGTGCAACTGGTGCCGCCAGGCAAACGCCAGCGGATTCGGGCGCTCCAGGGTGGTGGCGCGCACCCAGTCGGCGAGGGTGTCCACCCGCGCCAGGGTGGCGGTGCGCCGGGTCTCGGTCTCACCCAGGCAACCACCGGACCAGGCAGCGCTGACCAACCCGAGCAACTCCACCGCCTGGCCACGCTGCCGCAACGCGGGCCCACCCGCGTCCCCCTTGCAGATGCTGGCCGTGCTGGAGGAGGGCGAGACCGCGACCGTGGCACCGGCCACGGAGGTCACTCCGTAGGTTCCGCTGTGCGGAGCGCCCGGCACCCACTCGGTGGCGGTGCGCCCGTAACCGGCTAGCCGCAGCACCTCGCTGTCGCCTGGCGCGGAGGCGCTCAGCGACACCGGGGCGATGTCGGTGACCGGGAAAGCCAGCTTGACCAGGGCAACATCCCGATCATCCCTGGGCACGACCTCCAGCACCGGAACCTCGTGCCCGATCTTGCCCGAGAGGGGGTTGCGGCCCACCGTGACGGTGGTGATCAGTTCCGGCGGACCGGGCCGGACCTGTGAACCCTTGCCGGGGCCGGCGAAGCAGTTGCGGGCGGTGAGCACCCACTGCGGGGCTACCAGCGCACCGGAGCAGCCGCGCACGTGCTCGCCAACGACGACCCTCGCCAGGAACGGGTGAACCCCCGAGGCGATGGGCTCCCCCACCGCCGCCCGTGCGACGGGTGCCGTACCGGCGCCTACAAGGCCTGCGGTCACCACCGTCATCGCGGTGATCACAGCGCCCAGAGCGCGTCGTCTGTTCTGTGCTGCGTTCACACCCGCGACCAGGTCGCGAGATGACAGCCGCTTTGGCATGACTGGATCCTCTACTGATCATCAAAGATTGGTGAAGACGGGGCTACCGCGCCAACCAGCGGCGCTCGCTCGCGCAGTGAATTTCGGACGCGCCTTGAGCACAGCGCAAGCTGTACCCATACGAAACAGTGCGACCAAGAAGCTTGCTCTATGGAAGCGAGACTCAACTCATCTGGCGGCGCTGATTTCCAGCAAGACACCGAACTTGCCTTCGCCAGTTCCCTCGCCGATACCAATCCACTTGTTCTGCGGCACCAGCACCGACTCGTTCTTACCGTTGACAGAGACCAGTGCAGTGACCTTGTGTCCGGAGTTGCCGCGGATCGCGAAGGTCTGATCGAGTTCCATGGCCAGCTTGCCGGTGGACCCCAGCACCTTGAAGCAGATCTCGTCGCGGTCGCGGCTGCGGACCTTGACCGGATCGCCTCCTGCGGCGCAGTCGACCAGGATGATGTTGCCGTCACCTCGGTGCAGGCGAATGCCCTTGTCTTTGAAGATCTTGTCCGCATCCGGATAGGCGAAATCCTCCACCGCAGGTGGCGGTGTGTCCTGGGTCAGCGCCGGCGATCCGGTGGCTGCCAGAACTGATCCGGCGATCATGGCCAGTACGGCCAGACGAATAAAGGACCGCACGGGTCCATCCCCCCTCATGATTGTGCCCTCAGCACAGAAACGTTGCCTGTCCCCAACAGGCACCGGGCAGCAATCTAGACATAGCCCAGCCCAAGTGCCACAAGCCTATGACGAGCATCACTATTGGTAACGCTCGAATGGTACGCCAAACGAGGGATCTTGTTGCATCCCCTCCAAGCCACGCTGTACAACCTCTGCGGCGAGCATCGAGAATGCTTGCTGATAGGCATATGCCAAGGGGGGCAATTTTTTATGCATGTCAGGAGACTCGTGCTGCCCGCAGCACGGGCGATCACGACTTTGGTGACTGTGGTGGCGCTCGGCGCTGGCATGGCCGGGACGGCCGGTGCCGACACCGCGGATCCGACCATCGCGGACGCGCGGCGCCAGGCGCTGGAGTTGATGAAGACCGGTGGGCCGGGCGTGTCCAGGGCAGCCGAAGCGGCACTGACTGGATCAGATGACGACGTCCGGACCTTCATCCGGACTGGGCAGCAGAAGGCCGAAGAGGACGATCTGCGAGTCCGGGCCACGCAGATGATGTCCGCTGGCGGGCCGGGGGTGAAGGCCGCAGCGCAGAAGGCCCTCGACGGCACGATCGAGGACATTCGCGCCTTCGTGACCTCGGGGTGGCGCAAGCCCGCTCAGGACGATCTCGAGGTCCGCATCCTGCAGATCATGACCGACGGCGGGCCGGGGGTGAAGGCCGCAGCGCAGAAGGCTCTCGACGGCTCGCTCGAGGACAAACGCCGCTTCTTCATCACCGGTCAGCACGATGCGCGAGGGGACGACGATCGGGTCCGGGTGGTGCAGATCCTGAGCACCGGCGGCCCTGAGGTCAGCAAGGCAGCACAGCGCGCACTGGATGGCAGCTACGAGGACATCCGCGAGTTCCTGTTCTCCGGTTACCAGATCGCCGCGGCGCGCGATCAGGAGACCCTTTCCGTTGCCCGGCTGGCTGACCTGGCTGAGGTCGCGGGCCGCCATGCGGCTGAACAGACCAAAGCCGCCAAGGAAGCCTCCGAGCAGGCAGTGAACGCAGCTCGTTTGGCGAAGGACGCCGCGCTGAAGGCAGCCGAGGAGACCGAGGCCGCTCATGGGTCCTCGACCAAGGCCGCACAGGCAGCGGACCGCGCGGCGGATGCGGCCGACCGTGCCGCCCGTGCCGCGCAAACTGCCATCAATGCCGCCGCTGTGGCCAACCAGGCTGCCCGTGCCGCGGCCAGCGCGGCAAGCCAGGCCGCCCAGGCAGCGGCAGCGGCAGGGCAGGCGGCGGCGAAGGCACGTAACGCGGCGGCGGCAGCAGCGACCGACCGCGGCCACGCCGAGTCGGCGACCAAGGCGGCGAAGGAGGCGCGCGACGTCGCCAAGAGCGCGCGGCTGGCCGGGGAGGCCGCCGCGGCCGCGGCCAAGGCCGCCTCCGACGCCGGAAACGCGGCGGCAGCCGCGGGCCAGGCTGGCTCTCACGCCGATCAGGCAGCAGGAGCCGCAGATCAGGCTGGCGAGCAGGCCAAGCGCGCGGGTGCCAACGCGGGAGCAGCGAAACGGGCCAGCGAGAAGGCCAAGCGCGCAGCAGCCGAAGCCACTCGCGCTGCGCGGGCCGCCCAGTCCATCGCGGGCGAAGCAGCGCGTGCGGCCCGGGAAGCCAAGGACGCGGCTTACCAGGCCGCTCAGCATGCAGACAACGCCGCCACCGCGGCTGAGGAAGCCGCCCGGCATGCCGGCGAGGCCGAAGGCGCAGCCGACCGGGCCCAAGCCGCGGCCGATGGCGCCACACAGGCTGCTGATCAGTCCCAAGCCGCGGTGGACAAGGCGCGGGCGATCTCGGAGATCTCCCGGCGGGCTGACGCCGAACGGCTGGCCCAGCAGGAGGCCGAAGCCGTAGCGGCTGCGGAGAAGGCGAAGCAGGCTGAGGCGGACCGACAGGATGACGCCCGGTGGAAGGCCGGTGAGGCCGCGAAGCTGGACGCGGAAACCCAGCGCTTGCTGGCTGCGGCCAAAGACCCTGCCGCCGACGTCGCCGTCGTGGTGGCCAACGGGCGGAAGGCGGCCGGCCGGCTCGCACGCACCGCGGGCAGTTGGGTCAGGTCCGCGGCAGAGGCCGCTCTGGTGGGAACGGACGCCGATGTCGTGTCCTTCGTTCGCGCCGGGCTGGAGCTGGCAACAGAACAGGACGACCGTGCCAGCGTCGGTCACATCGCCGACACCGCTGTGTATGGCGGCGAGCGTCTCGCCGCCGAGGGCGTGCTCAGCGGCAACCACAACCAGGTGAAGAGCTTCCTGCAAAACCGTTGGTATCCCGGCAGGGGCGACGACAGCCGAGTCCGGACGAGTCAGATCATGACCGCCGGTGGCCCGGGAGTGAAGGCTGCGGCCAGCAAGGCACTGGACGGGACCGATGAGGATGTTCAGCGGTTCCTTGACAGCGGGCAGCACAAAGCCCGCGAGGACGACGAGCTGGTGTTGATCACTCAGGCGATCAGCTCCGGCGGCCCGGAAGTCAAGGCAGCCGGCCAGGCCGCCATGAGCGGGCCCGCGTCCCACCGGCGCGAGTTCTTGCAGACCGGCCTCGTCAAGGCGCAGCAACGCGATGCCGACACCATCAGCCACGTCGCCCAGATCAACTCCTATCTTGCCCGTGCTGCTCAGGCGGCTGCTCTGGCTCGACAGGACGCGGCTGAGGCACATGCGGCAGCGGCCACCGCCCGCCATGCGGCTGAGGAGGCACGGAGCTGGGCAGATCGGGCCAAAGCGTCGGCGGCTCAGGCGCGCGAGTTCGCCAATGAAGCGAAGGCCGCGGCTGAACGTGCTCAGCAGTCGGCCGATCAGGCTGCCGAGTCCGCGCGCCGAGCCAAGGCCGCCGCGGATGCCGCCCAGCGAGACGCCGCGGCCGCGGCCAAGTCCGCCACCAGGGCCGCGGCATCCGCCTCAACCGCAAGGACTCACGCTGCGCAGGCCCGGGCCGACGCCGACCGCGCTCGCGCCGATGCCATCGCCGCGGGCAAGTCGAGCGAGGAGGCAGCCGCGGCGGCCAAGGAAGCATCGCAAATCGCCATGCAGAAGAAGCGACTGGAAGAGGCTGCCGCCCGAGAGGAAGACGGCGCGCGCAGGCAAGCGGGTGAGACGACCACCGCTGACGAGTCCGCACTCCTGGCTGAGGGAGGCCAAGAGATGGTGGATCAGTACCGCCAAGCGTTGATCGACGCCAACAAGGATGTCACGGACTGGATCATCGAGAACGGCGGACAGCTCCTCATCAAGTTCCTCGGCCTGGAAAACATCCTGCGCTGCGCGACTGAGGGTGCCGATTGCGGGTGGGCACTGCTCGATGTGCTCACTTCGGCGGTCGGGGTCTTGAGGATCCCCGCCATGGCCAAGACGGTGTGGCACATCATCAACGGTGTGGGCGCGTTCCTGGAGCGCAGCAAGGCTGCTAAAGCGTTGCTCGATCGAGCTCGCGGGCTCATCGATAAGAATCGCGAAAAGAATCGGCCCCAGATAGCCGAATGCTTGCTCGAGGTAGGCGGATCACTTCGCGCCACTAGCTCCCACGCGAAGCCGAATGCAGCACCCAGCGGCAAGAAAAAGCCCTGTCTCACCGTCGAACATGTCGCCGTCCTGCATCCTGACTGGATTCGTAAGGGTTTCCATGTCCACATGGAAGATGGCGCAGAGGTCAAGATCACCGTCAACAAGGAAGGTAACCTTGTCGGGCAGCCAATCAGGGCAAATGGTCGAGTCCCTGACGAGAAAGCGATGGCGGCAGCAGTTGAGCATGTCAAAACCAATGCACGGGATCGTGCTAAGCTGATCACCGTCGCGCAGGAAGCGCTCAGGGAAATGCGGGAAGGTTACCGCACCAAGAAGGGTGCCTGGAAGATGAACGATGCGGCCCGCATCACAGAAGTAGCGGCAACCCTCGCCGCTTTGCAGAAGATTTGACGATGTCGGATATTGATTTTTACTCGGATTTCACCGCAAGCTCCGGCAAGGTTCTAGGGCTTGGCGTAGGTTCCACGCCCGACGAGTGGAGCCAGAAACTCGGCAACGAATTTGATGAGAACCAGTTCTCCGAAGGGAGCATTTCCAGAGACTTCGGTTTCATTGGCCTCGACTTCCTTCGTGTGGACAATGTGTTTTCATGCCACCTGCTGATCCTTGCAATTCACAAGCTTGACATGAATCTCGAACACTGGGATGCGGTTCCCGAAGCCCTCCACAGTGCTTACGGGAAATTTTCCAGCAGGGTTCCCCTCGACGCATTGATTGATCCACTGGAGAACAGGGGCCTCACCCTGCTTCGAATTCGGCGCGGCATCACCATCGACCTGGATCGAATCTGGATTCCGGAGACCCGGGTAGAGATTTCAGTGGTTCATGATCCAGAATTTGCGCGCGAACGAAGCAAGCAGGTGGGCGACATCTACAGTATTGCTCACCTCGCAACTTCGGAAGTTGAGCCGGATCGACTAGAAGCGTTCTGACTCATCGAGCAGTTGAACCTGCACTTGCAGTCTCGCACACAATCTCGGGGTTCCCGTCAACACAATCGGCGGGAACCCCGAGGTGATCTACGCGAGAACAGCAAGGTGGGTATCTTGCCACGCGCCTGAACCTCGCGGCTTGGCAAGGTTGAGCGTGCCGTCTGAGATTGAGCGCATGGTACGACGGGAGAAGTTGCCGCCACGCAGCCACTCTCGGCCGAGGTCGGCGTGGACGTGCGGGTAGTTGTACGTCACCTGCTGAGCACGAAGCATCCGGACATTGAACCGGCTCATACATAGGCATCTCTCCGTGGACGATGGACCGCGACTATCGAACCGTTGCGCAGGAACTGAGAAATGAATACCTTATAGCTTCTCGTACGGCATGGGACTCCGAGGATCCGATGAGCATAGGCAAGATCAAGGCCGGACGCTTCACGGTAACCGATAAGGACATCAAGGACACCGGTTCGTTCGATGTTCTCCGGAACGTCCGGCTGGAGAAGTGGCTCTGCAACGAGGCGGGGTTCATCGACTGCGTCTTCACCGGCACGCTCCGCAGCATCAACTTCAACCGAGAGCTCGACAAGGAAGCCCGGGCTCAGCTGGGACGGAAGGAGAATACCTACACCGGCAACGACTTCTCCGGTGCGACCCTGGAGTGGGTGGCGTTCAAGGGCGGTGTCGACCTGACCGCCAGCGGCTGCCCATTGGCGAGCAGTACCTGTAATTGCCCGAGGCGGATCGAATCCTCGCCGCGGCCTTCGTCGAGGTCGATCACATTCGGGCGATTGCGCGAGGTCCTCATCGCAGCCAAGGTGAATCTCGAACAACCGGCCGGAAGTTCGTCCGGGACCAAACGCCCGAATCTGGCAATCGACCGGCGTGATCGCGCACGCGGTCGAGCCGTTTCTGGTCCTGGCTGCGCTGGTGGCAGCGGCCCAAGACGTCCGGTGGCATCCCCGGCTGTCCCCGATCGCCAGTGTGTGGCCGCCAGAGGAGACCGAACCTCGTTCGATCGAGGAAGCCATGGCTCTGCCCGATGGCTCTCCCTGGAAGGATCCGGGTGCCGTCTTGCAGGAACTGGGCACTGCGACCAGGGACAGCCTCGCCGCGGTGCCGGAGGATCGACTGGCACAGGTCGCGGCGCAGTGGGCGAGAGCTGAGGCGTTCGCCCGCTTCCAGGACGTGAACCCGGACAGCATGTTGGCGGTCGTTCGCGATCTGGTGGGTCTGGCCCAGCGGGCACGAGCCGCCGACGAGCAGCTCTTCTGCTGGATTGGTTCCCGCCGGCGGCCGGGGCCGGCCGCTGAGAACGGGTACGGGCGGCCAAGCGAGGGTGTCCCTACCCGGGCGCGCGGCACGAGGCGCGAGTTCCTCGACTTCCTCAGCCAGCACACCGCAGACGAACTGCCCGATGTGCTGCGGCAGCCCAGGCACCATCTCGCGGCCGTCTTGCGCTCCAGCCTCGCGGCGACGGTGCTCAGCGGCGCTGGTCGACCACGTGCCCCTGGTCGGCTTCGGGGGCGAGGGCCAGGTCCACCGCGGCTTCGGCATGCGCGACGGCCGTGTCGATGATGGGCACCGGACTGTCCTCGGGTTCGACGAGCATGCCGAACTCGGTGCACCCGAGGACGATGACCTCCGCGCCGCGCTCCACCAGGTCCGCGATGGCGGCCTTGAACTTGTTCCGGGTCGCGGTGAGGAAGACGCCTTTGGCGAGTTCCTGGTAGAGCGCGTTGTGCACGTTCTCCTGGTGTTCGCCCTCGGCGACCAGCACCTTGAGGTCATAGCGTTTCCGCAGGCGGTTCACGAAGTAGTCGCCGGTCATCGTGTAGCGGCTGCCGAGCAGTCCCACGGTGGTGAACCCGCGTTCCCTGACCTGCCGGGCGGCCGGGTCGACGATGTGGAGGAACGGGAGGTCGACCGCGCTTTCGATGCGGTCAGCGGCGGCGTGCACGGTGTTGCAGGCGATCAGGAAGAAGTCCGCGCCCGCGGCCTTCAGCTTGTTGCCCTGCTCGGCCAGGAGGTCGCCAACCACGTCCCAGCGACCCTCGCGCTGGTTCCGGTCGACTTCCTCGAAGTCGGTCTGCGCCAGTACAAGTCGCGCGCTGTGCAGCCCGTCGTCACCCAGGCGCTGGGAGATCTTTTCGTTGATGAGCCGGTAATAGGCGATCGAACTGGGCCAGGCGACACCGCCGACGATTCCGATGGTCTTCATTTCCCCACGCTAGAACCGCGCTTCCCATACGTCCAATACACCCGGGAGCCTCTTTTCATGCGTCAGCGCATGAATGTCGCATACGCTGACGCGGGCACATCGAACTGTGCCTCGCGGGTGCGTGCTTGGCGATCCCGGTCAGCGGCGGCCGGTGGCCAGGATGACGAGGAACTGGCCGCCGCCCGGTTCGATGCTGGCGGTCACCGGCAGTCCTGGCACCAGCCGGGAGAACCGGTCCACCAGCCAGTCCGCCGCTTCCTGGGCGTCCTGCTTGGTCGGGCAGCGGGCCACCATCTCGCGGCCTCCCTTGCGCTCCAGCCTCGTGGCGACAGTGATCAGCGGCGCGGGTTCGACCACGTGTAGGCGGTCCGGCCACGCGATGACCACCTTGACCGCGCCCTTGCGGGTGTTGCAGCCGCGGTGCGCGAGCCGCTCGGCGACCTTGGCCTTCCGGTCGGCGGTCCGGCTGTCGACGCTGGGCCCCCTCGGGTCGTTCACCGACATGTCGGGGTCGACCGGTTCATCGCACACCCAGCAGCGCCAGCCGTCGCGCTCGGCCACATCATCGAGGAGACTCACCCGGGCAAACTAGCCTGCCACCCCGTCTCGTGGCGATCGCAACCCGGAATCCGGATCATCATCCACAAAGGACAGAAGAGCGAGAACCACGTCGAGCTGGTTCTGGTCGACGAGCCGCACAACCTGGACCTGGCCGTGCCGCGCGCGGCGCCTTCGCTCAGCTGCCTTGGCCCGCTCGATCCTTACCGGCTGCCCCTTCGCCGGATGAGCCGGACAAGAAGGTGGTGCCGTCACGCATGTTCGAGGGCAGCCGGGGGAACGGTCCGCGCCGGATGTAGCGCCAGTGCGAGACGAACACGACGGTGGTCAGCACGAGGCTCAGCGAGCCCGCGAACAGGAACGCCGTCCAGTCGTCGTGCAGGAGCACCCCGGCGACGATCGCGAAGACCAGGACCGCGCCACCGGTCAGCCCGCCCCGCCAGGTCATCCGCTTGAGGTCGTGCATCCGCTCGCGCTGCTCGTCGTCCATCTCGCGCTTTCCCACGCGCCAACCCTCCCACAACGGGCGGGACGCGGGACGATTCTTGGCGGTGCGCGTCCGGGAGGGCGGCCACCGCCATACAGACGGCGCGCCCTCCCAGGTCCGGACCACCAGTCCCTTGTCCCGCTGGTGGCGTGACGTTCACGCCAAAATCCGCATTCCTTGGTTCGATGGCGTTGCTACCGTTGTGGACATGTGCCGGTACGCCTTGTCGCCCTACAAGGTGCACTACGTGTGTGTGCCCTGCCGCAAGAGCCACAAGTACGGGTGGGACGGCGCGGAGCACCGGTGCCCGATCTGCCGGCGGCCGATGGCCTTCGCCGGTCACGACTTCGCCGCGCCGCGCAGGCGCGACGACTCGGGATGGGCCGCGGTTGCCGCCGTGCTCGCCGCCGGGTTGCGCTACGACGGATTTGAGGCCTGTGGCTGCGGGCAGGTGCCGAAGTTCCGACCACGAACCAGCTCCGCCGTGCGGGCCAGGTTGAGAATCGCCAGGCGGGTGGGCGTGCCGGAACCCGAAGCCCTCGCCGCACGCGACCCACACGACCTGACCTGACCCCTCGCCAGCGCCGGCCGCACAGCGCTGAAATGCCAGAAGCCCCGGGACACGTTGTGGACCGTGTCACCAGGGCTTCTGAGGCTATCTCAACCGAGTGGAGCTGAGGGGATTCGAACCCCTGACCCCCACACTGCCAGCGTAGGTAGATCGAGCCTCTGACCAGCCAGAACAGAGAAACTGCTGGTGCTTCAGTGTTGGCGAGTGCCGTTGCGTACCGTTCGCCTGCGTCCAACGCGGTTCCCGCAGCGCCCCTGCTCCAGATTTGCTCCAGCTTGCCCGGTGTGAAGCAGGCCCAGCAGATGCGCGGCACGAACCACCGCACTCCAACACGAGCCGCGTCGTCCCGTTAGTGCTGGATGAGCGCTCTTCCGACTAGGGCGCTCAACCTGCCACCAGCCTCGTGGCAGCGTTTTCCGAGTTCGCCCACTGCCGGGCGGACCACTCCTACCGCTCGAAATCACCCCATTCAGCGGCATGGCGCTGTTCCCCGGTCAGGCGGCGCTCCGGGCGGCGGCGCATTACCTGCTCGCCAGGGTCGGGGAGGGCGTCGTGCTCGACGTGCCGAGGTCAGCGACAACGGCAAGAGCATCGTGCTCAACCAGATCCTGGCGAACTCGGTGGCCGAGGGCCTGGCCGGCCATCTGCTGTCCACAGTGGACAGCGGGTTGAACCTACCGCGCCTGCGGTGGGTCACCGTGATCGACCAGAACCTAATCGGCCGCACGCCGCACCCGAAGCAGGACTGACCGCGTCCGCGTTCTCGTTCAACTCCGTGGGCAGGCGCTGCGCTGCGGGCAAGGGATCCGGTCGGATCCGGATGAACATGGAGTTCCTAGGCAACACACGTTCTTTCCGCACGAGATGGCCGCACAGGTGGGATTTGATTCCACCCAATTGCCTTGAACCTAAGCTGGAAGTCGTTGCAGTGGCCGGATTTCATCTGGCGGAGCACGGGATGAACAACTCGGCCGCGCCGCCGACATGCAGCAACGACGTCCGATCGCCGGCATGTCCGTGCGTGCGGCACGCCAGGCCCCGATTTGCAGTGGCAGCCCGCAGGCAGAAACGTACACTCTCCGACCGGCGTCGGTCAGGTTGTATAAGGTGGCACTTCACGCTGCTTCTGGGCTGCGACCAGGATCATCGTCCCGCCGAGCGCCGCGCTCCCGATTCTCGCAGGGCACCACGCTCAAGCGCCTGGACTCGACCCGTTACCACCGCTGCGGTGATTCCGCACTACAGGCATGAACCATGCCTCAGCTGGCAGTCCGTGAACCGCACGCGGCAGAATTACCCGGGTGCGGATCGCGATGCTCGGTCCACTCGAGGTTCGAACAGACGACGGCGTTCTGGTGGACATACCAGGAGCCCGGCTGCGCGCGCTGCTGACCGCGCTCGCGCTCGAACCAGATCGAGTGGTCACGAAGGCGAAGCTGGTCGACTGGATCTGGGGCAACCGACCGCCCGCTGACGCGGCCAATGCCCTGCAAGCACTGGTCTCACGACTGCGCAAAGCCCTGCCGGACGGGACGGTCGAGGGGCAGGCAGGCGGTTACCGGCTCGTTGTGGAACCGCCAGCAGTCGACGCCGTCCGGTTCGATCACCTCGTTGCGGAGGCGCGCGGCAGCGGGAACCCGCAGCGGGCGCAACTCCTGCGCAGAGCCCTCGGGTTGTGGCGCGGTGCCGCCATGGAAGACGTGGGCTTGCTGGACAGCGAAACGTTCAACGCGACTGCCTCGCGGCTCGAAGGACTGCGGCGAGCCGCGACGGAAGACCGGATAGAGGCCGACATCGACCTTGGCGGGGGTTCGGATCTGGTCGGCGAGCTGACCGAACTGGTAGCCGCTCATCCGCTGAGAGAACGACTTGTCGCCGCGCTGATGCGCGCCCTGAGCGCGGCAGGGCGCAGCACCGAAGCCTTGACCGTGTACCAGCGTGCGCGGGAAGACCTCGCCGATGCCCTGGGCGTCGAGCCTTCACCCGCGCTGTCCGAGCTGCACGTCGCGCTGCTGCGCGGCGAACTGGAACCACGCGAAGGCACCAGGAAGACGAATCTGCGCGCCGAGTTGACCAGCTTCGTCGGTAAGAATGACGATGTCATCACGGTCGGCAGACTCGTCAAAGTGCATCGTCTCACCACCTTGACCGGACCTGGCGGCTCCGGGAAGACCCGGCTGGCCACGGAAACCGCACGCACGCTCCTCGACGACTTGCCGGATGGAGCATGGCTGGTAGAGCTTGCTTCGGTTCGCGCGAGCGGCGAAGTCGCGCAGGCGGCGCTCGCCGCGCTCGGTCTCCGGGTCCACGCCCTGCTCGGCGGGGCGGCGAGCGCCGAGCCCGCGGACCGGCTGATCGCGGCGCTTCGCGAACGTGAGGCGTTGCTGATTCTGGACAACTGCGAGCACGTGATCGAGTCGGCCGCGGATTTCGCCCACCGTCTGCTGGGCGAGTGCAGGCGGCTACGGATCCTCGCGACGAGCAGGGAGCCGCTCGGCATCACGGGCGAGGCGTTGTGGCAGGTGGAACCGCTGCCTCTGCCCGCGAGGAACGCCGGTCCCGGCGAGATCGAGTCCTCCCCCGCGGTGCAGTTGCTCCGAGACCGCGCCAGCGCGGTGCGCAAAGACCTCGCGGGCGACCCACGCACGCTGGCGAACATGATGCGCGTTTGCCGGGCGCTCGACGGTATGCCGTTGGCGATCGAACTCGCCGCGGCCAGGCTGCGCACCATGTCTCTCGACCAGCTCGCCAACCGGCTCGACGACCGATTCCGCCTGCTGACCAGCGGCAGTCGCACGGCACTGCCAAGGCACAAGACACTGCGCGCGGTAGTCGACTGGAGCTGGGAACTGCTCACTGACGCTGAACGGATGGTTCTGCGCAGGCTCTCGGTGTTCTCCGGCGGCGCGAGTCTGGAGGCCGCCGAGCACGTCTGCGCGGGTGACGCGGTGGCCCAGTCGGAGGTCCTCGAGCTACTCACAGCACTGACCGAGAAATCGATGCTGCTCGCCGAGGGGAACGACGCACCTCGCTACCGGATGATCGACACGATCAAGGAGTACACCGCGCAGCGGCTGGCCGAGGCCGCGGAATCGGACTCGGCACGTCGTGCTCACCTGGCGTACTTCACCGAGCTCACCGAGACCGCCGAACCACACCTGCGCCGCGCCGAACAGCTCGAGTGGCTCGCCGCGCTCGAGGTCGAGCACGACAACATCAGCGCCGCGGTGCGCGGTGCGATCGCGTCAGGTGAAGCACAGGAGGCGATGCGGCTCGCCGCAGCCGCCGGGTGGTACTGGTGGCTCGGAGGGCACAAAGCTGAGGGCACTGAGTTGATCATGGCGGCTGCCAGCACCCCTGGCGAGGTGACGGATGAGATCCGGGCAACGGCTTACGCGATCGTGGTCCTCTTCGTCACCTCAGGACAGGGCGACCAGCACCAAGCGCAGGAGTGGATCCACGAGGCATACCGATTCACCCAGCGTAGCCGCCGCCACCACCCACTGCTCGGATTCGTTGCGCCGATGGAACGCATGCTGCAGGCGCCCGACGAGGTACTGCCCGCGTTCGAACCGCTGCTCACCGACGACGACCCGTGGGTTCGGGCACAGGCCCGCCTGAACCGTGGCCAGCTGCGGATCACCCTCGGGCGGGTAGAGCCCGAAGCGGACTCGGACATCGAGACGGCGCTCAGTGAGTTCCGAGCGCTTGGCGAACGCTGGGGTATCTCGATCGCTTTGATCTCCCTGGCCGACCGGCTCGCCATGCGAGGTGAGTTCGCCCGCGCCTGCGCGAACTACGAACAGGCAATCGCGGTCCTGAACGAGGTCGGCGCGATCGAGGACATCGTCAATATGCGCGCACGGCAGGCACAGTTGTTCTGGCTTCTGGGGGACGAGCAGTCCAGCCGGGCCGCCATGGCCGACGCACGACGGTGTGCGGAGGAGGTCTCCTGGCCCGACGCCTTGGCCGAACTGGCCGTGTCACAGGCGCAACTCGCGCGTTGGAGCGGCGATCTCGAGGAAGCGCACCGACAACTCGCCCAGGTGAAGGCGATGCTGGGCAACGGCCAGGAGAAGCCCTACTTCCGGGCTGTCACCCACGACCTGCTCGGCTACCTCACCGAGGATCTTGACCAAGCCCGCGAGCACCGCGCCGCCGCATTCCAGGCTGCGTGCGAGGCGGCGCACCTTCCCTTGATCGCGCAAGCACTCCTCGGCATCGCGGACCTTGCCCTGCGCCAGGCTCAATACGAGCAGGCCGTGCGGCTGGTCGCTGCGAGCACCGCCGTACGCGGGTTGCCGGATCGCGCCCAGCCCGACGCGGCGAGGATTGAGGCAGTCGCGCGGCGTCGCCTCGGCGAGGGGGCATTCGCCGAGGCGACGCGTGAGGGCGAGCGGGCGGAATGGCGTGAACTAGCGGCACTTACGCTCGTTTGCTGAACGTCGCGCGCGCCCAGAAGTAACCAAGGAGCATGAGGCCGACGCACCACGCGACCGCGGTGACCGCCGTGCTGGTGGCGACCGTCCCCGTCAGCAGTCCGCGCAGGGTTTCGATGATGGAGGTGAACGGCTGGTACTCCGCGAACTCGCGAACACCTGGCCCCATCTTCTCGGACGGAACGAAGGCGCTGCTCAGGAAGGGCAGCATCACCAGCGGAAAGATGGAGAAGTTCGCGCTTTCCGGAGTCTTCGCAGCCAGTCCGAGTGCGGTCGTCACCCAGCCGATCGCGACGACCGTCAGCACGATCAGGCCAATCGCAGCCAACCAGTCCGCGAAGCCGGCCGAAGGCCGGAAGCCCATCAACAGGGCCACGCCGATGATCACCGCGATGGCCACCATGCTGCGCAACGTGCTCGCCACGACGTGCCCCGTGAGCACGGCACCGCGGGATACGTCCATGACGCGGAACCGGTTGATGACCCCTGTCGCCATGTCGGCATGAACGGCCACCGCGGTCGCGCCTACCCCGTAACCCACCGTCATCATGATCAATCCAGGCGTCGCGTAGTCGACGTACTTGGCGCCGACACTGAACGCACCGCCGAACACGTAGACGAACAAGAACATCATGATGATCGGGAAGAGAATCGCGCTGAACAGCGCCATGGGGTTGCGCACCGTGTGCTTGACGTTGCGGCGCAACATAGTCCCGGAGTCCTTGAGAGACAGTGCGATGGTGCTCATCGTGCGGTGACCTCCGCGCTCGCGTGACCGGTCAGGGCAAGGAAGACGTCGTCGAGGTCAGGGGTGTGGACGGACAACTCCTCGACCTCGATCGAGTTCTCATCAAGTCGATCCAGGAGTGCCCGCAAGGACCTCACACCGCCGTCCCCGGGGACCCGCAACGTCAACGCATCGTCATCCCGGCTCTCTCCTCCCAGGGCTCGCGCCGCCGCGTCAAGGTCCAGCACATCCCTGAACCGGAGGCGGATGTGACTGCCGGGGACCTGGCGCTTCAACTCGTCGGCAGTGCCTTCAGCGACCAGTTTTCCCTGGTCGAGCACGGCGATGCGGTCTGCGAGTTGATCGGCCTCCTCGAGATACTGCGTCGTCAGGAAGATGGTCATGCCGTCGGCGACCAACTCCTGGATGATCTGCCACATGGTGCGGCGGCTACGCGGATCAAGTCCGGTCGTGGGCTCATCCAGAAAGATGATTCGCGGTTTGCCCACGAGCGTCATGGCGAGGTCGAGCTTCCGGCGCATACCACCGGAGTAGGTCGCGACCGGCTTCGGAGCCGCCTCGAGCAGGTCGAACCTCGTGAGCAGGTCTTTGCTGACGCGCCTTCCCTCGTCTTTGGGCAGGTGCTGCAGATCTGCGATCAGCAGGAGGTTCTCCTCGCCGGTCAGCAGGTTGTCCACCGATGCGAACTGGCCGGTCACACCGATCGCCGCTCGCACCGCTTTGGTCTCCGTCGCGACGTCGTGTCCGGCAACGCGCACCGTGCCGCCGTCCGCCTGCAGCAGAGTGGTCAGCACATTCACTGTCGTCGTCTTGCCCGCGCCATTCGGGCCGAGCAACGAGAAGACGGTGCCCGCGCGAACTTCCAGGTCGATGCCGTCTAGCACGACCGCATCCCCGTACGCCTTGCGCAGCCCTGAGACTGCAATCGCTGACTGCGTCATGCCAACGACGATCGCGAACTGTCCTGATACCGAGCCGTCAGGAGCCTGATACGGCCGCTGGCGCGCCGTCAGGTACACCGACTATGCCACACCAAACAGCCGATATCACTCTAAGTAGTCATCCGATCGCGCCTCTGAACAGCGCGAACAGAGAATCCGCTGGTGCAGTGGTCCCACAGTTCTGTTGCGGCCCCTTCGCCGCCGTCTACTCCAGTCAAACCGCGCCGCTGCTCCAAGTTTGCTCCAGACAAGCCCCGGTTGCCTGGAGACTCGCGTCGACCTGCCTGCCGATGGGGCCCTGCTGAAGACCTCGGCCCACCACCTCGGTTGGTGCCGCCGCTCCGCGAATGGCCACCTGACCCGACTGTCCGTCAGCGCCGGGCGCACCGGGTCCTCCAACAGTGGATGGTGTTGCGGTTGTCATGCCAGCAGGGAACATAGCCACCGTCGCGCGGTTCCGGAAAAGCATGATCACCTAGAGGGACGCCCTGGTTGCCGCCGCCGGCCATGACCGGTTCGGAGCCGATGCCAGCTGACACCGCAACGGGCCTACTCCAGCGCCCGCAGCCGGTCGCCCAGGCCTGGTAGCACTTCCTCGTGCAGAGTCTCCTGCTCGCGGTCCTCGCCGGTGACGGCGATGCGCTGGGCAAGGGAACGCAGCGAACCAAGGCCTGTCCACCGCGAGCTTCTCGGCAAGTGTCCGGCCACGGGCCAACTGGGCCTGTGCCTGCTTCCGGTAAGGGCCGGCAGCCCAGTGTTCGCCGAGCACGTCCTTGCGGTTGACCTCGCCCAGGCTGTTGCCCAGCTCGTCGAGCACCAGCACACGGCCGTGGGTCTCGACGTCGGACAGCAGTGCAGCCAACACCAGTTGCACGGCGTATACCTTGACCTGCGCGCCGTTGGCGACCTCGCGGTAGGGCACGAACGCGCCGCTGCGCGACCGCTTCCAACGGGGCACAACCTCCCACGCCCATTCCCCCGGGCCCTGTGGACGCTGGGGGACGAACGCGATCTGGGCACCGCAACCGCCGCGTTCCTCGTCCAGACGGTGGAACGCGGCGCTGACCCGCTTGAGGATGCTCTCAATCCGCTGCTCGATCATGTCCTGCAGGACGGTGACCCGGTTCTTCCAGTCGGTCAACTGGGTTTCCAACTCCTGGTGCATCACCGCCCGACACGCCAGTCCGCTGACTCTTAATCAGCGGGTAGCCGCCGCGGACCCCCAGCCGACAGCCCGCGATCACCATGTCGGTCACTCCGAGGCAGCTTCTGATGAGCGCCGCGTTCCAGTAGTCGACCAGTAGGACAACCCGTTTGGGGCTGCCATCGGGCCGAACCTGGAGCGGCAGGGCGACCCCGTTTCGCGGCGGAGGCAGGTGCGCTCCAGATCCGCTCCAGGAAACGGCCGAAATTCAGACCACTGTCCATATGGGACAAACCAGCAAGATCATCGAGACCTCGGGAAATGCCAGAAGCCCCGGGACACGTTGTGGACCGTGTCACCAGGGCTTCCGGGGCTATCTCAACCGAGTGGAGCTGAGGGGATTCGAACCCCTGACCCCCACACTGCCAGTGTGGTGCGCTACCAACTGCGCTACAGCCCCGTCTCCGGTGCGCTGACCTGGAGTTTTTGTCTCCCGTTCAGTGCCTGCATACCGTACCTCATCTCCCCTCATGAACAAAAATCGGGGGTTGGCCAACGGTGTTTGGGCTGGTAGATCCCTCGTATGCGCACTCTGAACCCGGTACTGACCGAACCCGACGCCGAGGGGGTCTCGCCGGAGCGGCGGGCCGTGCTCCAGGAGCAGCGGTTGCGGGGGTTGGTGGGGCGGATCCTGCGGGGCGGAGGTGTGCTGGCCGGGCGGTTGCGGGAGTGCGGGGTGCGGAGCGGGCGGGATGTGTCGCTGGCGGAGCTGCACCTGTTGCCCACGTTGAGCAAGCGGGATTTGTGGGATCACTACCCGTTCGGGTTGCGGGTGGTGGATGAGCGTGAAGTTGTCTGCGTGCACGGGTCTTCCGGGACCGGTGGGCGGCCGACGCTGATTCCCTACACCGCGCACGACGTGGACGTGTGGGCGCGGGTGATGGCGCGGGCGCTGGGCGGGGCGGGGGTCACCGGGCGGAGTCTTATCCACAACGCCTACGGGTACGGGTTGTTCACCGGGGGGCTTGGGGTGCACCACGGCGGGATGCGGTTGGGAGCGACCGTGTTGCCGCTCTCCGGTGGGATGACCGAGCGACAGGTGCGGTTGCTGGTGGACCTGCGCGCGGATGTGTTGTGCTGCACGCCTTCCTACGCCATCCACCTCGGCGAGGCGTTGCGGGCGGCCGGGATTTCGCCGCGGCAGCTGGGTTTGCGGGTCGGGGTGTTCGGGGCGGAGCCGTGGACGGCGGAGATGCGCGGGCAGATCGAGGGGCTGCTGGGGTTGCGGGCGTTGGACATCTACGGACTGTCGGAGATCATCGGGCCGGGGGTGGCCTGTGAGTCGCTGGACTCCGAGGGCATGCTCAACGTGGCCGAGGACCACTTCTACGTCGAGGCCGTGGACGCCGACGGCAGGCCGGTGCCCGATGGCACGCCGGGCGAACTGGTGTTCACCACGCTGACCAAGACCGGGATGCCGCTGATCCGCTACCGCAGCGGGGACGTGGCCACGCTGGCCGGACCGGTGCCGGGGTCGGCGCGCACGTTGCGGCGGATGAGCAAGCTGCTGGGGCGGGTGGACGACATGCTGGTGGTGCGCGGGGTCAACGTGTTCCCCACCGAGATCGAGGCGGTGCTGCTGGCGGACAACCGGGTCAGCCCGCACTACCTCGTCGTGGAGGACCGGCGGGTGGCGGCGCGGCCGGAGCTGCGGATCGCGGTGGAGCCGTTCGCGGACTCGGTGGACGCCGAGGCGCTCGGGCGGGAGCTGACCGCGGCGTTGCGGGAGCGGCTGGGCATCGGGTGCGCGGTGCTGGTGGTCGAGCCGGGGGTGGTGCCGCGCACGGAGACGGGAAAGGCGCGTCGCCTGGTGCGGTGGAGCACCGGGGACGCGCCTCTGCCGGGGATCGGGTGAGGCTCAGCCGGCCTGCTGCTTGATCAGGTCGTCGAGCCAGGTGGCGGACTGGCGGTAGTCGACGACCTTGTTGCCGGAGACCACGGCCGGGGTGCCGTTGAAGCCGCCAGCCTCCTTGAAGCCGGGGTCGTTGTCGACGTTGGCGAAGGCGTCCTGCAGCGGCTTGTTGAAGGTGCCGTTGCGGATGTCGTTGGCGAAGTTCTCGCCGGTGACGCCGACGTCCTTGCCCAGCTGGATCAGCTGGTCCTTGGTGTAGCCCGCGCCGTTCTCCTTGGGCTGCTTGGCGTACAGGCTGGCGAAGAAGTCCGGGAACTTGCTCGGGTCCGCCTCGGCGACGGCCATCGCGGCGTTGGCCGAGTCCAGCGAGTAGCCCTCCGGCTTGGACAGCTTCACCAGCATCGGCAGCATGTGGTAGCGGACCTTGAGCTCGCCCGCGTTCAGCTTGTCCTGGATCTGCTTGCCGAAGTTCTCCTCGAACCCGCCGCAGCCGGGGCAGAGGAAGTCCGCGTACAGGTCCACAGTGGCCTTCGCGGAGTCCTTGCCCGCCACGATCACCGCGTTGTCCCGCTTCACCGGGTAGGTCGGGTTGACCTTGACCGCGGGGATCGCGGTGGAGGTGGTGGCGCTGTCGGTCTTCGCGGTGAAGTAGATGCCACCGAAGACCGCGGCGGCGATGACCACGACGGCGGCCACGCCGACCCACATCTTGGTGCGGTCTGCCTTGCCGCGGGCGGCCGCCATCGCCTTGGCCGCCGCGGCGGCATCCTGCTTGCGCTTGCGCCCGTTGCGCTCGGCACCGCCCACGATTCTGATCCTTTCCAGCGACGAACCGGCCACCGTCCGGCGGCCTCGGCGGCAGCCTAATCGGCGGTGGATGAGAACGCCGTGAGTCGAATGTCGGTTTTAGCACGGCCGGGCTACCGTAATTTTCATGACCGCACCGGAAAGCAGTGGCGCCGAGGAAGTCGGGCACGTGCACTCCGATGTCTCCGGTGGCTGGCTGCGGCCCGCCGTCTTCGGCGCGATGGACGGCCTGGTGACCAACATCGCGCTGGTCGCGGGCGTGGGCGGCGGCGGAGCGGGCGCCGGGGTGATCCTGCTCTCCGGGATGGCCGGGCTGGTCTCCGGGGCCTTCTCCATGGCGCTGGGCGAGTACGCCTCGGTGGAGACGCAGAACAACCAGGTGCGGGCCGAGGTGGCCGTGGAGCGGGCCGAGCTGCGCGCGCACCCCAAGGCCGAGGAGCAGGAGCTGGTCGAGTCCTACCTGGCGATGGGGCTGACCGAGGACACCGCGCGCCGGGTGGCCGCCGAGGTGCACCGGGACCCGGAGCTGGCGGTGCGGGTGCACATCACCCAGGAGCTGGGCGTGGACCCGACCGAGCAGCCCTCGCCGTGGCTGGCCGGGACCTCCTCGTTCTTCTGCTTCGCCGTCGGCGCGCTGTTCCCGCTGCTGCCCTACCTGCTGGGCTTCGACTCGCTGCTGGCCGGCCTGCTGGTCGGCGGGGTCGGCCTGGTCATCGCGGGCGCGCTCGTGGCAAGGTTCACCACCCGGCCGTGGTGGCTGAACGGTCTGCGGCAGCTGATGTTCGGCGCGATCGCGGCCGGTGCCACCTACCTGGTCGGTTCACTCATCGGGGTGAGCATGGCGGGCTGAACGAAGTTCCCTTGAATTACCGTCGGAACTTTCCCGGATGAACGCCGCGGGTATGCGGGCATACCGCCAGGTGACCCTGAACTGGCCGTTTTCCGTCTCGACCCGGATTCCGCACAAACTGTTTATCAACAGCGTGTAGCTCCGGACCCACTGATCGGCGGGATCACCCATTCCCTAGACCGGGTGACGGCCTGCACACTCCTGGCACACGTGGGGGGCCGGTTGCGAGGGCGCCGGTCCCCCACGTTCCCAACGTTCAGGCCTCGGGCTGACGCGGTTTCCCGGCCACCCGCTCGCCCAGCGGCAGCTCCGGCCCCTCGTCCAGGCAGCCGCACTCCGCGGCCAGCGCCGTGCCCCGATGGGTCTCCTCAGTCGGTCCCGCCTTGCTGGGCAGGGTCTCCGGCGCGGCCAGCCAGACCAGCGCGGCGAGCAGGCTGAGCAACCCGGTGACCGCGAACGCGGCCTGGAAGGAGATCGTCTCGGCGATCGCCCCCGCGGCCAGCGGGCCGATGATCGCGCCGATGTCGGCGGTCATCTGGAACCCGGCCAGCACCGGCCCGCCGCGGCCCCGGTTGCCGATCACGTCGGCCACCGCGGCGCTCTGCGGCGGGTTGAGCAGTCCCGCGCCCAGCCCGGCCACGAAGGAGGAGGCCAGGAACATCGGCACCGAGGTGGTGAAGCCCAGCCACACCGTGCCGACCGCGGTGATGACCAGCCCGATCAGCACCAGCGGCTTGCGGCCCTGCCGGTCGGCCAGCCAGCCGGAGAGCAGCAGCATGGCCGCGTTGCCCACCGCGAACACGGTCATCGCCCAGCCGGCCATGCTCGGCTCGCTGAGCAGCACCGCGGAGACGAACAGCGGGATCAGCGAGACCCGGACGCCGAAGACCGCCCAGCCGTTGGCGAAGCTGGAGGCCAGCGCGGCCACGTAGGCGCGGTGCCGCAGTGCCTCGCGCACGGTCAGCACCGGGCCGTCGTCGTCCTTGACCGGCGCGGCCAGGGTGGAGCGGCGCAGGAACAGCCAGGCCACGAAGGCGGCCAGCACCAGCGCGGCGGCGTAGCCGAGGAACGGGGCCTTCAGCGAGACCGAGACCAGCAGGCCGCCGAAGATCGGGCCGATCACGTTGCCCAGCAGGAAGCCGGTGCCCCACAGCCCGGAGGCGCGGCCGCGCAGGTTCGGCGGGCTGAGCCGGATCAGCAGGGCCACCGCGGAGACGGTGAACATGGTCGAGCCGGTGCCGCCGAGCGCGCGGAAGAGCAGCAGCTGCCAGTAGGAGTCGGCGAAGGCGCAGGCGCCGGTGGACAGCGCCACGATCAGGATGCCGATCAGGTAGATCGGGCGTTCGCCGAACCTGGTCACCAGCCGGCCGCTGACCGGCGCGAAGGCCAGTCGCATGAAGGCGAAGGCGCTGATCACGATGGAGGCGGCGGTGACGCCGACGTCGAAGCTGGCCGCGTAGCTGGGCAGCGCGGGGGCCAGGATGCCGAAGCCGACCGCGATCACGAAGCTGGCCACCACCAGCACCCAGACCTCGGCCGGCAACCGCTGTGCGTTCTGGTCGGGGGACTGCTCGGCCGAACGCACGCTGCCTCCATGATCTTCGTTAGCGACACTAAGTAGGCGCAACGAGAATAAGCGATCTAGGCAAGGCGATATTCCGTTGTCACGCAACGGGTTCGGTTGATCTCAACGGGTGACGGAGCGACCGCGCCAGCTCGCGGTGCCGCGCAGCACCTGGCCGAGTCCGCTGCCCAGCGTGCTGCCCAGCGCGGCCCAGGACAGCGGCGCGAGCAGCGCGGTGGCCGGCGGCTGGTGGGCGAACCGGGCGAAGAGCAGCTGCCCGTAGCTCTGCGCCGCCCAGCCGAGCAGGCCCGCGGCGGCCAGTGCGCGATCGCGGCGCAGCAGGCCGGTGAGCGCGGCGATCGGCGGGGTCAGGCCGAACACGGTGCTCACCACGGCGCCCGCGGCCAGCAGCGGCACGCTGCTCCCGGTGCCGACCACGAAGCTCTTGCGCAGCGAGCGCCACAGCTGGCCGAACCCGTCGTGGCCCTGGGCGCTCAGCTCGGCGGTGGCGTCCACGATCAGCACCCGGCCGCCGGTGTCCCGCACCCTGGTGGCCAGGTCCACGTCGTCGGCGGTGGAGGCGGCCAGCGCGGCCCAGCCGCCGATGCGCTGGTAGGCGGTGCGGCGCAGCAGCAGGCACTGCCCGATGGCCAGCACCCGCTTGTTGTTCCCGTTCGGCGGCACCACCTCGAACAGCGCCACGGTGGCCGCGGGCAGCAGCAGGCAGGCGGCCGCGCCGGGCCGCGCGGCACCCGGGCTGGACACCAGGTCCGCGCCGTGTTCCTCGGCAGCGGCGAGCAGGCGGCCGAGCAGGCCGGGCCGGGCCACCCCGTCGGCGTCCATGAACAGCAGCCAGTCCGCCGAGTCCCCGGCCGCGCGCACCCCGGCGGCCATCGCGGCCACCTTGCCGGACCAGCCGGTCGGCGGGCCATCCCCGCGCACCAGGGTGACCCGCTCGTCCTGGGCGGCCTGGGCGGCGACCACCTCGGCGGTGCGGTCGGCGGAGGCGTCGTCCACCACCACGATCCGCAGGTTCTGGTGCTCCTGGGCGCGCAGTCCGGCCACACCGCGGCCGATGGTGGCCTGCTCGTCCCTGGCCGGGATGATCGCGGCGACCTCGACCGGCCGGTCCAGCGGTTCGGGCGGCAGCGGGACGACCTTGCGGAGCACCCGCGCGTAGTTGGCCGTGCGTCCGATGGCCAGGGCGGCGACCGTGATCGCCAGTCCGGCGCCGATCCGCCCCAGTGCGCTCATGGACCCGAGTCTGCCAGGGCAGACTGTGTCCCCGTGGAGCTGCCCGACCTGCCGGTTCGCCCGGCGCTGCCCGAGATCGTCCGCACGCTGACCGCGCACGGCGCGGCGGTGCTGGTCGCGCCGCCCGGCACCGGGAAGACCACGCTGGTGCCGCTGGCGCTGGCCGAGGGCGGGGCGCGGGTGGTGGTGGCCGAGCCGAGGCGGCTGGCCGCGCGGGCCGCCGCGGCACGGATGGCGCAGCTGCTGGGTGAGCCGGTCGGCGAGACCGTGGGGTACGCGGTGCGCGGGGACCGCAAGCGGTCGGCGCGCACCCGGATCGAGGTGGTGACCTCGGGGTTGCTGGTGCGGCGACTACAGAACGACCCTGAACTGTCCACTGTGGACATAGTGGTGCTGGACGAGTGCCACGAGCGGCACCTGGACGCGGACCTGCTGCTGGCCCTGCTGCTGGATGCGCGGGCGGGGCTGCGCGAGGACCTGCGGCTGCTGGCCACCTCGGCCACGGTGGCCGCCGAGCAGGTGTCCACGCTGCTCGGTGACGCGCCGGTGCTGCGGGTGGAAGCGCGCACGTTCCCGACCGAGGTGCGTTACCTGCCGCCGGTGCGCGGACAGCGGACCGAACAGGCCGTGGCGCAGGCGGTGCGGGTGGCGCTGGCCGAGGGTGACGGGGACGTGCTGGCCTTCCTGCCGGGGGTGGGCGAGATCAACCGGGTGGCCTCGGCGCTGGCCGGGCTGGACGCGGATGTGCTGCCGCTGCACGGCAGGCTGCCCTCGGCGGCGCAGGACGCGGCGCTGCGGCCAGGGGCGCGGCGGCGGGTGGTGCTGGCCACCGCGGTGGCCGAGTCCAGCCTGACCGTGCCGGGGGTGCGGGCGGTGGTGGACGCCGGACTGGCCCGGGTGTCCACTGTGGACCACCGCAGGGGCATGTCGGGGCTGGTGACCACCAGGGTGTCCGCGGCGGTGGCCGAGCAGCGGGCCGGACGGGCCGGGCGGGAGGCGCCGGGGCGGGTGTACCGCTGCTGGCCGGAGCACGAGCAGGCCACCCTGCCGCGCTATCCCGAGCCGGAGATCCGGCTGGCCGACCTGACCAGGCTGGCCCTGGAGCTGGCCTGCTGGGGCACGCCGGACGGGTCGGCGCTGTCCTGGTGGGATCCGCCGCCTGCCGGGGCGCTGGCCGCCGGGCGCACCGTGCTGCACGCCCTTGGCGCGCTGGACGCCGAGGGCGCGGTCACCCCGCGCGGGCGGGAGCTGGCCGAGCTGGGCACCCATCCGCGCTTCGCCAGGGCGCTGGTGGACGGCGCGCGGCGGGTCGGGTCGCGGCGGGCGGCCGAGGT
Organism: Crossiella sp. NPDC003009; assembly: GCF_053591555.1. Lineage (NCBI taxonomy): Bacteria > Bacillati > Actinomycetota > Actinomycetes > Pseudonocardiales > Pseudonocardiaceae > Crossiella > Crossiella sp. NPDC003009. The sequence continues at coordinate 68,259 of NZ_JBSFUA010000002.1, read as the reverse complement.
GGTCGCGGTGCTGGACGACGACACGCTGGCCGCCTCGGCCGATCTGGGCATCTCGTTGCGGCGCCTGCGGGATGAGCGCGGACCGGCGCAGAGCCGGTGGCGGCGGGAGGCGGACCGGCTGGCCCGCTCGCTGCCGGACTCGCCAGGCGGCCGGGACGATCCGGCGCTGATCGCCGCGCTGGCCTATCCGGAACGGTTGGCGCGCAAGCGGTCCGGGCAGACCGGGGTGTACCTGATGGCCGGTGGCACCGCGGTCGAGCTGCGCGGCGCGGCCGACGGGCTGGGTGAGGCGGAGTGGCTGGCGGTGGCGGTGGCCGACCGGGAGCCGGGCCGCACGCACGGGCGGATCCGGCTGGCCGCGGTGGCGGACGAGGCGCTGGCCCGCAGGGCCGGGGCGAACCTGCTGTCCACTGCGGACGAGATCGGCTGGGCGGACGGCGACGTGGTGGCCAGACGGGTCGAGCGACTGGGCGCGATCACCTTGTCGGACAAGCCGTTGCGCGAGCCCGACCGGGAGTCGGTGCGGGCCGCGTTGATCGACGGGTTGCGCAAGGAAGGGCTTGAGCTGCTGCGCTGGACGCCCGACTCGCGCGGGCTGCGGCAGCGGCTGGCCTTCCTGCACCGGGTCTTCGGCGAGCCGTGGCCGCCGATGGATGAGGAGAACCTGCTGGCGGGCCTGGAAACCTGGCTCGGCCCGGAGCTGGCCACCGCGCGGCGGCGGGCCGACCTGGCCAAGGTGGACGCGGGCCAGGCGCTGCGCAGGCTGCTGCCCTGGCCGGTGGCCGGCCGGCTGGACGAGCTGGCCCCGGAGCGGATCGCGCTGCCCTCCGGCAACCGGGCCCGGCTGGACTACACCGAGGAGACACCGGTGCTGCCGGTGAAGGTGCAGCAGGCCTTCGGCTGGACCAGCACGCCGCGGATCGCCGACGGCCGGGTGCCGGTGCTGCTGCACCTGCTTTCCCCCGCCGGCCGCCCGGCCGCGGTCACCAGCGACCTGGAGTCCTTCTGGCGCAACGGTTATCCCCAGGTCCGGGCCGAGCTGCGCGGGCGGTACCCCAAGCACAAGTGGCCGGAGGACCCGGTCAGCCCCTGAGCAGGTGGGCGGCCAGCGCGGTGCGCGAGGACAGGCCGGTCTTGGCCAGGATGTTGGACACGTGCGTGGTCACCGTGCGCTCGCTCAGCGCCAGCCGCGCCGCGATCACCCGGTTCGGGCAGCCCTCGCTGACCAGCAGGGCCACCTCCCGTTCCCGCGCGGTCAGCTCACCGGGCGCCACCCGGCCCGCCGCCCTGGACACCCGCCTGCCCAGCCCGCGCTGCACCCGCACCGCCTGTTCCAGCGCCCGGCTCGCCCCGCACTCGGCGAACAGCGCACAGGCGGTGTCCAGTTCGGCCAGCGCCTCCGCGCGCTGCCCGGCCCCGGCCAGCGCCGTGCCCGCCACCAGGTGCGCCCGGCCCAGGCTCGGCCGCAGCGGCGTCTGGGCGAAGCACTCGGCCGCCGCCCCGGCCAGCCGGGCCGCCGCCGGCCACTGGCCACCGGCCGCCAGCAGCCGCGCCTCGGCCAGGTCCGCATAGGCCACCGCGACCGGTTCGCGGGCCAGCGCCCGGCAGCGGCGGGCCCAGTCCGCGGCCTCCACCATCGCGCCTCGGCGCGCCGCGCTCTCGGCGAGCTGCTCCAGGTGGAACGGTGGCAGCCGGTCGCGCACCTCGTCCAGGAAGTCCGCAGGCACCGGCAGCTCCAGCGCGCGGCGCGCCTCGGCCAGCTGCCAGCGCACCTGTGCCCACCACGGGTGGTCGCCGGCCGGGGCCAGCTCGACGGCCTGCTCGGCGAACTCCAGCGCCGCCGCTGGATCGCCGCGTTCCCCGGCCAGGTGGCCGCGCAGCACCATGGCGTAGGCCAGCACCGGCGGCCTGCCCAGGTGCGGGGCGAGCTCGTCCACCTCGTCCAGGTTGGCCACCGCCTCGGTCCAGGCGCCGGTGAGCACCTGGGCGAAGGCCTCGCGCAGGTGACTGCGCAGCAGCACCAGACGCTGCCCGGTGGCCCTGGCCACCTCCCGTATCCGCACGCTCTGCCGCCGGGCCTCGGCGTAGCGGGTCAGGTGCAGGATGATCCCCGCGCACTGCTCCACCACCGGCAGCCACTCGGCCAGCTCCGCGGTGGTCGCCTCGTCCACCAGCGCGACCACCCGGCCGCCTGCCCGCTGCGCCGCCTCGGGCGCGCCCTCGGTCCAGTGGTCATAGGCCAGCAGCGCGTGGCAGGCCGCGTGGATCAGCGAGGCATCGCGGGGCAGCGGGGTGCCGATCACCTGCCCGGCCAGCCGGACCGCCTCCCGCCGGTCGCCGGTGTTGTGCATGGCGTAGGCCAGTTCGCAGCGCACCGCGGCCAGGTTCACCGGGTCGCCGTCCGGCCAGCTGGCCAGCGCCCTGCGCAGCAGCGCCCGCGCGGTCAGGTTGCGGCCGAACATCCGCTCCACCGTCGAGTACCGCACCAAGGTCCGGGCCGCGGTGTGGTCGGCCGCGCCCATCACCTCCTGGAACAGCGCCATGCCCGCCTCGGCCTGACCGGCCGCGATGAGCACGTCGGCCAGTTCCAGCCGCTCGTCCAGCTCCGGGCACAGCCGCTGCGCGGCGGTCAGCCAGCGGGCCGCGGTGGCCGGTGCCCGCAGCCGCATCTCGCGCGCGGCCCGCACCAGCACCTCGGCCGCGGGCCGGTCCCCTGGCCGGGCCGAAAACTCCAGGTGCCGGGCCCGGTCCGGGGCGGCGGCGCCCTGGGCGAGCAGCGCCCCGGCGATCCGGCAGTGCGCCGCCAGCCGCCAGCTGTGCGGGGTGGCGCGGTAGACGATCCCCCGCACCACCGGGTGCCGGAACTCCAGCAGCGGCCCGTCGTCGTTGGCCCGCAACAGGTCCGCGGCCAGCGCGTCGTCCAGTCCCTGCCGCACCAGCGCCTCCGCGAGGCCACTGGCCGGGGCCACCAGGTCGGCGGTGATCCGCTCGCCGACCACCGCGGCCGCGCGCAGCACCAGTGCGCCGGCCTCGCCGAGCTCGTCTACTTCGGACAGTAGTGCGGCCACCGTGCTCGCCGCCGGTTCGGCGGCCAATGCCAATAGGTGACAAGGGTTCCCGCCGCTTGCCGCGTGCAGCTCGGCCAACCGGCGCGGGCCGATCGACGGGCCGAGCAGCTCCGTGGTGTCCCGCTGGGACAACGGCCCCAGCTCGATCCGCGGCCCGTTCGCCTGGTCCAGTACCGCGCGCACGGCCGGGCTCAGCTGCCGGGGCCGGTAGCAGGCCACGATGCTCAGCCAGGCCCGGTCCGGACAGCGCACCAGCCTGCCGAGCAGCGCGAGCGTCTCCGCATCGGCCCGGTGCAGATCATCCAGCAGCACCAGCGGTCGCCGGTCCGCGGCCAGCGCCGCCCGCAGCGAGGTGCCGCACAGGACATCCGGCCGCGCCGCCAGCGCCCGGTCGACCAGCGCGGTCTTGCCGATCCCCGGATCTCCGGTGACCTGCGCGATGCGCAGCGCCCGATCCCGTGGTGCGTCAAGGAATGCCGCCAGCTCGGCCAGCTCGCCGGAGCGTCCTACCCAAGACATGACTCCCCCTCACCTCCACCGTAGCGAGTGGACACACCGGGGCCGCGAGTCCTTTAGGGCAGACCTATGGCCATACGCAGTTCCTACGAGGTGGTGACCGGGTGAACCGGATTGTCTTGCCCGGCACCGATCCCGAGGAAGGGCGTTCCCTTGCGAAAGTCGAACAGAGTCCTGCTGACCGCGCTGGCCGCGGTCAGCCTGCTGGCCGCTGGTGGCCAGATCACCGCCACCGCCGGTGGCACCACCGATCCCAACGCGGGCTATCCGATCAACTCCTACACCGACGCCACCGGCCGGATCACCGTGACCGTGTACAGCCGGACGAGCGAAGTTGGCCACGTCATCCGCGACCACGTGGTGACCCCGCGAGACGGGGACATGGTCGCCGTCGGCGGCGGTGCGACGGCCTCGAACCAGGGTTACGGCTCCTTGCTCACCGCCTCACAGCTGTTCGGCCACTTCGCCGGTTGGCAGGCGAGCTCCAAGGACCACCTCCAGGGCAGCCCGCACCGGCTGACCACCTACGTGATCGGGATGAAGATCGCGGGCATGTCCGCCAACGAGCTGCGGAGCAACCTCAAGCTGCAAGAGGACCAAAGTGGCGTGATGTCGCACCCGGAGGCGGAGGCCGGTAGCCCGGGGTCGGAGAGCTGGGTGCTGCTCGGCGGCGGCTTCCGGGCGGACTACCACGGTGCGGGCAACATGGCGACCGCCTCCTTCCCCGCCACCGGCCATTCGTGGAAGTCCCGCTCGAAGGACCACATCGCCGGTGACCCGGCCAACCTCTACTCCTGGGGCGTCTACCTCAGGCGGCACCTGCGGGTCGGGCAGGTGCTGCAGCACATCCCACCGCCCGTCGGGTCCGCCTTCACCGGGCACCCGAGTGCGACCGCCAACGTGCCGGACGGCTACGTGATGACCGGCGGCGGCGCCGAGGTCAAGTGGCAGGGCGAGGGCAACCTGCTGTGGCAGCTGGAGCCCACCGCCAACGGCTCCCGCGGCTTCCGGGCCAGCGCCAAAGACCACCTGCACAACTCCTCGGCCACCCTGCATGCCTACGTGGTGGGCATCCGGATGGCCTGACCCCCGCTCACTCCTCGTTGGCGGCGCGCAGCACCTGCGCCGCCAACGCGGTGCGCGAGGGCAGCCCGGTCTTGGCCAGGATGTTGGACACGTGCGTGGTCACCGTGCGCTCGCTGAGCACCAGGCGTTCCGCGATGGCCTTGTTGGACAAGCCCTGGCTGACCAGCTCGGCGATCTCGGTCTCCCGCACGGTCAGCTCGCCCGGCGAGACCCTCGGCGCGGACTTGGCCACCCGGCGGCCCTGTTTGCGTTGCAGCTTCACGGCTTGCTCGACCCAGCGGTGCGCGCCGCACTCGGTGAACAGCACAATCGCCCGGTCCAGCTCGGCCAGCGCCTGGGCCCGCTCCCCCAGCTCGGCCAGCGCGGAGCCCAGGGTGAGCTGGGCCTTGCCCACGTTGAGCGGCATGCCGTCCGCGGCGAAGGCGGCCATGGCCGCGCGGGCGAGCTCGGCGGCCGCGGCGACATCCTTGCGGCCCAGCGACAACAGGGCCTCGGACAGCTTGGCGTGGCCGATGGAGCCGCGGACCAGCTCGTGCGCCAGCATCCGGCAGTGCGCCAGCGCCTGCTCGGCGTAGTCGAACTCGCCCAGGGCCACCGCGTGCGCGATCAGCTGCTCCAGCTGGAAGCTCGGCAGCTCCCACACCCGCCGCGACGGGTGGTCGTAGCCCAGCTCGGGGAAGTCGGCGACCAGGTCCACCGGCCTGCCCGCGACCCGGCGGGCCTCGGCCAGCTGGAACACCGCCGGGCCGATGGAGCGCAGCTCGTGCTTGCGGGCGATCTCCACCACGTCCTCGGCCAGCCGCACCGCCCGGTCCAGGTCACCGCGGTCCACCGCCACCTCGCTGGTCAGCAGCAGGCTCAGCGCCAGCTCCAGCGGCTGGTCGACCAGGGTGGCCACCTCGATGGCCTCCTCGGCGAACTGCTCGGCCTCGGCCAGCTCGCCCAGCATGTACAGCGCGGTGGCCGCGCGCAGCTGGCTGCGCAGCACCGCCAGGTGGTGCCCGGTGCCGGCCACCGCGAGCACCCGCTTGGCCAGGCGCAGCGCGTCCTGGTAGCGGCCGAGGAACAGCCCGGCCCAGTGGCTGTGCTCCACCGCGAGCAGGTGCTGGGACAGCTCGTCGTCGGTCAGCTGCTCGAACCCCGCGGTGGCCTCGTCCAGCAGCCCGGCCGCCGCCGGGATGTCCCTGGCCCGGAACCGGTTGTAGGCCAGCAGTCCGCTGGCGCTGGCCCGCAGGCCGCGCACCTGCGGCACCGGGGGCGTGCGGGTGACCGCGAGGGCGTGCTGCTCGGCCACCTCCTGGTTGCCCAGCGCGTGCTCGACGTAGGCCAGCTCGTGGTGCAGGGTGGCCGCGGTGACCGGGTCGGACTCGTCGATGGTGGCCAGTTCGGCGCGCAACACCGGCGCGAGCGCCTGGAAGCGGCCCAGCCAGCGCTCCACCGTTGACCACAGCACCACCGCCCTGGTGTGCGCGGACGAGCCGCCCGGCGGACGGCCGCGGATGAGGCGGCGCAACACTTCCACGCCCTCCTCGGTGCGCCCGGCCGCGGTGAGCGTGCAGGCCAGCTCCAGTTGCAGGGCGAGCCGGTCCTCCACCGCCGAGGCGGGCACCATGCCGAGCGCGGCGGCCAGCCAGCGGGCCGCGGTGGCCGGGGCCCGGAAGCGGACCCGGTTGGCCGCCTCCACCAGCACCCGCACCGCGGCGGTGTCGCCGGGCCGGGCGGTCAGCTCCAGGTGGCGGGCCAGGTCCTCGGGCACCGCGCCGCGCCGGGCCAGCACCTCGGCCAGCCTGCGGTGCGCGCCGTCCCGCCAGCTCAGCGGGGCCGCGTCGTAGACCAGGTGGCGCAGCAGCGGATGCCGGAACTCCACCGCGCGGGTGCCGGTGCCGCCGCGGAAGATGTCCGCGGCCAGCGCCTCGTCCAGCGCGGCCCGCACCTGGACCACCGGCAGCACCGCGGTGACCGCGACCAGCTCGGCGTCCACCGGCTCGCCGGCGACCGCGGCGGCCCGCACCACCAGGCGGGTCACCGGGGTCAGTCTGTCCACTTCGGACAGCAGCGCGGCGCGCACGTGCGCGGGCAGCTCCTCGGTCAGCTCGGCGGGATTGTGCTGCCAGACCGCGGGGTCGGCCGAGGCGGCCAGCGCCTGCAGGTAGAACGGGTTGCCCCGGCTGGCCCGGTGCAGCCCGGCCGCCCTGGCCCGGCCGGTGTCCGGCCCGAGCAGCTCGGCGGTGGCCTCCTCGCTCAGCGGACCGAGCTCCAGCCGGTGTCCGCGGCCGTCGCTCATCGCACGGGCCAGCACGGTGTGCCCGGCCACCGACAGCTGCCGGGGCCGGTGCGCGACCACGAAGGTCAGCCTGCCCCGGCCCGGCCTGCGCACCAGGTGGTCCAGCAGCTCCAGCGAGGCCACATCGGCCCAGTGCAGGTCGTCCAGCACGACCACCAGCCCGGCCCGGCCGACCACCGCCTCCAGCGCGGCCCGCACCGCGCGGTGCAGCACGTGCCGCTCCGCGCCGAGGTGGTCGCCGACGTCCTCGGCCGCGACGCCGAAGGCGGGGAACACCGCGGCGCAGCGGGCCACCGCGACCGCGCCCAGCCGCTCGTACCAGGCGGGGCCGAGCGCGGCGAAGTGGTCGTCCAGCGCGTCGGCGAAGACCCCGAACGGCCGGTCGCTCTCGAACTCGCTGGCCCGGCCTGCCAGCACTTCCTGGCCCTTGTCCCGGGCGGCCGCGGCCAGCTCGGCGAGCAGCCTGCTCTTGCCGATGCCCGGCTCGCCCGCGATCTGCACGAACCGGAACCCCGGCGCGGGCGGACCATCCACAATGGACACCAACTCGGCCAGCTCCGCGGCACGACCGACGAACTGCGTCCTGCCCGGCTGCGAACGGACCTGCACAGCTTCCCCCCGGCGCTCACGACCCGGTGACCCCAACGCAGCACCGTACTGGTGCGGACGTACCAGTCACCACTGGCTCAGATTTCTCTATCCCAGAGTGCCCGTTCGGGCGTACCCGGGGGAAACCGATGGGGCCGAACCGGGGCCCGCGGCGACGAGTACGTACTTCTGCCGAAGCCCCCGGAACGGGACCAGGGATTCGCTGTGCGGGCAAGTCCCACACCGAGCAAGGGGGAAACACCAATGCGAGTCCTGCCCAAGCTGACCGCGCTGACCGCCGTCGCCGCCGCACTGGTCGTGGCGCCGGCCGCGATGGCCAGTCCCACGCCGATCCCGGCCAAGTCGATCACCCTGGACGCGGCTTCCTTCAGCGGTCAGCTGCCCGCGCCGGGCGCCACCCTGACCAGGGCCACCGTCTTCTTCCACACCAACGACGAGGACAAGGACCACGACACCCACATCACGGTGACCGCCTTCGACCGCAACGGCACCACCGCGGCCAGGGTGGCCAACGCCTTCGGCGACTTCGACGACCACAGCGACAACGGCCCGTTCGGCATGTACATCCACAACCCGAGCCGCTGGGAGCTGTTGCAGGGCGGCAACCTGCACCTGCGCATCGACCCCAACGGCAACGACACCTGGCGGTTCAACTTCCGGGTGGACCTGCAGTTCTCCGACGGCAGCCAGCTCTCCTCCTGGGGCGACCGGCTCCAGCTGAGCCAGAGCGACCGCGCCCGCAACTTCCCGATCTTCTGAGTCAGGCGGGCCGCATGCCGTCCAGCACCTGCTGGCGGTAGGGCCGCATCGCCCGCGCGCTGTTCCAGCCGACCGCGCCGGTCACCCGACCGGCGCGGCGGTACAGCGCGACGAACTTGCGCGACTCGAGATCGCCCTCGACCACCTCGACCTCGTCCTGCGCGCCCGGCAAACCGAAGCCCTGGATCTTCAGGTCGTACTGGTCGGTCCAGAAGTACGGCAGCGGCTGGTAGGGCTCGGCGCCGTCGTTGCCCGCGAGCAGGTTCTTCGCCACCGCGAGGGCCTGCTCGGTGGCGTTGGTGCGGTGCTCCAGCCGGACCTGCTCGCCAAGGCCCAGGTGCAGCCAGCTGGCCACATCGCCCGCGGCGTACACCCCTGGCGCGGCCTGGCAGGTGGCGTCGCACTCCACACCCGCGGCGCCCGCGGCCAGTCCGCTGCCCTGCAACCAGCCCACCGCGGGGGTGGCGCCGATGCCCAGCACCACCACGTCGGCAGGCAGCTTGGTGCCGTCGTCGAGCAGCACCGCGGTGACCCGGCCCAGCGAACCGGCCAGGCTGGCCACCCCGACCCCGGTGCGCACCGGCACCCCGTGGTCGGCGTGCACCTGGGTGATCATGCCGCCGATCCTGGTGCCCAGCACCCGTTCCATCGGCGCGGCCAGCGGTTCCACGATGGTCACCTCGGCGCCGAGCTTGCGCGCGGTGGCGGCCACCTCGCAGCCGATCAGCCCGGCGCCGACCACGACCACCCTCGGCCCGGCCAGCAGTTCGGCCCGCAGCGCCAGGGCGTCGTCCAGGGTGCGCAGCACGTGCACCCCGGCCAGCTCCTGCGCGCCGGGCAGCGAGCGGGCGGTGACGCCGGTGGCGATCACCAGCCCGTCGTAGCCCAGCCTGCCGCCGTCGGCCAGCTCGACCCGCCGCTGCGCGAGGTCCAGGCCGGTGGCGGCGTTGCCCAGCACCAGTTCCACGTCCAGGCCGTCGAGGTGGTCCGCACCCCGCAGCCGGGCGCGCTCCGGCGCCCAGTCCCCGGCGAGGACCTGCTTGGACAGCGGCGGGCGGTCGTACGGCAGGTGCGGCTCCGCGCCGACCAGCGTGACCTTGCCCTCGAACCCGCCCCTGCGCAGGGCCTCCACCGTGGTCAACCCAGCGGCCGAGGCACCGACCACGACGACCTGACGCAACACCGTGTCTACTCCACTACTGAGATCGCGGCCGCGGGACAGCGGCTGACCGCATCATCCACCAGCGGGCGCTGGGAATCATCGGGAGCCGGGTCCAGCAGCGTCACGATGCCGTCCTCCTCCCGCTGGTCGAACACCTCCGGCGCGGCCAACGCGCAGTTCCCCGCGCCGCAGCAGCGGTCCACATCGATCAGCACCTTCATCGCGGCAACCCTCCTCACCAGCGCACGGGCAGCTTGTGCACGCCGTAGATGGCCATGTCGGTGCGGAAGGGCACCTCCGAGATCGGCGTGGCCAGCTCCAGGGTCGGGAACCGGGTGAACAGCGTGCTGAACACCACCCGCAGCTCCATCCTGGCCAGCTGCTGGCCGAGGCACTGGTGCGGGCCGAAGCCGAAGGACAGGTGCGCCACCGGCTGCCGGGTGATGTCCAGCCGGTCGGCCTCCTCCAGCAGCGCGGGGTCGAAGTTGGCCGCGGACACGCTGAGCGCGACCAGCTCGCCCTTCTTGATCAGCTGCCCGCCGATCTCCACGTCCTCCAGCGCGGTCCGCTGCAGGGCCAGGTGGATGATGGTCAGGTAGCGGAGCAGCTCCTCCACCGCCTTGTCCGCCAGCTCGGGCTGCTCGCGCAGCAGGGCCAGCTGGTCCGGGTGCTCCAGCAGCACCGCGGTGCTCAGCCCGATCATGTTCGCGGTGGTCTCGTGCCCGGCGACCAGCAGCAGGAAGGCGAAGCTGACCAGCACCTCGTCGTCGAGCAGCTCGTCACCGGCGTCGGCGCGGGCGATCAGGTCGGAGAGCAGGTCCTCGCCGGGGTCCAGCCGCTTGGTCTTGACCAGCGCGCCCAGGTAGCGGTTGAACTCGTCCACCGCGGCCTGCCGCCGCTCGAAGGTGATTTCCAGCCGGAGCAGGTCCGCGGTGACCGCCTGGAAGTGCTCGCGGTCGTTGTAGGGCACGCCGATCAGCTCGCAGATCACCAGCGAGGGCACCGGCAGCGCCAGCGCCTCCACCAGGTCGACCACGCCGCCCTTGGCCTGCATCGCGTCCAGGTGCTCGTCCACGATCTGCTGGATCCTCGGCCGCAGGTGCTGCATCCGGCGGACGGTGAACTCCCTGGTCAACAGCTTGCGGTAGGCCGGGTGCTCCGGCGCGTCCATGCTCAGCAGCATGCCCCGGCGCGGCGGTGGGGTCTCCTGCTTCTGGGACGAGAAGACGAACCTGCGGTTCCGGACGGTGAAGCGCGGATCGGTGAGCACCGCCCGGATGTCGGCGTGCCTGGTCACCATCCAGCCGACGTCACCGCTGGGGAAGGTCACTCGGCTGATCGGCTGATCGCCGTCGCGCACCTCGCCGATCTCCTGGGGCGGGTGGAACGGACACTGCCGCTGGGTGGGGTAGGCCGGGGCGGACATGGTCTCGGTCATCGCGGGAGCCCTCCTCGTGGGAACGACTCCAGGTCACCAGTGCCACCTGCCGGTTCACCGAATGTCACCTGACAGTTTGCTGACGTCGTGCTCTCCGCGCGGGATGACCACGGTGAACGCCGCGCCCTGCCCCGGCTGCGAGTCCACCCAGACCGACCCGCCGTGCGCCTCGCTGATCGCCCGCACGATGCTCAGCCCCAGCCCGGCGCCGCCCCTGCCGCGTGAGGAGTCGCCCCGGTAGAACCGCTCGAACACCCGCCCCAGCTGGTCGGGGGACAGCCCAGGTCCTTCGTCCGCGACCACCACGCCGACCCCCTTGTCGCCGACCGCGCGCACCGAGACGTGCACCGGCGACCCGGCCGGGGTGTGCTGCAGGGCGTTGCCGAGCAGGTTGCGCAGCACCTGGCGCAGCCGGTTGGCGTCCCCGCGCACCACCGCGTCGATGGTGCTGATCAGCAGGTTGATCTCGCGTTCCGGGTCCACCACCCGCGCGTCGGCCACCGCGTCCGCGGCCAGCGCGGCCAGGTCCACCGGCTCGGCCAGCAGCGGGCGGCCCTGGTCGAGGCGGGCCAGCAGCAGCAGCTCCTCCACCAGCGAGTGCATCCGGGTGGCCTCGTCCTCGATCCGGGTCATGGCCAGCTCCACCACCTGCGGATCATCCACGCCCTGGAGGTAGAGGTCGGCCCAGCCGCGGATGGTGGTCAGCGGGGTGCGCAGCTCGTGCGAGGCGTCCGCGACGAAGCTGCGCAGCCGTTCCTCGGAGCGCTGCCTGGCGTCGAAGGCCAGGTTGACCGCGTGCGCGAGCTGGTCCACCTCGGTGTTGCCGCCGGTCACCCCGATCCGCCTGGTGTGATCGCCGGCCGCGATGGCGGTGGCGTTGGCGGCCATGTCCCGCAACGGTTTCAGCCCGACCCACAGCACGCACAGGGACAGCAGCGCGATACCGCCGACGGTGGCCAGGGTGGCGATGATGCCGTACCCGGCCAGCCCGGCCAGCGTCTCGTGGTCCGGGCGCAGCGAGGTGGCGGCCACGATGGTGTGCGCCGAACGGCCGTCCGGCGTGCTCAGCGGCTGGCTCAACCCGATGACCAGCGCGCGGTACTCCAGCTCGGGATCACCCTTGCTGCGCACGGTGTGCGGCTCGCCGCCGGGGCTGCGGCGCTGCTCGTCGGTGAGGTCCGGCGGCGCCTCCTCCCGGCCACCCGGCCGCGCCACCGGCACCTGCTCGATCACCCGGCCGTCGCCGTCGACCAGGGCGAAGTAGCTGCCGCTGGGGCTGAGCGCGCGCATCGCCTCGATGGCCTCGGCGGTCAGCTCCCGGTGGTCGGAGTTGACCTGTTTGACCCGCACCTCCACCACCCGCAGCGACTGGTCCACGCGGACCTGGAGGTAGTGCTGGAGCCCGAGGTAGGCGGCCGCGTCCACCACCACCACACCGGCGCTGGCCAGCAGGATGGTGCCGGCCAGCAACCGCCCGCGCAGCGAGGCGAACCGCCAGGCCACCGCGTCAGCCCTTGGCCGGGCGCAGCGTGTAGCCGAAGCCGCGGACGGTGTTGATCAGCGGCGGCCCCTCGGCGTCCACCTTCTGCCGCAACCGGGAGATGAACTTCTCCACCACGGCCGCGTCCCCGCCGAAGTCGTACTGCCACACGTGGTCCAGGATCTGCGCCTTGGACACCACCCGCCCCGCGTTGACCAGCAGGTAGCGCAGCAGCTTGTACTCCGTCGGCGAGAGCTCCAGCTGCCGCCCCGCCCGGTGCACCTCGTGCGCCTCCTCGTCCAGCACCAGGTCCCCGCACCGCAACGCCGAGGACTCCTCCTGCCCGCCCCTGGTCCGCCGCAGCACGGCCTGCACCCTGGCCAGCACCTCGGCCACGCTGAAGGGCTTGGTCACGTAGTCGTCGCCACCGAGGGTGAGCCCCCGGACCTTGTCCTCGGTGGAGTCCCGCGCGGTCAGGAACACCACCGGCAGCCGGGGCCGGTCCAGCCGCAGCCTGCGGCACAGCTCGAACCCGTCGGTGTCGGGCAGCATGATGTCCAGGATCAGCAGTTCGGGATTGCCGCTCTCCGCCGCCCGCACCGCCTCGGCCCCACTGCCCGCGGTGAGCACCTCGTACCCGGCCAGCCGCAGCGTGGTGGCGAGCAACTCGGTGATGTAGGGCTCGTCGTCGACCACGAGCACCTTGGTGCCCGCGGTCGCGGCCATCGCGTCCAAGCGCATCTCCCCGCCACCGCTTCCCGTCGTCGGCACCTGCCAAGGCTGCCACGACAACCCATCACCCTGACGCCCGACAGACCGTAGCCTGACCGTTTCCTGACGACCGGGAACTGCACTTCCGGCCCTGGCATGGTCTGGACCAGTCAGGACAGGATGCGGCCCATGAGACGCACAGCCACCCTGACCCTGGCCGCTGCGGCCCTGCTCGCGGCCAGCGCCACCCCGGCAACCGCCGCCCCAGCCGCCGCTGCCACCTCGACCCCCGCCCCCGTCCCGGTCGCCGCCTCCATCCCGGCCGCCCCGTCATCCACCCCTGCCGCCGCCATCCCGGCCGCCCCCTCATCCACTCCTGCCGCCTCCATCCCGGCCGCCCCCTCACCCACCCCTGCCGCCGCCATCCCGACCGCCCCCTCACCCACCCCCGCCGCCGCCATTCCGTCCGCCCTTGCTTTCGCGCCCGCGCCCGCCTCGCCGGGGACGCCCGCCGCCCCCTCCTCCCCCATCACCTGGCCCATCGGCCCCCGCCCGGAAAGCGCTGTCCAAGCCTGGCGCGGCACCACCTACGTCTCCGTCCAGGGCACCCCTGCCCCCGGCGCCAACGACGGCGAGATCCGCACCCTCGACCCCGCCACCGGCAAGGTCGACACCTTCGTCACCGGCCTGGACAACCCCCGCGGCCTGGCCTTCACCGGAAAGTTCCTGGCCGCCACCGACTTCACCCGGGTGTAGCTGATCGACCACACCGGCGCCAAGCGGGTGCTGGCCGAGGCCGCCGCCTTCCCGCACCCGGTCGCCGCGCTCAACGACGCGGTCGCCGAGCCCGGCGGCCAGGCCGTCTACGTCACCGAGATGGGCGCCAGGGAGAAGATGCGCGACCCCGGCGGCGCGCTCTGGCCGACCGACAGCCCACAGGCCCTGGACATCCCGGCCCGCGCCCGGATCTACCGGATCACCTTGTCCGGCAAGGTGACCGAGGTCTCCGCGCCCTCCCGCCGCGCCCTGATCCACAACGGCATCACCGTGGGCAACCGGCCGGGCACCCTGCTCGCCGCCGAGTTCTTCTACGGCAACCTGGTCGAGATCAACCAGCGCACCGGGCGCCAGCGGGTCCTGGCCACCGGCTTCCGCGCCGCCGACGGCATCGAGCAGGCGAAGGACGGCACCATCTACGTCTCCAGCTACGACCAGGGCGCGATCTGGCGGATGGATCGCGACGGCGAGAACCCCAAGCTCCTGCTCTCCGGCCTGGGCAGCGGCGGCACCGCGGACTTCCTGCTGGACGAGCGCGCGGGCCGCCTGCTGGTCCCGGACACCACCCGCGGCACCGTGACTGTCCTACCACTCAGCTGAACACGTTCTACCCCGGTCCGGAGAACTTCCTTCTTTTGGCAGAACACGACCCACCGCAGAAACTATAACCTGTTTCACATTGGCTCCCGACCCACTGGAGGGCGGCGATGGCGGCAGCGGAGTTCGACGTGGTGGTGGTCGGGGCCGGGGCCGCGGGGATGACCGCGGCCCTGACCGCGGCCAAGCGCGGCCTGCGGGCGGTGGTGCTGGAGAAGGCGGCGGTCTTCGGCGGGTCGATGGCCCGCTCCGGCGCGGCGATCTGGATCCCCAACAACGAGGTGCTGCTCGCCGCGGGCGTGCCGGACACCCCGGAGAAGGCGGCCACCTACCTGGCCCGCGTGGTCGGCGACATCCCGGTGGCCCGCCAGCGCGCCTACCTGGCCAACGGCCCGGCGATGCTGTCCTTCCTGCAGCGCAACGGCCCGCTGAAGTTCACCTGGATGGAGGGCTATTCCGACTACTACCCGGAGTTCCCCGGCGGCATCGCGGCCGGTCGCTCGATCGAGCCGCAGATGATCGACGGCCGGATCCTCGGCGCGGAGCTGGCCAACCTCAACCCGCCATACATGCCAACGCCACCGGCCACCGTGGTCTACGGCGTGGACTACAAGTGGCTCACCCTCATCGCCCGCCACCCGCGCGGGGTGGCCACCGCCAGCGCGATGGTCGCCCGCGGCCTCGCGGCCGGGCTGGCCGGGCAGAAGCCGCTCACCATGGGCGGCGCGCTGGCCGGTGGACTGCGCGCGGGACTGATGAGCGCGGGCGTCCCGGTCTGGCTGAACACGCCGCTGCTCGACCTGCACGTGGAGAACGGACGCGTCACTGGCGTTGTGGCGCAACGCGACGGCGCGCAGGTCCTGGTGAAGGCGCGGCGCGGGGTGATCGTCGGCTCCGGCGGGTTCGAGCACAACGAGCGGATGCGCAAGGAGTTCCAGGAGGAGCCGATCGGCACCTCCTGGTCGGTGGGCGCCAAGGCCAACACCGGGGCGGGAATCGAGGCGGGCCAACGGATCGGCGCCGCGATGGACCTGCTCGACGACGCCTGGTGGGGCCCGGCGATCCCGCTGCCGGAGGGCCCGTACTTCTGCCTGTCCGAGCGCACCCTGCCCGGCTGCATCCTGGTCAACGGCGCGGGCAAGCGGTTCGTCAACGAGGCCGCGCCCTACAGCGACGTGGTGCACGTGATGTACGAGAAGGACGAGCCAGGCGCCTCGCACATCCCGGCCTGGCTGATCAGCGACCAGCAGTACCGCAACCGCTACCTGTTCAAGGACATCCCGCCGCTGCTGCCACTGCCACAGGCCTGGTTTGACAGCGGCGCGATGGCCAAGGCGGACAGCATCGAGTCGCTGGCCGCCCGGATCGGCGTGCAGCCGGTGCTGCTGCGCGAGACGGTCAACCGCTTCAACGGTTTCGCCCGTGCCGGCCGCGACCTGGACTTCAAGCGCGGGGACAGCGCCTACGACCACTACTACGCCGACCCGACCAACACCCCCAACGCCTGCCTGGCCCCGATCGAGCAAGGCCCGTTCTACGCGATGAAGATCGTGCCGGGCGACCTGGGCACCAAGGGCGGCATGCGCACCGACGCCCGCGCCAGGGTGCTGCGCCCGGACGGCTCGGTGATCCCCGGCCTGTGGGCCTCCGGCAACTGCACCGGCGCGGTCATGGGCCGCAGCTACGCCGGCGCCGGCTCCACCCTCGGCCCGGCGATGACCTTCGGCTACGTGGCCGCCAACGACATCGCCGACACGCCGGCCCGCTAGCGGCCCGGCGCCAGACCGGCCAGCAGGGCGGCCACCAGCCGCTCGGCCACCTCCTCCAGCGACTCCGCCCCCGCGCGGAAGTGGCTCAGGAACGCGTGCTGCAGGCAGGCGCCGGTGAGCAGCTCGGCCGCCGACACCGGATCGGCGGCCGGACTCACCCGCCCGGCCCGCTGCTCCGCGGCCAGGTACCCGGCCACCGCCGCGCTGACGTACTGCGGCCCGCTGCCCTGCTCACGCAGCACGGCCCGGTGCGCGGCGAAGAGCTCCGGCTCGGCGAACAGCGAGGCCGCCATCGGGAAGGACTCGCCGAAGAACACCAGCATCGCCCTGGCCAGCTCGACCAGCGTGCCGCGCAGCTCCCCCACCCCAACCCACTCGTCCAGCCCCCGCAACCGGAGGATCAACTCGCCGGGCACCCGCTCCCCGAGCACCGCCAGGAACAGCTCGGTCTTGCCGGAGAAGTGCTTGTACAGCGCGGCCTCGGACAGCTCGGCCGCCTTGGCGATCTCCTTGGTGGTGGCCCGCGCCAGCCCCTTGGTGCGCAACACCTCCGCCGCCGCGTCCAGGATCCGGTCCCGAGTACTCACACGCCCTCCGATCGCCGCCGACGGTTGACAGGTTAGTGAACACTCACCCACCATTGTGGTTAGTGAGCACTCACTAACCACTGGAGGGCACCATGAAGATCACCGTTTTCGGCGCGTCCGGCCGCACTGGCGCGCACGTCGTGCAGCAGGCCTGCACCGCCGACCACCAGGTCACCGCCGTGGTCAGGGACCCGGCGAAGCTCCAGTTCCGCCACCGCAACCTGACCACCGTGCGCGCCGACGTCATGGACCCGGCCGCCATCGCGCCCTACCTCGCGGGCCAGGACGCGGTCGTCTCCGCCCTCGGCGCGAACGACCTCAAACCCACCACGATCTGCACCGACAGCGCCCGCGCCATCCTGCGCGCGATGGCCGCCGAGGGCACCCGCCGCCTGCTCGTGGTCAGCACCGCGGGCGCCACCGACGAGGGCGACGGCCCCCTGCTGCGCTACCTGATGAAGCCCGTGCTCAGCCGCGTCTTCCGGCACCCGTGGGGCGACATGATCCGGATGGAGGAGCTGGTCATGGCCAGCGACACCGACTGGACCATCATCCGCCCACCCCGGCTGACCAACGCCCCGCACACCGGCGTCTACCGCACCGCCACCGGCGCCAACCTCCCCGGCGGCGGCAGCATCCCCCGCGCCGACCTGGCCGACGCCATCCTGCGCGCACTCGGCAACCCGGCCACCATCAACACCGCGCTGAGCGTCGCGACATGAGAAAACTCCTGTGGCGCACCACGATCGCCCTCACCGCACTCCTCCTGCTCGGCGCGGGCGCACTCGCCTACGCCGCCTTCCTCCGCGCCCCCGTCAACTCCCCCGCCGCCTACCTGGAAAACCCGCGCCACCCGGCCCAAGTCCTGGTCGCCGCGGGTTCCAGCTCTACCAAGGCCACCCTCAGCGCCGACTGGCCTGCCGCGCTCCGCACCCGCCTGGGCCCGGCCACCGAGGTGATCAACGCAGGCGCCAACGGCGACACCACCGCCGTCACCCTGCTGATCGGCGGCAACGACGCCAGAAACCAAGTCCCCCTGGAAACCTTCCGCGCCAACCTGACCCAGATCCTCACCCGCCTGAAACCCGCCAAAACCGCGATCTTCTCCCTGCCCCCACAGGGCGAAGACCTCACCTCCCAGGCAAACCAGTCCCTGACCGCCTACAACCAAACGATCAAGGACCTGGCCGCCGCCCACCACGCGACCTACCTACCCCTCAACGAGGAACTGACCACGATCCTGCGCACCCACCCGCCCAGCTCCGCCCAGGACTTCACCTTCCTGGACACCCTCGGCATCGCCATCCAGCGCTACCTGCTCGGCCGCACCTGGAACGAGATCTCCACCGCCAACGGCCTGCACCTGCTGACCGACAACCTGCACCTCAACGACCGCGCGGGCGAGGTGGTCACCGCCTTGGTCACGACCTGGCTGTCCACCCCGGATCCCGCCCGGTGAGCCCGAGCACCCGCTCCCACACCGCAGCCGGCTCCGGCACCGCCACCTCCGGCCCGTAAACCCCCATGTCCCGCCCCTGCTGCGCACTGACCACCACCTGCCCGTGCACAAACTCGACCAGCCCCGCGTCGAGCTGCACGTCCTGCCCACTCGCCCGCGCCAGATCCCACGCGTGCACCGCCAGCTCGGTCACCACCATCCCGCCGACCACCTCAGCCGGCAGCTGGTTCTCCCCACCCATCCACGTCATACCCACCCAAGCCTCATCACGCCCCCAAGCCGCGACAGTCCGGAAAACCTGCCCCTCCACTGCGCCGGCCCAGTCCTCCCCCACCAGATCAACCGCACCCTCATCCACCCCAGGCGGCGGCACCGACTCCTTGCGCCCGGCCCCCGCCAACGAAGGCCCCCAGAAGAGCAGGTGGTTCAGCAACCTCCGCACATCAAACTCCGCACAAGGCGTAGCCGCCCCCAGCGACGCGGCGGTCAGCTTCCGCACAACCCCAACCAACGGCGCCTCAACCAGCGCCACGTACTCAGCAGACATGCGCCCAACCTAGGCAGGCCACCACCGGCGCGTATTGAACAAACGCGACATAGGATCCCCGCGTGCCCCGGGACCCCCGCGAACTGGCAGGCGCCTGGCAGCAGCACCAGCGCCACACCTACGCCGCCCCGTCCCCCGACCTGGCGCTCTACGTAGAGCGCTACTGGTCAGCCACCTGGTCCTACCCAACCCCGTACGACCAGAAGATCGTCCCGTACCCCCACGTGCACCTGACCTTCCAGGCCGGCGCGGTCACCCTCAACGGGGTCCGCACCGGCTACCACCTCAGACGCCTGGCAGGCACCGACGAGGTCTTCGGCGTCCAGTTCCGCCCCGGCTGCTTCCGCCCCTTCCTCAACGCCCCGGTCAGCACCATCACCAACAAGTCCCTGGACGCCACAACCCTGTTCGGCCCACCCCCACCCCTGACCACCGAAGCGGTCGAAAGCTACCTACGCCCCCACCTGCCATCCCCGGACCCCCGAACCGAGGAAGCCGCGGCCGTAGTCCACACCATCGCCACCACCCCCACCCTCACCACAGTGGAAGCCCTTGCCCAGCACGGAAAAACCACGCCCCGCCAACTCCAGCGCCTGTTCCACGACTACGTGGGCGCCACCCCGAAGTGGGTGATCCGCCGCTACCGCCTACACGAGGTAACCCAGCGCCTGGCCAACCACGACCTCATCAACTGGTCAGCCCTGGCAGCCGACCTCGGCTACGCCGACCAACCCCACCTGACCCGAGACTTCAAGTCCATCTTCGGCGAAACCCCCACCGCCTACGCCGCCCGCTACTAGATCTCAATCCCGTTGCACCGCAACAAAGCCGCCGCAACCCCCACCCCGTCAACCAACGTCCCACTGAACGTATCCGCCATGCATCACCGGGCCCGGACAACATGCGGCGCGGTTACATCACTCTCGGCGTGCTCAACCAGCCGGGGTGATGACGGCGGCCTGGATAGCGCCGCTGTGCAGGCGGACCCGCGACTCAGCCATCACGGCGTTGTTTTCCTGGCCGGCGCAGATCAGGAAGGCGTCGGTGCGAGGGGAAGGTGGCTGAGGACCTTGCCTTTACGGCTGATGGTCAGGGCTTGCCCGGAGATCTCGTAACGGTATTCGCCGTTGACCGCGGTGAAGCCAGTGGGAGTCCGTTCTGCGGGCAGCGAGATGTGGTTGTCCGACGTGACCGGCCTACCCTTGAGCTGACCGTCGTAACGGTAAGAACCCGCCGAGTCCAGGCAAATCGTCACCACGTGCTTGCCGGTATCGTGCCTGGCCACCAACTCGGCGCCGTCGCCATTGCCTGGCAGCCAGCGAGCGACTTCGGTTGGACAGGACGTAGCGGTGCGGCCAACACCGCTCGTTTCCGCAGAACCGAGCAGCGACCCGATGCGGTCCAGGTTCGTGATCACGATTATGACCAGGATCGCTACCAGGAGATAGCGCACTCCCCGCCAGAACGCACGTCCGGAAACCGGCGGCCGGGGAGCACGCGGAGTACGGGTAGCCACCCCGTAGTCCGACCGCGCGGGCGCCTTCGGCGGACACAGCGGTCCGGGCGGACCGGGCCGTGACGGGGGTACCGGAGCCAGCGCGATAGTCGCCCGGGGAAGCTCCTTGTGCCGGGACTCGACGAAGGCCACGGTCTCGTCGCGGGCAATCGAGAGCGGCTGGTGGTCGGGGAGCGCCAGCACACCCGTGGCACTCCCGGCCTGACGTCCGCACACCCGGCAGATCGATTGCTGCGCGTAGTTGTTCGTGTGGCACGAGTCGCACGACCAGTCAGCCTTGTCCTTCATCGCTCACCACCTCACCGTCGTTGTGGGCTCGCAGCACTTCCCCGTCGTCGGCGGCGCGGAAACTGATCCAGTCGTGGGTGTCCGGCGCCCGGCGTACCGGCAGCGGTTCGACCACCGGGACCACTACGGCTGCTGTCCTCGGAGGTTCAGGCGGCGCCCCGCGATCTCGAGATCCGGCCTGGGCTGTCACTTCGTCGACCAGTCCCTGGAGGAAGCTCCGGCACTGGGCCGGGAACCAGAGCGGCAGATCGACCAGCGCGATCCGGCCCAATCGCACGGTCAAGGTGAGCTGCAGCAGCTCTGTGCCAGGTAGTCCGGGTTCGATGGCCAGGCTTGCTGCTCTGCAGCTCTCAACGGGAATCCGCAGGACCGCGGGCGGTACACCTGGCCTCAGCCGTTCGCTGATGACGAGCAGCGCACGATCCCGTACAAGCACCACGTCCGGTCCGAAGATCGCTGACGGTCTCGGTGTTTGCGGTGCTGGCCCAGGCTGTGCTGTTGCAGAGGGGCCGTGCGTTCGCTGGGGGGACCACCAGCGGGAGCGTCGGGTCAAAGACTGCTCGCGATGGTTGCGATGATCTCGTTCATCTCCCACTCTTCGAGCCCCTCTCCGGCAGTGGAGGGGAAGAAGAGAGTGTTGTTCCAGTCGTCGGCTATGTCCGCCCATGGGTACTCCTCGGGTGCAAAGATCAGCAGTCGCTTGGCCGAGTTCTCCATCAGCGACTCACGACTCTGTGCGTGCCCCCAAAGCGCGAAGAGCTCGTCGAGCGAACCCGGCACGGATCGCGGATAGGTCCATGCGCGAGTCTGCCGAGGATCGCCCAGGCGATGGGCAGGCGCGTCAGTGAAGATCACGATCACGTGCCGGCGACGGTCGAGGCCGCTCTCCCAGTCGGAGTGCATCGCCACGGCGAGCGCTTCGAGACCGGACTCGGGCGCGTCACCGCCGCCGTCAGGGCCGAGCGCGCGGACCGTGCGCTCGAACTCATCGACCTGTGCCGGGATCCGGAGGAACTCGCTCTCGACCATGGCGTCGTCGGCCCGGTCGCCGAAATCGCGGAATGCGATCACCTTGAGGCGCAGGCTGCGGATCCCCCTGCCCTTGGCGGCCATCTCCTGCACAAGCCTGCCGGGGAAGGCGAGCGCACTGTGTTTCACGTTGTCGAGCGTCGGTTTCATGCTCGCGGTGGCGTCGATGCACAACACGATGTCGACCGCGTAGTCGAGATCGGTCCCGCACTGCTGATCGGAGGTCATTGGGCTCCTTCCACCCGGACACGTCCAGTGAGGTTGATGCGGACGCGGCTGTGTGCGGCCCGCGTAACGGTCGGTCGCAGCGAGGCAAGCAGCGACAGGACGTCGCCGATCGTGGGCCGGTCCGCCGGATCGGATCGGGCCATAGCAGCCAGCAGGGTCGCCCAACCAGGCTCGAGGTCCGGGTGGAGTTCCAGACCCTCGCCCGCGAGTACCGCGGCAGCCGGCGAGTCGAACCGGTCGGGGAACCTCGGCGCGGCGCCGGTGAGGTAACTGTGGATCAGCAACCCCAGTGCGAAGAGGTCGACGGCTGTCGTGAGCTGATCAGCCCGGGTGCCACTGTCGCCACGCACATAGCTCAGCCACTCGGGCGCGCCGTAGAAGGGATTCCCGCCTACGACGTCGGCGGCAGGTGGCGTCCCAGACTCGTAGGCGTCATCAAAGTCGATCAACTTCGCGATGTGCAAGTCGCTACCTGCCGGGCGGTGAAGCAGCACATTCTCCGGTTTGATGTCCCCGTGGACGATCTTGCACTCGTGCAGCAGCGCGACGCTCTCGCAGAGGGTGTGCAGAAGAACGATCCGGTCCTCCGGTGACAACTTCGCCGGGGCCACATCTGCGGCATCGATCCGGTCCGTCACCTTGTAGTAGCGAGTCCCTTTGGCGAAGAAGTCCCTCGACAGAACGAGGTTTCCGGCATGCGGATGGTCCCGGCGCAGCAGCCGGGACAACTTCTCGTGGTGCAACTCGAAGCGACGGCACTCGGCCAGCCGTCGCTTCTTGTCGGCCACCGTGCCCATCGAGTCCGGGCGAGGGCGTTTGGGGTCCAGGTACTCCTTCACGAAGAAGTCCGCGTCGTGCTTGCGTGCGAACGCCCACAGGCACTTGCCGGCGTTGGCGTTCGAGGGGCGCGTGATGATCTCGTAGCCGTTGACGGTCTCACCCAGCTTCACGAATCGACTCCTCCAGGCTTGGGCAGTCGTCGTTCGTATCCGTCGCGGTAGGCGAGCCAGGAATGCTCCCTCGTCTCGACGAGAGCGGCACGTCCCTTGGACGTGGCACGGCGCATCGGTTCGGCGTGCTCTGTCCGCAATCTGTCGAACCGACACGGGAAACTCGCACGCAACGCGGCGAAATCCGCGAAACCGAGCGCGACGATCGCGATGGACGCGTCGTCCTTCGTGTAGGAGTTGACCCGTTCGGCAAGCAATGCCGACCAGTCCATCGCGTCACGGGCGGCCAGCAAGGTCTCCCACAGCAGGTGCTCGAACTCAGCAGGTGTTCCGACGTAGCCGAAGAAGCCGTCGGTGGCGGTGATGAGGACACACGGGGCCTGCGCGACGCCTCGCCACCGGTTGATCGCGAAACTGCCGCCCGCGTGAACCATGTTGGTCATCGGTGGGTCCTGGAGCAGCAGGGCCAGCGCGTCGGCGGCCTCGGTGTCGTCGGCGCTCAACTGCTGCAGTCCGGCTCGCGGCTCTGCCACGTAGCAGCGGGAGTCTCCTGCCCACAAGACGTGCCAGGAGATCTGGCCGCGAGCAGAGTGGAACACCAGGCCAGCGAACGTGCTGGGAAGTTCGCGCCGCAGCCGGCCACGCATTCTCCTGCGCTGGAGGACTCCAGTCGCCAATCGGCCGCTGATATGCCTCGTGAGCGCCTCCGGAGAGATGTCCGCTGAGTTGCTGGCAAACCACTCCTCGACGAGTCCGCGCACGCGACGGGAGGCCAGCCACGCATGGGTCCGCGCGCGTCCCGACGGTGTGCGTCCGGCGAGAGCGCGGCCCGCGCCTCCCACTCCGTCGAAGACGGCCAGGAGGCCGGACGCACTCGGCCGGTGGAAGAGCACGAGCGGGTCGGCATCCTCACCCTCACCCGCGATCCGTTCCGTCCAGACCGCGACTGCGATGAAAGTGCCTTCGACGTGATGCCAAAGGCGTGCGCTGCCCCGAGAGCCCGGGTGAACGTCCATCGGGCGGTACCTCAGCTTCCGCTCTCCGGCTTCGACGGGCGCAGGGTGCCACGTACGCGGCTAGAACCACTCTGGTCCGGCGGGACCACGGGTGACGCTGAACGGTCATCACCGGTCTGGCCGGGCTGCGGAGCGTTTCCCTCGACCACTTTGCTCTCCTCGATCGCCGCCTTGGCGCGGGATTCGAGACCGTCGCGGAGCTTGCGTCGTTTGCCAGGCACGGCCTTGCTCCGGTCGAAGAACTCGCCAAGGACCTGATCGCGCACCTCGGAGGCACTGAAATCCTCCATGTCGGTCCCGGTGAGGGCGCGTAGCACGTCGATCTTCGCTTGGGTTTCAGCAGCTCGATCGGCCCGTTCCCGGTCCAGCAGTGCCATCGGATCGCCGTCGTCGATCGACATGATGTGGGCGAGCATGTCCTCGCGGCTGCCGCCGGCTATGGGCCGCACCGAGTCGAAGTTCTGCTTGCGTACCCGGATCTTGCGCCGCTCGGTCACGAAGTCCTCCGCGTCGACCATCGCGACGGACACGGAGTAACCGCCGAGTTGCATGGTCGGCGAGTCGTGGGCGGAGTTGAGCCGCGCCGAGATGGCCTTCTCGGCGGCGGCGGGGTGAAGCACGTCGAAGTTGGCCGCAGTCTCCCGGATGACGGCCGTGAGGGACGGCATGAGCGCTGCGGTCATGTCCGTGATGCTGTCCCGGGCTATCGCGACCGGGTCCATGATCCGGCACGCGAACCGCACGGTGACAGTGAACGGAAAGGCCGGATCGGCGCTCTCCGCGGTCACGGTGAAGGCCAGTCCACGATTGGCGACGTCGATCAGGTACATCCTGCGGTAGTTGCCGAACCGGGCGTCTGGCACGCGCTCACCGTGGTTGATCACCAGCGGCTTGCCTTCCGGACGCTCAAGCACCATCGCGGTACCCAGCTCGGGTGTGCGCAGCGGCGAGCCGATGCGCACTCGTCGAAGCTCGAGGCGTTGGAGGATCGGGTTGTAAGTCTGGTTCATGAGAGTTCTTCCTCAACCTCAACGAGGGTGTCGTGGAACTTGGCGGCCTTTTCGGACGGATCGTGGGGGTCCTCGGCCCAGCAGCGGAGCAGGTGGAGGATCCGTTCGAAGTCCGTCCTCCCGCGGTCCGCGATACCGGCGAGAACGTGGAGTACGGGGCCCGACATCGCTTCGTCGCGGTCGGCGAAGCGGACCCAGGAGCGTAGGGCGGCGTGGGCGAGCTCCCGGGCCGACGAGTTGCCCAGCGCCCGGCCCCACAACTCGGCGAGCGCGAACCGGTGTTCTGACTCTTCGCGCATGAGGAGGGGACGTTCCTTCGTGCCGTCCTCAGTCAGGACCGCGAACGCGAACATCATCAGGGCTTTGACAACGGCCTCTTCGTCGTCCAGCCGCTCGGTCCACTCGAGCAGTGCATGCAGGACCTCGGTGGCACGTCCCGACTCGAGCAGGGCCTGCGTGCTGATCGCGACCGGTTCCAGCAGGTCCCAGTCGTCATCGTGAACGAGGGCGCGCAGCACCCGTAGGGCGCGGCGGGGATCATCGAGGCCGAGCTGGCCTCCGACAGCCAGGCCCGCGGTGATCGGCAGGTGCGGGCTCCTGGCGGTCTGGGCCAGCCCTGCCCACTGTTCGATGTAAAACCAAGCGGAGTCTGTGTTCCTGCCGAGCGTGCCCGCGACGTTCAGACCGTGCGCGGCGCTCTGCCGGAGCGCGGCCGATGTGGACTCAGCCCAGGGCAGCAGGTACTCGTGCACGCCGTGCTCGAAGTCGTTGGTCGCGAGGATGCCCGCTGCGTGAGCCGCCCGGGCCCGGACCTCGACGTCGCTGTGCTCGGCGAGGTTCATGAGCCACTCGAGGATCTTCGCCCTGGCTCCGTCGAGCTCGAACCATGTCACGCCGAGCACGGCGACCCTCAGCCGAGCCGACTTGAACCTGAGCCGGGGCGCGTCACCGCTTCCCGCAGGAGCCGCCACGACCTCAAGCCAACCGCGCTCCGCGACGATCCGACTGAGGTACCGCAGGGTGAGCGTCGCCGAGCTCGCGCTGAGCTGCCGGTAGAGCGCGATAGCCGCGTCAGTGACGTGAAGGTAGCCGGCGTCCTCTAGCACCGCGGTGGCGAGGACCAGCGCGACCTCAATGGCGTCCGGAGACCGGTCGAGCCATTCCTGGACTTGGGCTTTGGGATTGCTGAGCTTGCCGACGACCTTTCCGACGTCCTCGCCGGTGCGCAAGGCTTCGACCACCGTGTCCGCGACCCGGCTTGCGAAACCGGGGTTGTCGCGATCTTCCAACAGCTCGGCGAGTCCCGTAGCGGCCAGCTGATCGTCGAGTTCGACAGAGTCCAACCACGGCAGCTGACCGGTCACCCGCCGGCGCACGATCATCGCCGGGTCAGGGAGTTCCAACTCCTCGACAACGAACTCGGTACGTCTTGAGGCGGTGGCAAGGGATCCGGTGACCGGGCCGGTCACCACCACGAGGTAACTCTCCTCGGCCAGGAGCCGACCCGAGATCTTCCCGAACCAGTCGTCGGTGACTTTCCCCGCCGCGAACTTGCCGTCTCCGCCATCCGGATCGAGGACGACGTACCCGCTACGCGGGTGCGGTATACGCCAGTTCGGGTTTCCCAGCATCGCGCTGTGGATGCTGTAGACCTCCGCCCCGTCACCTGCCGCACCGCGCAGCGTCGCCAAGGCCCGGGTGAAACGACCGGTGCCCGCGGCATCAGCGATGACAAGAAGGTTGGTGCTCTTCAGTCGATCAACTCCGTCGGTGAAGTCCGGCGGTCGCACGAAATATTCTGTTGCCTTGGCAACCTCCAGCGGCTCAATCCTCGGCCTGGTTGAGCGGCGCGAGGTACTCCGTCCGCCCGGACCAGCCACGAAGTCGCCGTCCACAACGATGTCGCCGTGGAAGATGTTGAGGGTCGTGACGCCCGCCAGGCGGTTCCCAGCCTCCGAGATGATCTTTGCGAACCGGGAGTTCGACAACTCCAGGGCCTCGGCACGCAGGCCCCTTACCGCCTCGTCGCGGCTGGATGGTGGCGTACCGTCCTTTGTAGATGGAGTCGCTTCCTCTTTCGACGGTATTGCCTGATCTTTCGAGGATGACTCGGGCGGCTTCTCCTCGTTCACGGTCTACTCCACGTGAGTTCTCGGATGTCAGGGGCTGAACGGCGGAGCAGGTCAGCCGAACCTGGGGCCAGCATGGAAGTCGCCTCGCACGTCGATCCGGTCGTACTGATTGACCACTCCCCCCTCGTCGGCGTAAGCCGTGAACTTCCCCGGAGGTGCCGCTCGCACCGGGGCACGCAACCCTGGGACCAGTTCCCGCAGCTTGGCGGCGAGCCTGTCGATGTCTGGACCGGCACTGCGAAAGTGGATTGAGATGTCCTGAAGCGAGGGCAACCTGCGAAGCGGTTCCGGCAACTCCTCGGCGCGGAGCCGTTTCGGCACATCCATCCGCACTGGGATTACCCGTTTCCCGAGCTCGAAAGCGGTCACGATCTCACGGCGGACAAAATCCCGTGGGTCGTCAATGAGACGCGTACCCGAGTCGTTCCTCGCGTCGAGCCAATTACGTCCCATCACCACAAGGAGGGTGGACGACGCAGCGACCGCGTCGAACATGTCCTTCTCCCACTCAGCGCCGAGCCCTATTGACTTCGAAGCAAAGAAGACGGTCTCCGGCCCGAACGCTCGCGACAGTTCCCGGTCGAGCAGCGCCACACCGAACCGTTCGTCGGCCGTGCGGTAGTTGAGGAAGATCTGGTGCAACGGTGGGCCTTTCGTGGTTGCCGAGGTACGCAGTTGGTCGGCAGGCGACACGCCATGGACTGTCGAGTGAGTGACAGAGAGTAATCCTTGGCATCCGGTCGGCCGCTTGACAAGCCCTACTTGGCAGTAGGATGAGCGTTTCCTGTTTCCTCTTCGTCGATACCCAGAGTTGTCGTTGTTTTGACAAGCATCTTTCGTGCCTGCTGCTGTTGTTCGACACAAACCCTCTCGCCAGCCCTAACCTCCGACTAATATCGGGAAAGTTTGAGCCCTGTTTCCCGTTTCCGGTCTCGGATGGAACACGAACCCTGGTGCCGGGCGACAAGAGAGGGCGGAAGATGGCCAGCAGAGAAGGGCGGTGCGCGGATGTCTTCCCTGCCGGAGACCTTCGGGGCGAGGTTGCGTGCGTTGCGGGTAGCCGAAGGGCTTTCACTCAGCGAGTTCGCGCGTCGCCTCTACTACAGCAAGGGCCACGTGAGCCGGATCGAGACCGGCCTGCAGACACCGTCGCCCGAGTTCGTGCGCAAGTGTGACGCCGAGCTACGTGCTGGCGGGGAACTGATCGCGCTGGCCGGCGGGACGGTGCGGGCGTCACTCACAGCTGTATCCGAATCGGCTGAGGAAGAGGTTTGGGTGATGACGATGACGCCCAGCGGTGGTGCCGCGTTCAGTCCGGTGGCGCGACGGGACGTCCTGCTCGGCGGGGTGGCCGTGATCGCCGGACTCAAGGTGTCCGGTACGGGCATCGTGTCCGCGAACGCGGAGGCGCAGTTGCTGCACCACCGGCGCCTGTTCGACGCGGCGCGGGCGCTGGGGCAGTTCTCATCGCCAGATGTCGTGCTACCGATGCTGGTCGGACAGGCACAGGCATTGCGAACTCTCGCGACACAGGTGGGCGGGCGTACCTTGCCCGCAGTGGCTTCGCTGGCCGCACGCACGGCGGAGTACGCGGGCTGGATGGCGCAGGAGTCCGGCGACGATGCGGCAGCGTCGTGGTGGACGGGGCGGGCCGTGCAGGTCGCGGAGGTAGCGGGCGATGACTTCCTGTCCAGCTACGCCCTGGTGCGACAGGCTCTGATCACGATGTACCAAGGAGATGCGTCCACGACCGTTTCGCTGGCACAACAGGCACAACGGCAGAACAACGTGCCGGCGAGGATTCTTGGGCTCGCCGCACAGCGCGAGGCTCAGGGGCACGCGCTGGCCGGTGACCGCGACGAGTGCCTACGTGCCCTGGACCGTGCGCGGGTGTTGCTGCAGGTTCCCGACGGGGCGCCGGAGGGGCCGGTGATCGGTACCTCGCACGTCTCTGATCCCGTCGCGGTCGCGACCGGCTGGTGCCTCTACGACCTGGGGCGGCCGGCCGAAGCCGCCGAGGTCCTCGACCGCGAGCTCACCCGGATTCCCAGCAGCGCCGTCCGGTCCCGCGCGCGGTTCGGCGTGCGGCTGTGCCTGGCATACGCGGCCTCCGGAGAGCTCGAGCAGGCCTGCCGCCTCGCCCGCCCCCTCCTCAGTCAGATCGCCCAGATCGGGTCTGCGACGGTACTCACCGACCTCCGCCGTCTCGCAACTCTGGTGCGGCGGTGGCACGCCCATCCAGAGGTCCGGGCATTGGAACCAGATCTGACCATCGCCTTGGGTCGCCCGATGTGACCACATCGGACAGTGGACGAGACGCTCAGACCCAGTGAGCCGAACAACAACGAGCCCTGCCCACACTTTCCGTGGGCAGGGCTCGTTGACTCGGTGGAGGTGCCGGGAATCGAACCCGGGTCCTCTGTCGCTTTGCCAGGACTTCTCCGTGCGCAGTCTGCTGTGTCTCTACTCGGCCCTGTTGATCACACAGACATGTTCAACATGACGGGCCCAGTCACTGTGGGTTTCCCCGTTGCTCCCCGTGACCGGGAACGCGGGTAAGTCTCCTAGCTGATGCCGGGCACCGGGTCGGAGACGCACCCGGGCCGACAGCGTTGCTCTTACCGTCAGGCGGCGAGAGCGAACGCGCGCTGATTGTTGTCGGCGCTTGTTTTTTTTGCAGCGACGCTTGCGGTGGTCATCTGCCTGCACCGGCACGCTTCCCCTGACTCAACGTCCAGAGTCGAAACCGTTCACCCCCGTGGGTTGTGTACCTGCTTCCACCAAGGATAACGCTTCGGGGACCGCTGGTCATTCCGGTTCCCTCCTCGGGGGTGGGGACAGCCCTACCTCCAGGTGACAGGGCTCCTCCATGGTTGGCGGGAGCGGCATGCCGCAGGCTTTGCGGTATGACGGAGACCACCGCCCCGCGCCGAGTCGGCGACAGCGTGAAGAGCGCCGCCCGCTCCGCGCTCTACCTGCTGTCTGGGTTCCCGCTGAGCCTGTTCTGGTTCGTGCTGTTCGTGACCCTGCTGGCGGTCAGCGCGGGCACCGCGATCATCTGGGTGGGCGTCTTCCTGTTCATCGCCACCCTGTTCCTGGCCCGCGGCGCGGCCAGCCTGGAGCGGATCTGGCTGGGCATCGTCATGGGCCACGCGGTGCCCCAGCCCTACCGCAGGCTGCCCGAGGGCGGTCCGCTGACCAAGCTCAAGCGACTGGTGACCGACCCCGCCACCTGGCGTGACCTGGCCTTCCTCGTGGTGTTGTTCCCGGTGCGGCTGTTCGGCTTCATCTTCGGGCTGCTGCTGACCGTGCTGCCGCTGCCCTTCCTCAGCGCGCCGTTCTGGTACTGGACGGTGCCCGGCGGCATCCAGATGAACCTGGCCTTCACCTGGAGCATCGACACCCTGTGGGAGTCACTGCTGGCGGTGCCGATCGGCGTGGTGCTGGCCGTGCCCTGCCTGGCCGGCCTGCGCGGACTCGGCTGGGTCTACGGCCAGCTGGCCGCCGCTCTGCTGCGCCCCAGCTCGGTGCAGGCGCTGACCACCGAAGCCACCGAGCTGCGGGCCAGCCGGGCCCGCGGGGTGGACGCGGCCGAGGCCGAGCGCAGGCGGATCGAGCGGGACCTGCATGACGGCGCCCAGCAGCGCCTGGTCTCGGTGGCCATGGAGCTCGGCCGCGCCAAGGCCAAGCTGGACTCCGACCCGGAGGCCGCGCGGGTGCTGATCGACGGCGCGCACTCCGAGGCCAAGCAGGCCATCGCCGAGCTGCGCGACCTGGCCCGCGGCATCTATCCCGCCGTGCTCGGCGACCGCGGCCTGGACGCCGCGCTCTCCGCGCTGGCCGGTCGCTGCCCGGTGCCGGTGCACGTCTCGGTGGAGCTGCCGCAGCGGCCGCCGACCGTGGTGGAGAGCACCGCGTACTACATCGTGGCGGAGTCGCTGACCAACGTGGCCAAGCACGCGAAGGCGGTCACGGTCGCGGTGACCGTGCAGCGGCACGGGGACCGGGTGCTGGTGGAGGTCTACGACGACGGCAAGGGCGGCGCCACGCCGCAACCGGGGGGTGGGCTGGCCGGACTGGCGGACCGGGCTGCCACCATCGACGGTGTGCTGACCGTGGACAGTCCAGTGGGCGGGCCGACCAAGATCCGGGCGGAGCTGCCGTGCGCGTGGTGATCGCCGAGGACTCGGTGCTGCTGCGGGCCGGCATCGAGCGGCTGCTGGCCGACGACGGCATCCACACCGTGGCCAGCACCGGGGACGGGGCGGACCTGCTGGACCTGGTCACCGAGCACAAGCCGGACCTGGCCGTGGTGGACGTGCGGATGCCGCCGACCTTCACCGACGAGGGCCTGCGCGCGGCGCTGGCGGTCCGGGACCACTACCCCGGCTTCCCGGTGCTGGTGCTCTCCCAGTACGTGGAGGAGCGCTACGCGGTGGAGCTGATCGGCGGCGGCGCGGCCGGGGTGGGCTACCTGCTCAAGGAGCGGGTGGCCGATGTGGCCGAGTTCGTGGACGCGGTCCGCCGGGTCGCCTCGGGCGGCACCAGCATCGACCCGGACGTGATCGCCCAGCTGCTCGGCCGCCGCCGAGATCCGCTCGAGCAGCTCACGCCGCGCGAGCGCGAGGTGCTGACGCTGATGGCCGAGGGCCACTCCAATTTGGCCATCGCCAAGACGCTGCGGGTCTCCGACGGTGCGGTGGAGAAGCACATCGGCAACATCTTCGCCAAGCTCACCCTCGAACCCACGCCCGACGAGCACCGCAGGGTCCGCGCGGTGCTGACCTACCTAGGCCACCACTGACCAGCTGCGCAAAGCCGCCAGCGCCCCGTCCAGCGCGGCCGCCAGCGGCTCGTGCGAGCGCATGCTCTGGCTGAGCAGCTTCCCGCCCTGCAACGCCGCGAGCAGCACCAGCGACAGCCGCTCGGGATCGGCCTCGGCCCGCAGCAGCCCGTTGTCCCGCATCCGCACCAGCCCGGCCAGCAGGTAGCCGCGCCAGCGCTCCAGGTGCCCGGTCAGCTCGGCGGCCAGCGCCTCGTCATTGCCCGCGACCTCGGCGGCCAGCGCGCCCACCGGGCAGCCGTAGTGCGGCTGCTCGGCGTAGTGCGCGAGCACCGCCTCGCGCCAGCCCGCCCAGGCCGCCCAGCTGTCCAGGGTGTCCAGCCAAGGCCGCTGGGCCTCGATGAACCGGCCGCTCTGGAAGGCCGCGATCGCGCCGACCAGGTCGCTCTTGCCGCCGGGGAAGTAGTGGAAGAGCTGGCTCTTGCTGGTGCCGGTGCGCTCCCGGATGTCGTCCAGGCTGGTGCCGCCGACGCCGCGCGCGAGCAGCAGGTCGGCCGCGGCCTCGACGATCCGGGCCCGCGTGGCCGCCCCGCGCGCGGTGAGGTTTGCCGAGGTCATGAACCTGATCCTACGCCTTTGGACTAGTCGGTCCACTTCTGTGCTAGCTTCTGGACTGTACGGTCCACTCAGCTCGGAAGGGTCACTCCCATGCGCTTGGCGAACAAGACCGCGCTGGTCACCGGCTCCACCAGCAACCTCGGCCGGGCCATCGCGCTGGCCTTCGCGACCGAGGGCGCGCACGTCCTGGTCACCGGCCGCAACGCCGAACGCGGCGCGGCCGTGGTGGCCGAGATCGAGGCCGTCGGCGGGCGCGCGGACTTCCTGGCCGCCGACCTCAGCGGCTCGCCAGAAGCCGCCAGGGAGTTCGCCGCCGCGGCCACCTCGGTGCTCGGCCGGATCGACGTGCTGGTCAACAACGCGGGCGCGATCGGCGGCACCAGCACCGCCGGGACCACCGAGCCCCGCTTCGACGAGGTCTTCGGCGTGAACGTGAAGGCCCCGTTCTTCCTCACCGCCGCCATCGCCCCGGCCATGGCGGCCCAGGGCGGCGGCGTGATCGTCAACATCGGCTCCTGGGTCGCTCGCCTCGGCATCCCGATCGGCGCGGCCTACGCCGCCTCCAAGGCCGCGCTGGAGTCGATGACCCGCTCCTGGTCCGCGGAGTTCGGCCCGGCCGGGGTGCGGGTCAACGCGATCTCGCCCGGCGTGGTGCACACCGCGGCCGACCACCCGGCCGTGGGCATGATGAAGGGCACCCCGTACGGGGCCATCGGCGCGCCGGAGTCCATCGCCAAGGCCGCGGTCTACCTGGCCAGCGCGGACGCGGAGTTCATCCACGGCGCGGTGCTGGACGTGGACGGCGGCCGGACCGGCGTGGCGGTGATCGCGGCCTGAGTCAGCGGCCGAGCAGCCGGGCCGGGGTGTCGTGCAGCACCGCGCGCAGGAACTCCGG
Organism: Crossiella sp. NPDC003009; assembly: GCF_053591555.1. Lineage (NCBI taxonomy): Bacteria > Bacillati > Actinomycetota > Actinomycetes > Pseudonocardiales > Pseudonocardiaceae > Crossiella > Crossiella sp. NPDC003009. Next base: position 34,945 of record NZ_JBSFUA010000002.1, on the reverse strand, counting down.
CCCCAGGTCCTCGGCCCAGCCCGCGATCGCCCGCAGCTGCTCGCTGTACTCGTACGGAATATTCGGGTAGTCGGTGCCCAGTGCCAGCCGGTCGCCGAACTCGGCCAGCCGTGCGGTCCAGTCCGCGGGCAGCGGCGCGTTCCGCTCGGTGAAGGCCACCCCGACCATGGTGGTGTCCAGGTGCACCCTCGGGTAGCGGCGCACCAGCTCCAGCGCGGCCAGGTAGTCCGGGGTGCCGGCGTGCGCGAGCACCGCGGTCAGCCGGGGATGGCGGCGCAGCACCGTCTCGAAGACGTCCAGCCCGGTGTGCCTGCCGGGCAGCGGCCCGTGTCCACAGTGGATGACCACCGGCACACCGGACTCGGCGATCAGGCCCCAGACCTTGTCCAGCAACGGATCCGCCGGGTCGTAGTCGCCGACCTGCACGTGCGCCTTCAGGCAGCGCGCGCCGCGCTCCAACGCCCGGGCCAGGTAGGCGTCCGCGCCGGGCTCGGGGTAGAAGGTGGCGGTGGGCACCGCGTCGGGCTCCCGCTCGGCGAACTCGGCGGCCCAGTCGTTGAGCCACTCGGCCATGGCCGGCTTGTGCGGGTAGAGCAGCGGCGCGAAGCCGATCACGCCGAAGCCGCGCAGCACCGCCAGCCTGGTCGGCTCGTCGAAGCGGTAGCGCACCGGCCAGGCCACGCCGTAGTGCTCGCCGGCGGCGTCGAAGTAGGCCCAGACCTTCGCCAGCACCCGCTCCGGCATGAAGTGCACGTGGATGTCGATGAGTCCGGGCAGACCGAGCCCGCGCACCCAGTCGCGGATCTCCTCGTCGCAGCCCGGCCCGGTCACCACTTGCCCTTGCGGATGCGTCCGGCGACCTTGGCCACCTCGCGTTCGGCGTCCCGCTTGGCCAGGTCGTGCCGCTTGTCGTAGGACTTCTTGCCGCGGGCCAGGGCCAGCTCGATCTTGACCTTGCCGTCGTTGAAGTACATCGACAGCGGCACCAGGCTCAGCCCGCTCTCCTTGAGCTTGCCGATCAGGCGCTCGATCTCCCTGCGGTGCAGCAGCAGCTTCCGGTTGCGCCGAGGGGTGTGGTTGGTCCAGGTGCCCTGGAAGTACTCCGGGATGTGCACGTTCCGCAGCCACACCTCGCCGTCGTCCACGGTCGCGAACGCGTCGACCAGCGAGGCGCGGCCGAGACGGAGGCTCTTGACCTCCGTGCCGACCAGCACCACGCCGGCCTCGTAGGTGTCGACGATCGCGTAGTCGTGCCGAGCCTTGCGGTTCGACGCGATCACCTTGCGACCGGTTTCTTTGGGCATGAGAAGACCTTACGTGCGGGGACCAACCAGTTTACTGCCGCACGTAGAGCCGCAGCGTGACGTAGCCGGTGACCGCGGAGATGACCACGCCGACCAGGAACAGCCACGGCGAGACGAACAGCACATCGCCCATGCTGATCGCCGGGATCACGCCGTTGCGCACCGGCTCGGCCAGCACGCTGTCCACGATGGTCGACTTGATGATGGCCAGGCCGCTGACCGCGAGGATGGCGCCGATCACGCCGGCCACCACGGCCTCGATGAGGAAGGGCAGCTGGGTGTACCACCGGGTCGCGCCGACCAGGCGCATGATGCCGACCTCCGTGCGTCTGGTGAACGCGGACACCTGGATGGTGTTGGAGATCAGCAGCAACGCGGCCAATGCCTGCACCAGCGCGATGAAGAAGGTCGCGTTGCGCAGGCCGTTGAACACGTTGAACAGCTGGTCGATCAGCGCCCGCTGATCGTTGATCTTCGAGACGCCGGGTTTGTTGGCGTACTCCTTGGCCAGCGCCTCGAACCGGGTCGGGTCCTTGAGCTTGACCCGGAAGGAGGCGGGCAGCGACTCGGGACGGACGATCTCCACCAGGTCGCGGTTGGTCGCGTAGATCTCCTTGAACCGCTGGTAGGCCTTGTCGCGGCTCTCGTAGGTCACGGTGTCCACGAGCGGGCTCTCGGACAGGCTCTTGCGCAGGGCAGAGCAGATGTCCTGGGCGCAGTCCTTGTCATTGGCGCTGAGATCGCCAGAAAGGGTCACGCCGACCTGGAGCTTGTCGTAGTACTGGTTCTGCACCTTGTCGATGAGCCGCACGATCAGCAGGCCACCACCGAGCAGGCCGAGGGAGATCGCCGTCGTCAGGATCATCGCGATCGTCATCGTGATGTTCCGGCGCAGGCCGGTGATGACTTCGCTGAACACAAAACTGGCGCGCATCGGGCTTCGGCGTTCCTTGGGTAGTCGGGGAGGAGGAGACGGGACCGGAACTACCGGCCGACGCCGTAGACCCCTCGGGCGTCGTCGCGGATGACCTTGCCGAGGTGCAGCTCCACCACCCGGCGGCGCATGGCGTCGACGATCGAGTGGTCGTGCGTCGCCATCAGCACGGTGGTGCCGGTGCGGTTGATCCGCTCCAGGAGCAGCATGATGTCCTGGCTGGTGTCGGGGTCCAGGTTGCCCGTGGGCTCGTCGGCCAGCAGCAGCAGGGGCCGGTTCACGAACGCTCGCGCGATCGCGACCCGCTGCTGCTCACCACCGGAGAGCTCGTTGGGCAGCCGGTCCGCCTTGCCGTCCAGACCGACCAGTTCCAGCACCTCGGGCACCACCTTGCGGATGGTGTGCCGCGGCTTGCCGATGACCTCCAGCGCGAACGCCACGTTCTCCGCGACGGTCTTGTTCACCAGCAGCCGGAAGTCCTGGAACACACAGCCGATGCGCTGGCGGAGCCTGGGCACGCGGCGCCGCGACAGCTTGCCGACGTTGTAGTCGGCCACGTGCACGGTGCCCTTGCTCGGGGTCTCCTCCCGCAGCAGCAAGCGCAGGAACGTCGACTTGCCGGAGCCGGACGGTCCGATGAGGAAGACGAACTCGCCCTTGTCCACGTGCACCGACACATCGTCGAGCGCGGGACGGGTCGAGGTCTTGTATGCCTTGGACACGTGTTCGAGCCGAATCACGACGCCGGAGTCTACTCATGCGACGTGTGGGTGCTGTGCGACGCAAGCCCGCAAGCGGGTATTCGGTCGGTTACATGGGGTGAACGGCACTCCGACCACCCCTTTTCCGCCCGCGCGTTGGCCCGATTCGTACCCGGCGTTGGCCGGAATGCACGGAGTGTCAACAAAAATGACCGTCCGTATCGGACACGCGCGGGCGGAGATCCGGGGTCAGCCGGTGCGGCGCCAGCGGATGCCGGCCTCCAGGAAGCCGTCGATGTCGCCGTCGAGCACCGCCGAGGGGTTGCCCACCTCGTGGTCCGTGCGCAGGTCCTTGACCATCTGGTACGGGTGCAGCACGTAGGAGCGCATCTGGTTGCCCCAGGAGCCGCCGCCCTCGCCCTTGAGCGCGTCGATCTTGGCCTTCTCCTCCTGGCGGCGGCGCTCCAGCAGCTTGGCCTGCAACACGCCCATCGCGGTGGCCTTGTTCTGCAGCTGGCTGCGCTCGTTCTGGCAGGAGACCACGATGCCGGTCGGGATGTGCGTGATGCGCACCGCGGAGTCGGTGGTGTTCACGCCCTGGCCGCCGGGACCGGAGGAGCGGTAGACGTCGATCCGCAGGTCCTTCTCGTCGATCTCCACGTGGTCGGACTGCTCGACCACCGGCACCACCTCGACCGCGGCGAAGGAGGTCTGGCGGCGGCCCTGGTTGTCGAACGGCGAGATGCGCACCAGGCGGTGCGTGCCCTGCTCGACCGAGAGCGTGCCGTAGGCAAAAGGCGCCCTGACCCGGAAGGTGGCCGACTTGATGCCGGCCTCTTCGGCGTGTGACACGTCGTACACGTCGGTGTTGTAGCCGTGCCGCTCGGCCCAGCGCAGGTACATCCGCATCAGCATCTCGGCGAAGTCGGCGGCATCCACGCCACCGGCCTCCGCGCGCACCGAGACCAGCGCCTCGCGCGAGTCGTACTCGCCGGAGAGCAGGGTGCGGACCTCCAGCGAGGCGATCGCCTCGCGCAGTTCGGCCAGCTCCTTGTCGGCGTCGGCGGCCGAGGACGCGTCCTCCTCCTCCTCAGCCAGCTCGTAGAGCACGCTGAGGTCGTCGAGGCGGGAGCGCAGGTCGGTCACCCGGCGCAGCTCACCCTTCTTGTGGGAGAGCTGGCTGGTGACCTGCTGGGCGCGTTCCTGGTCGTTCCACAGGTCCGGCTGGGCGACCTGCTCGTCGAGATCGGCCACCTCGGCACGCAACTTCTCGAGGCCCATCACCGCCTCCACGCTGGCCAGGGTGGCGGAGAGGTCCTTGATGTCGGCTGCGACGTCGGGGTTCACAGCCATAGAGCGTACTGGGAAGCGGCCGCTCAGGTGACGGGGATGGCGTCCAGCAGCTTGATCACGGCCCGGGTGTGCGCCACGGCGAAGTCCGCGGCGGCCTTGGCGTAGGGGTCGGCGGCGGCCTTGGCCGCGTTGCGGGCCTCGTCCAGCTGGCTGTTGTACGCCTGCTTCGCCGTGTCCACCAGCGCCTGGCGCTGCTTGGCCGGCAACGAGCCCGCATGCATCAGCCGCAGGATCAGCGGGCTGCGCAGGTGGTCGGGACCGGGCTCGGTGGCCAGCCAGGCCTTGAAGGCCTTCTTGCCGGCCGCGGTGATGAGGTACTGCTGGCTGGAGCGCGGCCCCTGCTTGCCGAGCTTGAGCAAGCCGTTGTCGGCCAGCGCCGGCAGTTCCCGGTAGACCTGGCTGCGCGTGACGCTGAAGAACGCACCGAAGCGTTCCGTTGCGGCAGCAACGAGCTGGCCGCCGGTCTTGGGACCGTCGTGCAGCAGGCCGAGGAGAGCCGCGGCAGTCGCGTTCAGTTCTGACACATGTCCAACGGTGCCACGGCTTTCCCCCGCTGTCCACATTGGTCAGCCGTTCTGTCCATTGTGTATGGTCGCGCTCTGGGCCGAACGGGCCTGGTGATCACCCGAATGGCCCTCTGCGGACTGAGACCGCCGGGCGCGGGGATCTGCGGGCGTGCACCAGATGCCGGGGGCTGGGCATGGGCCCGGTCGGCACCTCTACCAGCGCCGGCTCGGCCAGGTGGATGGCCCGGGCCACCGCCGCCGTCAGCGCGCCCGGGTCGGCGGCCCTGGTGGCCTGCACGCCAAAAGCCTTGGCCAGGCTGAGGAAGTCCACGCCCGCCGGGTTCTCGTTGAACACCACGGTGACCACACCGATCCGATAACGCTTGGCGGTGGCCAGCTCCTGTGGGTTCCACGCCGCCACCCCGTCGCCGAGCAGGGCCACCACCGGCCGGTCCGGCTGGGCCAGCTTGGCGCCGAGCGCGGTGGCGAACGCGCCGCCGAGCCCGCCGTCCTGCCCGGCGGAGAGGAAGGTTCGCGGTTCCAGCACCGGGTATGCCGAGGGGACCACGCAGCCGACCGGGCCGACCTCGTCCACCAGCACGCCCTCGGCCGGGATCGCTTTGCGCAGCGCGGAAACCCAGCCCAGCTGCGGCCCGCAGGAGGTCAGCTCGCGGGCCGTCCACGCCCAGATGCGGTCCACTGTGGACACCGGCCAGTGACTGCGCGGCCGGTCCGTCAGGGCCTCGGCCAGCGCGGCCAGGCCCAGCCGGGCGTCGGCGCACACCGCCACGTCCGGCTCCCTCGGCCCGCCCAGGTCGTGCTCGTCGGCGTTGAGCAGCACCAGCTTGGTGTGCGCGCCGATCCGGTTCGGCTCGCCGGCGGCGTCCAGGAAGCGGGCGCCGACCGCGAGCACCACGTCCGCCGCCCGCAGCAGCTGCCTGCCCGCCAGGTGGGGGAAGGCCAGCGGGTGGTCGCCGGGAATCGCGCCCGGCCCGCCGAGGCTGGTCACCACCGGCGCGCAGAGCGCCTCGGCCAGCGCGAGCAGCTCGGCGTCGGCGTCCGCGGCCTGCACACCCCAGCCCGCGTACAGCACGGGTTTGTGTGCCGCGCGCAGCAACTTCGCCGCGGCCTCGATCTCGCCCTCATCCGGGCGCACCGGGAGCACGCCGTCGATGCCGGGGTCCAGCAGCCGGATGTCGGCCTCGGCGGCGAGCACGTCCGGCGGCAGCTCCAGCGCCACCGGCCGGGGCCGCCCCGAACGCAGCGCGCGGACCGCGGTGCGCACCATGGCCGGCACCTGTTCCGGCCGCCTGGCCAGCGCGCACCGGGTGGTCAGCGCGGCCAGCACACCGGACTGGTCCGGCAGCTCGTGCGGCAGGCCGAGCCCGGCGCCGACCAGGTGCGAGGGCACCTGCCCGGCCAGCAGCAGCACCGGCGTGGACCGGCTGTGCGCGGTGGCCAGGCCGGAGAGCGCGTCCAGCACCCCGGCGCCCGGTCCGACCAGGCACACCCCGATCCGGCCGGAGGCGCGGGCGTAGCCGTCGGCCATCCTGGCCGCGGCCTGCTCGTGCCGCGCGGCATAGAAACGCAGTGCGCCGCCGGTGCGCTCGATCGCCTCGGTGGCCGGCGCCAGCAGGTCGTGCGGCACCCCGGACAGATCGCGGACCCCTTCGGCGAGCAGCTGCGCGACCAGGGCCTGGCCGCCCGTCATGCGCATACGCGGCGCCCCCTCGTGCTCGGTTCGCACCGGCAGTCTTGATCGCCGGATGGAGCAACGATTGTTCGTCAGCGCACGCACAGTGGTTGGCAACGCACACGCTGACCCGGTTCACTGGACGGATACCGGGAGGAGGCCGCCATGCCCGTGCTCGTGCACACCAGCACTGTCACCGAGCGCGACCGCCTTGACTACTGGCGGGATGCCGGTGAACGGGCCGCGATGCCGATCGAGATCACCGACGCGCGGGCCGAGCACTTCCGGGCGAGCCTGCGCGGCCAGCGCTTCGGCGCGGTGCAGGTCAACGAGATCACCGCCAGCCCGCACGTGATCCGGCGGGCGCGCAGGGGCGGCGAGACCGGTTACGAGCTGTGCAAGACCACCCTGGTGGCGCAGGGCAACTGCGTGCTGAACCAGGACGGCAGGCGCACCGAGCTGGGCCCTGGCGACATGGTGCTCTACGACGGTTCCCGGCCCTACGAGATGGTGATGCCGGAGGACGTGCGGCTGCTGGTCTTGCAGTACCCGCGCAGGCTGCTGGCCACCGCCGACGAGGAGGACCGGCTGCTGGCCACCCGGCTGCCCACCTCGGCCGGGCTCGGCGAGGTGGTCGCCCAGCTGCTCCGGCACGTGGTGTCCACAATGGACAACACCGACGGCGCGGCCGGGGTGCGGCTGACCGACAACCTGATCGACCTGCTCGGCGTGCTGCTCGGCGAGCACAGCGCGCCGAAGTCGATCGAGCCGGACTCGGCGCGGCGCGCGCTGCTGCTGCGGGTGCTCTCCTTCGTGGAGGCCCGGTTGCACGACCCCGACCTGGACCCGGAGTCCATCGCCGCGGCGCACCACGTCTCCACCAGGTACCTGCACAAGCTGTTCGAGGACCGGCCCGAGTCGCTGGCCGCCTACGTGCGGGCCCGGCGGCTGGAGCGCTGCCGCAGCGACCTGCGGGACGTGGCCCAGGCCGGGCGTCCGGTGGCGGTGCTGGCGGCCTCCTGGGGCTTCCGGGACGCCGCGCACTTCAGCAAGGTGTTCAAGAACGCCTATGGTCTACCGCCGGGTGAGTACCGGCGCTCCTTCACGCAGCGCAGCCAGCAGCGCGTTCCTTAGCCCCACGCGGGTGGTTCGGCCGACGCGGACCGGTGTTTCCGGCGCACAGGTCTACCCCGGACGGCGCAACAGCCCGGAAGATCACTCGGCGCGGGGCTCGTCCAACGCCGTACGGGTCCCGTCGTCCGCCGACGAGCAGATCCTGTGACGGGGAGGTCCTGCCGTGCACCGCAGTTGGTTCCGAACGAAGCTGGCCGAGAAGAAGACCGAGGTCGCCACCAAGGTCAAGAGCAATGTGACCGCGCGGGCGAAGGCGTTGATCCCGCAGAAGCTCACCGAGTCCGCACCACGCGACAACTGCATGGTCTGCGGCAAGAAGCTCAAGCCGCATTCCGTGGCCAACGGCGACGGCCGGGTGTGCTCGCCCGCCTGCGCGCACGCGTGGGTCAAGGGTCTCTAGCCACGACGTGGGCGGGCCGGTCCAGCCCCTCCGCCGGACCGGCCCGTTCTTCCCCCTCGACCGGCTCTCCTCCGCCTCAGCCGCCGACCCGCAGCGGCACCGAGTCGAAGCCCCGCAGCAGCGCGCCGGGCCGCCGGAGCAACTCGGCGACGGGCACCGCCAGCTCCAGCTTCGGGTAGCGCGCCAGCAGCGCGTTGAAGGCGATCTCGCTCTCCAGCCTGGCCAGCCGCGCGCCGACGCAGAAGTGGATCCCGTAGCCGAAGGCCAGGTGCTGGTTGTCCGCGCGGTCCAGGTCGATCTCATCCGGGTTGGCGAACTGCCGGGGGTCCCGGTTCGCCGCGCTCATCCCGAGCAGCAGCAGCGTGCCCGCGGCCACCGGCACCCCGCCGATCTCGGCGTCCACGGTCGCCCGCCGGACCAGCCCCGGGTGCACCGGCCCGTCCAGCCGCAGGAACTCCTCCACCGCGGCGGCCACCAGCGCCGGCTCCTCGCGCAACCGGGCCAGCACGTCCGGCCGCTGGAGCAGCAGCACCATGCCGTTGCCGATCAGGTTGACCGTGGTCTCGTGCCCGGCGTTGAGCAGCAGCACGCCCATGGCCACCAGCTCGTCAGGGGCCAGCCGGTCCCCGTCCTCGCTGATCGCGATCAGGTCGCTGATCAGGTCGTCCGCCGGGGCTGCCCGCTTGGCCTCGATCAGCCCGCTCATGTAGGCGACCAGGCCGTCGATGCCGGCCTGGGCCTCCCGGATGGCCCGCTCGGAGTCCAGGTAGGCCAGCATCTGGTGGGAGAGCGCGCTGAAGTGCGCCCGGTCCTCCGGCGGCACGCCGAGCAGCTCGCAGATCACCAGCACCGGCAGCGGGAAGGAGAAGTCGGCCACCAGGTCGATCTCGGACTGCCCGGCCACCCGGTCCAGCAGCTGCCCGGCCAGCTCGGTGATCCGCGGCCGCAGCGCGTCCACCCGCTTGGCGCTGAAGGCGCGCACCACGAGCTTGCGCAGCCGGGTGTGGTCCGGCGGGTCCACGTTGAGCATGGACCGGCCGAGCAGTTCCTGGAACTTGCGCGTCACCGGCGCGGTGGGTCCCTGCAGCTGGTTGACGGACTCGGTCAGGTCGCTGCTGAACCGGGGATCGGCGAGCACCTGCCGGACGTCCTCGTGCCGGGTGACCAGATGCCGGTCCAGCCCGTCCGGGAACGCGATCGGGACCACCGGCGCAGTCTCGCGCACCCGCGTGAGCAGGTCGAACGGCTCCGGCCCCATCAGGGTGAGAAATTCAGTGGTGGGCGTCGACATGACACACTCCCCCAGATCCTGGCCCAGACTCTACGAATGTAGAGGCTCTACAGCCGTAGAGTACACGGAACGACGCCGAGGTGCGACCGAGCATGAGCAACGAGCAGCCCACCCGCCGCGAAGCGATCGCCGACGCGGCCATCGAGGTGCTCGCCGAGGCGGGATCCCGCGGCCTGACGCACCGCGCGGTGGACGCCAAGGCTGGCCTGGCCGCCGGCTCCACCTCGTACTACTTCCGCACCCGCCTCGCCCTGCTGGAGGCCGCACAGGCCAGACTGAACGAGCGCCACCTGGCCGTGATGACCGCGCTGGCCGAGGCGCGGCCCCGCAGCGCGTTCGAGCTGGCCCAGATGATCACGATGCACATGCGCGCGGTCCAGGCCGATCCGACTCTGGTCATCGCCACCATGGAACTGACCATGGAGGCGGTCCGCCGCCCGGAGCTGCGCAAGGGGGTCGCCGAGGCCAGGGCGGTGTTCGTGGACTGGCAGCACCGGATGCTGCTCTCCATCGGCGGCGAGCCGTCGGCGGACCTGACCCAGCTGCTGGCCACCCTGGGCACCGGCATGATGGTCGAACTGCTCAGCCTGGGCGAGGCGGTGCCCCCGGAGTTCTTCGACCCGGTGGTCCAGGCCCGCAACTTCCAGCGCCTGCTCGGCAACTACTGACCCAGCCCCACCGGGCCGCCGTCGCGAGCGGCGGCATTGGCGCACAAACGCAAAAAAGAATCCGGCCCCCCAGGGCTTAAAACCCTGGGGGGCCGGATCTAGTAGCGGGGACAGGATTTGAACCTGTGACCTCTGGGTTATGAGCCCAGCGAGCTACCGAGCTGCTCCACCCCGCGCCGTCTTGCTTTTTTGTTTCCGTCGTTCTTGCTGACAGGAACTACTTTACACCCACGTCCGTGCATTTCCAAATCGGGGGGTAAAACCGCTCCTGACCTGCGGGAACTTCCCTCAGCCTACCCGCCCCAGGACGACCGCCAGAGATCGCCGCCCGGCCCGTCCGACCCCAGAAAAAGCGGAAAGGCCCGGCGAACCGGGCCTGACCACGACTTTCAGCTAGCGGGAGGTGCGGGGCGAATCACCTGGAGACCCAGAAATGTGACCCACCCCGCACTCCGAATCATCCGCCCGGCGTCGAAGTGGGCGGTGTAGAGGTGCCCGTGCTGGGCGGCGGCGCCTGGCGAGCCTGGTCGAAACGCTTGGACGCCTCGTCCAGTTCCTTGAGCGCCTGACCCTGGATCGCGTAGTCCCCGTCGGCCTGCGCCTTCTTGTACTTCGCCCAGGCCGTGCCCATCTCGTTGGCGGCCTTCTGCGCCGCCTCGCTCAGGCTGCCCGTGTTCGGGTTGGGCGGCTGCCCCGGCGTGGTGGTGCCACCGCCTGGCTGACCGGGGTTCGTCGTGTTCGACCCCGCACCCGCGCCGAACACCTGGTCCAGCGCCTCCGCCAGGGTCGCCTTGAAGCCGACCCGGTTCCCGAAGTTCACCAGCACGCGGGCCAGCTGCGGGAAGGCGTTCTGGTCCTTGCGCTGGATGTAGATCGGCTCCACGTACAGCAGCCCGCCGGCGACCGGCAGCGTGATCAGGTTGCCGTTGACCGCGCTGGCGTTCGGGTTGTTGAACAGCGTCCGGTTCTCCGTCACCTCAGGTGTGGAGAAGAACCTGTTCTGCACCTGGCCCGGACCCTCGGTCTGGGTGTTGGTCGGCAGTCTGAGCACGTCGATCTGGCCGTAGGTCTCCGGATCGGAGGACGCGCTCACCCAGGCGGCCAGGAACTCCCGTTTCAGACCGGTCAACGCGCTGGTCAGCTGGAAGGTCGGCTTGGTCTGGCCGTTGAGCTGGGCCACCACGTAGTACGGGGGCAGCTTGCCCTCGCGGTTGCCGGTGGCGGTGGAGGTGCCCACCGACTCGTCGGTCGGGTCGTCCGGCACGTCCCAGAACTCGTTCTGGTTGAAGAAGACGCCGGGCTGGTCGACGTGGTAGCGGGCGAGCAGGCTGCGCTGGACCTTGAACAGGTCCTCCGGGTACCTGAAGTGCTCCCGCAGCGAGGGCTTGACCTCGTTGTTGCCCTTGACCAGGCCGGGGAACACGCCCCGCCAGGCCTTGAGCACCGGGTCCTGCTCGTCCACCGCGTACAGGGTCACCGTGCCGTCGTAGGCGTCCACGGTGGCCTTGACCGAGTTGCGGATGTAGTTGATCTGCGTGTTGGGCAGCCGGGGCTGGCCGGGCAGCGAGTCCTGCACCGTCTCGCCGAGCGACATGCGCTGGGCGTACGGGTAGTTCTGCAGCGTGGTGTAGCCGTCGATGATCCACTGGATCCGGCCGTCCACCACCGCGGGGTACGGGTCGGCGTCCACGGTCAGCCACGGCGCGGCCTTCATCACCCGGTCCCGCGGGTTGCGGTTGTAGATGATCTTGGAGTCGTCGCCGATGGCGCTGGAGAACAGGATGTTGCGTTCACCCTCGTTGGCCGCGAAGGCCAGGCGGTTGAACCAGTTCCCGATCGGCACCCCACCCTTGCCGGTGTAGGTGTACTTGCTGGAGTCGGTGTCGTACTCCTGCGGCTGCCCACCAGCGGCGCCGACGATCGCGTAGTTGGTGATCTTCTCGCCGAAGTAGATCCGCGGCTGGTCCACGTGGAAGATGCTCTTCGAGGACAGGTCGCTGACCTGGTAGTTCGGGTAGCCGCCCTGGCCGCTGCCGTCTTCGAGCGCGGAGTTCACCGTGTTCGCCTGGGCCGCGACGAAGCCGTCGCCGTGGGTGTAGGTGAGGTGGGCGTTGAGCCAGTCCCGCTGGTTCTCGGCCAGCCCCTGCGAGTTCAGCTCGCGGACCGCGACGATGTAGTCCTGGGTCTTGCCGTTGATCGTGTAGCGGTCGATGTCCAGCTTGTCACCGAAGGCGTAGAAGTTCTTCCGCTGCTGCTGCTGGGTGAACGTCGGCGCGAGCACGTTCGGATCCAGCAGGCGGATGTTCGGGATGGTGCCCTTGTCCGCCTTGACCTCGGCCTGGGAGGACTCGGACTTGCCCGGATAGTCGGTGTACTTGACCTTCTCCGGAGTCAGCCCGTACGCCTGTCTTGTCGCGGCGATGTTCCGCTCGATCGACTGGGACTCCCTGGCGATCGGGTTCGGCCGCACCGAGAACTGCTCGAGCAGCAGCGGCCAGGCCGCACCCAGCAGCACGCTGGAGAGCACCATCAGCACCGCGGCGATCACCGGGATCTGCAGGTTGCGCACGAACGCGCCGACGAAGAAGGCCACCGCGCAGATCACCGCGATGATGGTCAGGATCAGCTTCGCCGGCATCACCGCGTGCAGATCGGTGTAGGTGGCGCCGTTGAACTGGTCCTTGCGGGTGCTCAGCAGCAGCCCGAACCGGTCCAGGTAGTAGGAGATGCCGTAGAGCAGCACGAACACCCCGGCCAGCACGGCCAGCTGGACGCGCGCGGGGACGGAGAGCTGCCCGCCGCGGCCGGCCAGCCGGATGCCGCCGAAGATGTAGTGCGCGATCAGCCCGACGAAGAACGCGCCGGCCACCGCCACGAACGCCCAGGAGACCAGCCACTCGTAGAAGGGCAGGCGGAAGGCGTAGAAGCTGATGTCGTGGCCGAACTCCGGGTCGGTGACGCCGAAGGGCGAGGAGTTCAGGAACAGCTGGACGCGTTCCCACTCGCTCTGCGCGGCGGTGCCCGAGATCAGGCCGACCGCGATGGGAATGCCCCACCCGACGATCCGCACCCGGGAGAGCACCGCGGTGCGGTAGCGGGAGACAGGGTCGTCCGGACCGGCCACCGGCACGAACACCGGCCGGCTGCGGTAGGCGATGAACAGGCTCAGCCCGACCGCGCCACCGATCAGCACGGCGACCGAGACGAACAGCACGATCCGGGTGAACAGCACGGTGGTGAACACCGAACGGAAGCCGACCTCGCCGAACCACAGCCAGTCGACATAGGTGCCGAGCAGCTGGGAGGCCAACAGGAAGGCGCCGAGGACTACCGCGCCGACGATGAGCAGAATCCGACTACGTCGGGATAGCTTCGGCATCCCGACCGGGGGCCGCATGGCCACGTGAGCACGCTCCTGGGTTGCGGTCGATCAGTTTTCAGCGGTCTGGGCCGGATGTCGTCCAGGCCCGAGAACACGGCTGAGCAACGGACAGGCATCGTCCCGTATGTCCAACTCTACGGACGGCCGTTTGGGTTCCTGACTCGCCTCGTGTTATCGAAGTGCGACGATGTGCGCCGTGTCTTCCGCACCCGACTTCACCGCCGCCCTGCCCGCAGCCGCACGAGAGGTGGACGACTTCGTCGCGACCGGTGGCTGGGACCAGCCGCCGCAGCTGTTCGCGCTGGTCCCGACGGCCGCGCTGCTGGAACAGGAACCCGAGCTGGCGGACAGCCTGGACCCCGACGCCATGCTCACCCCGATCGCGCAGGAGAGTCTGCCCGACGGTGACCTGGGCACCGCGCTGGCCCGGATCGTGTGGCCGGCCGCGGTGCAGGGCTGTGTGGTGACCCAGGAGATCGTGGTGCTGCCGCCGGAAGCGGAGGACCAGCTCAACGGCGCGGGGACCGACCCGGAGGAGACCGCGCGGATCGCCGCCGAGCACCCGGACCGCAGGGAGGCCCGGCTGGTGGCCGCGGTGCTGCGGGACGGCACCGGGGCCTGCGTGCTGCGGGTGCGCAAGGCTCCGGACGGGCCCGGCGACGAGCTGGTCGAGCAGCCCGACCTGGCGCCGAACCTGCTGGCCGCGCTGCGGCAGACCTTCCAGGACTGAGCCGGGTTCGCCGGCCGGGTTCGCCGAGGACCCGGCCGGTGCGCTGGCGGGTCCGCTCAGCAGGCGGGCGTGGGCTGGTTGTTCCGCAGCGCCTCCAGCGCGTTCACCGCCTGCTCCAGCGTGCCGACCTTGATCAGCTTGAGCCCCTCAGGGGCGCGCTGCCTGGCCTCGGCGCAGTTGCCCTCCGGCACCAGGAACACCGAAGCGCCCTGGTCACGGGCGGCGATCATCTTGAACGGGATGCCGCCGATCGCGCCTACCTTGCCGTCGGCGTCGATCTCGCCGGTGCCCGCGACGGACTGGCCGCCGTTGATCTCGCCGGGGGTCAGCTTGTCCACGATGGACAGCGCGAACATCAGCCCGGCCGAGGGGCCGCCCACGTCCTTGAGCGCGATCTTGATCTGGAAGGGCACGTCCGGCCGCTCCGCCGAGGTCACGCCGAGCACGCCCTGCGGCCGGTCCTCGGCCTTGCCCAGGGTCACCCGCGCGGTCTTCTCCGGATCGGTGTTGTGCTGGTAGCGAACATCGACCTGCTCGCCGGGCTTGCTGCCCTCCAGCGCGGCGCGCACCTCGGCCGCGGTGGCCACCGGCTTGCCGTTGACCGCGATGATCCGGTCGCCCGGTTCCACGATGCCCTTGAGCGCGCTGTTGTCCTCGATCTTCATCGCGAGCACCTTGACCGGGTACTTCAGGTATCGCAGCGCGGCGATCTCGGCGCTGGTCTGGGAGTCCTGGAAGGCCTTGGTGTTCTCCTGGTCGATCTGCTGCTTGGTCTTCTCCGGCGGGAACAGCTCCTCGCGCGGCGCCAGCGCGTAGTCGCCGGACAGCCACAGGCCGAAGGCGCTGAGCAGGGTCATGCCGTCGTTGAGCGAGACCGTGGTCATGGACAGCTTGCCGCCGGTCGGGAAGGTGTTCTCACCGCCGATCTCGACCACCTGGGTGTCGTTGACCTTGCCGAGGGTGTCGTAGACCGGGCCGGGGCCGAGTGCGACATAGGGCACCGGCAGCAGGGCGCCGAGCAGGCCGAGCACCAGCACGAGCACGGAACTGAAAAGCAGCGTCCAGGTACGGCGGGTCACGACCACACAGCGTACGGGGCGGGCGACGCCACCGGGTGCACCCACCACGGTCCGCGTACCGTGGAGGCATGACGGACCAGCCGTTCGGCTTCAGCGCACCGGACCCGGACGAGGGCGACGGCCGCAAGCGCTCCGAGGGAGCGGGCGGCCAGCAGAACCCCTTCGCTTTCGGCCTTCCCGGGATGCCACCCGGGGGCATTCCCGGTCTGCCGGGCATGCCGCCAGGCGGCAGCCTCGACATGGGCGCGCTCGGCCAGATGCTCAGCCAGCTCGGTCAGATGCTCAGCCAGTCGGCTGGGCAGTCCGGGCCGGTCAACTACGACGTGGCCAAACAGATCGCCGTGCAGCAGCTCATCGACAGCGGCGGCAACCTCAACCCCAGCGGCCAGCAGGACACCGCGGTCGCCGACGCCGTGCGCCTGGCCGAGCTGTGGCTCGACCCGGCGACCGCGCTGCCGGTGGGCGCGCGCAGCACGCAGAGCTGGTCGGCGATGACCTGGGTCGAGCAGACCCTGCCCGCCTGGCAGCGGCTGTGCGACCCGGTGGCGCAGCGTGTCTCCGGCGCCTGGGTGGACGCCCTGCCGGAGGAGGCGCGGCAGGCCGCTGGCCCGCTGCTGTCCATGGTCGGGCAGATGGGCGGGCTCGCCTTCGGCTCCCAGCTCGGCAACGCGCTGGCCCAGCTCGGCGCGGAGGTGCTGACCTCCACCGAGGTGGGTCTGCCGCTCGGCCCGGAGGGCGTGGCCGCCCTGGTGCCGGCGAACGTGGAGAAGTTCACCGAGGGCCTCGGCCGCCCGGCCAGCGAGGTGCTGGTGTTCCTGGCCGCCCGCGAGGCCGCGCACCAGCGGCTGTTCGCGCACGTGCCGTGGCTGCGCCAGCGGCTGATGGCCACGGTCGAGGAGTTCGCCAGCGGCATCAAGGTCGACGTGGCCGCCCTGGAGAACCTCGCCGGCCAGATCGACCCCAGCAACCCGGCTGCCCTGGAAGAGGCGATGGGCTCCGGCGTCCTCAACCCGGAACACTCCCCAGAGCAGAAGGCGGCGCTGGCTCGCCTGGAGACCATGCTGGCCCTGGTCGAGGGCTGGGTGGACGTGGTGGTCGGCGACGCGGTCGGCGACCGCCTCCCCGGCGCCGACGCCCTCCGCGAGACCCTGCGCCGCAGGCGCGCCAGCGGCGGCCCGGCGGAACAGACCTTCGCCACCCTGGTCGGCCTGGAGCTCCGCCCGCGCCGACTGCGCGCCGCGGCGGCACTGTGGCGGGTGATGACCGACCAGCACGGCGTCACCGGCCGCGACTCGGTCTGGGAACACCCGGACCTGATCCCCACCGCCGAGGACCTGGACGACCCGTTGGGCTTCGCCGAACGCTGGGGCCAGGACAACGCGGACCTGGACGACCCGATCGCGGCGATCCAGCGCGCCGAGGAGGCGGAACGCCGCGAGCAGGGCAAGGACGAGAAGGACAGGGGCGGCGACGAAGGTCCGGCCCGCGACTGACGAAGGTCGCGGGCACGGACCGGACCATCCGGCACGCGGCGGACGGCTCGGTTCCGAGCCGTCCAGCCCGCGGTCGACGACGCTGGCCCCGACCGCTCGGCCGGCACAGCGAGCGGGCTTGATTCCAGCCGTCCGGCCCTCGACCGGCAGTTGGCCTCGTCCATCCGGCCCCGACCAGCGGGCTCGGTCCGGGTGGTCCAGGCCGCGACCAACGGCATTGGCCCTGGCCCCTCCGCCCGCCAGCGGCGGTCTTGGTTCCAGTCGTCCAGCCCGCGACCAGCGGCGTTGATCCCGGCCGCCCCGCCCACGACCAGCAGGCTCGGCCCCAGCCGCTCCGCCGCGACCAGCGGGCTCACCCCAGCCGTCCAACCCGCGACCAGCGGCGTTGTCCCCGACCGCTCCGCCCGCCAGCGGCGGTCTTGGTTCCAGTCGTCCAGCTCGCGACCAGCGGCATTGGTCCCGGCCGCCGCGCCTGTCAGCGGCGGCCTCGGCCCCAGCCACTCCGCCTGCGACCATCGGCCTCGGCCCGGCCGTCCAACCCGCGACCAGCCGCGTCGGTCCCGGCCGCCCCGCCCACGACCAGCGGGCTCACCTCGGCCGTCCAGCCCGCGACCGGCGGCTTTGATCCCTCCATCCGGCTCGCGCCCGGCGGCCCCGGCCCCATCCATCCAGCCCCGCGACTAACGGGGCTGGTCCCGGCGGGCTGCGCGCGGTGCCATGAAACGGTGTCCGCCGACCTGCCCCGCCGCGCCTTCCTCCGCGGCGCGGCCGCCCTCCCGCTCGCCGGGACCACCGCGGCCGCCGCCACCCAGCCCGCCGCCGCCAACACCCCCGCCGACTCCGGTGCCGCGAACGCCGCCGAGCCCCCGGGCGGCGACGATGCCGCCCGCACCCGCCGCCGGGTGCGCTTCGGCGTCAACTACGTCCCCTCCCGCAACTGGTGGTTCAGCTGGGCCGACTGGGATCGCGGCTCGATCGCCCGCGACCTGGCCCAGATCGCCACGCTGGGCATGGACCACATCCGGATCATGTGCGTCTGGCCGGAGCTCCAGCCCAACCCGCACTACGTCCGCGGCGAGCAGCTCGACCGCGTCGCCGAGCTGCTCGACCTGGCCGACCGGTTCCGGCTGGACGTCGAGGTCACCGTGTTCAACGGCGCGGTCAGCGGACTGCTGTTCGTGCCGCCCTGGCTGATCGACAACGGCAACGGCAAGGTCCGCGACTTCTTCACCGACCCGGACGCGCTGGCCGCCCAGCACCGCCTGCTCGAAGCCCTGGCCGCCCGCATCGGCCGCCACCGCCGGTTCCTGGGCTTCGACCTGTCCAACGAGGTGCACTGGGCCGGCATCCCGCTGGGCCTGAAACCCACCCCGGCCCAGGGCGACGCCTGGCACAACGCCCTGTTCGCCACCTGCGAGCGGGTGGCCCCCGGCAAGCTGCACGTGTCCGGTATTGACCACTACCCCTGGCTCACCGACGCCTACTTCAGCCGCGACGGCCTGGCCACCAGCGGCACCGCCTCGGCCGTGCACACCTGGGCGGGCTGGACCAGGGTGATCCAGGACTTCGGTCCGCTGTCCACCCCGTCAGTGCACTATTCGGAGTACTTCATCGAGGTCATCAAGGCCTTCCACCAGGATCTGCGCCGTCAGGTGTGGGTCGAGGAGACCGGTGTGTCGACCAAGTGGATGGCCGCCGAGCTGATCCCGGAGTGGACCGAGCGGTCGATCCGGGCCATGGCCTCCTGCGGCGAACTGTTCGGCGTGAGCTGGTGGTGCTCACACGACCTCAACCCGAAGCTGTCCGGTTTCAACCCGCTCGAATACGACCTCGGCCTGCTCACCAACACCGGTGACCGCAAACCCATCGGCGACACCCTGGCCCGGCTGGTCCGCGAGTACGACCGCCACCCGCCGGCGCCGCTGCCCCGGCCGGTCGCCCTGGTGCTGCCGGACAACCAGATCCCCGGCTTGGAGCTCCTCAAGGCCTTCGCCCGGCTCATCGACCGGGGCATCCGCCCGGCCGTGGTCAAGCAGTCCAAGGCGGCCGATCCGGCCTACCTGGCGGCCCGCCGCATCGAGCGGCTGCTCCGGCCGGAGGAGGCATGACGACCTAGACCGGCTCAGCCCCCGTCCCCGTCGACCTCGATCCCCAGGCCGGCCGCCGCGGCGAGTCCTTCCAGGAAACCCATCGCGCGGTCGGTCTTCGGGTAGGCCCGCACCAGCTGCCAGAACTCGGCGCTGTGTCCATGCACCAGCAGGTGCGCCAGCTCATGCACCAGCACGTAGTCCAGCACCCAGGACGGCACATCGCGCAGCCGCTCGCTGACCCGGATGGACCCGTCGCCCGGCGAGCACGAGGCCCACCGGGTGCGCATCGGCGGCACCCAGCGCACGCTGCCCGGCACCGCCTTGCCGTCCAGGTACTTCGCGGACAGCTCGGCACACCTGGCCAGCAAGACCTCGTCGGAGGAGCGGGCGGGCGAACGCCGCCGCGTCTCGTTGCGCTGGAGCTTGCGCAGCATCTCCTCGACCCAGTGCTCCTCTTCAGCCCGGCTCATCCGCGCCGGGAGCAGGACAACGATCTTGTCCCCCTCGCGGTACGCGGTGACCGTGCGTCGACGCCGCCAGCTGCGGCGTACCTCGACCTGCGCCTTCGCCACGGGGTTCACCGTACGGCCAGCACCGACATTTTGGCGGCAGCCATCCACAGGCAAGGTCGGGTGAAGCGGGCACACCGTGGCTGTGTCGTTCCGGCGGTTCCCAGAAACCACAGGTAGCGTGGCCGCGAGTCGCGAGCGAGGCGGGCGGGCCGAGCTCAGTCAACCCCGGTCGTGGGAGATCGGGGCCACAACAGCCAAGGGAGGTCGCCGTGGCCGAGAGCTACAACGGCTACTGCGTGAAGTGCCGGGAGAAGCGGGACTTCGAGGGCCAGGTCGAGGAAAGCAACAACCGCCGGATGGCCAAGGGCACCTGTCCGGTGTGCGGGACCAAGATGACCCGAATCCTCGGCAAGGCGACTGTCTGACCGAACAGACCGTCGCCACAACACGCGACACCACACGAACCGAGGGGCGGCTCACCACGAGCCGCCCCTCGCTCGTGCCCGCGTCTACCAGCCCAAACCCCACTCCAGCACCCCCGCCGCCAATCTGTGGACAACCCACCCCCCTGTGGATAGCTTTTTTCCACTTTCGCCCCCGCCCTGCGACGGTGGCCGCATGACCAGCACCCTCCTGCCCACCGCACCCCCACCCCCGGTCACCAGCGCCGATCCCCCGCAGACCCGCACCAGGCCGCGGATCCTGCCCTGCCTGCCCGTGCTGCGCCGCGAGGACGACGCGGTCCAGCTCGGCCTGGACCGCAGACACGGCGTGCTGCTCGACCGCCTGTCGCCCGACCAGGTGAAAACCGTGCTGCGCCTGGACGGCGGGCACACCGTGGCCGACCTGCACGACCTGGCCCCACCTGCCCAGGTCGACCAGGTGCTCGACCTGCTGGAGGAGGCCGGGCTGCTGGACGAGCCGGTCGGCCCCGGCGCGGGCGGGCGGCTGCGCAGCGACCGGGCCACCTGGGCCTTACGCACCGGCTCGCCGCCGGAGACGCTGATCGCGCTGCGCGAGCACGCCGCGGTGCTGGTGGTCGGCGGCGGCAGGCTGGCCACCGGCATCGCCGGGCTGCTGGCCACCGCGGGCGTCGGGCACGTCCGGGTGGAGACCCGTGGCGCGGTGGACGCCGACGACCTGGGCTGCGGGTTCACCGAGGCCGACGTCGGGCAGCCGAGGGAGGCGGCCGCGCGGGCGCATCTGCGGCGCTGCTCACCCTCGGTGCGCACCGAGGCGCTGCCCGCCCGCCGCCGTCCCGACCTGGTGGTGCTCACCGACTGGCACGCGCCGGACGCGGTCCGGCTGAACCGGCTGATGGCCGAGCGGGTGCCGCACCTGGCCGTGCGGGTCAGCGAGGGCGTCGGGTACGTCGGGCCGTTCGTGCGCGCGGCGCGGGGCGCCTGCCTGCAGTGCGTGGAACTGCACCGGGGCACGGTCGATCCGCACTGGCCGCGGATGTCGGCGCAGCTGCTGCGGCAGGTGCCGCCGCCGGAGCTGAGCTGCGCGCAGGCCACCGCGGCGCTGGCGGCCACCCAGGTGCTGCTCGCGCTGTCCTGGCCGGAGACCGGGCGGGTGCCGCCGCCGAGCTGGTCCGCGGTGCTGGAGATCGACCCGATCAACGCGTCCATGGGAAAGGAGGTGCTCAAGCCGCATCCGGATTGCCCCTGTGGCGCTGGCTCACCCCATGCTGATTACATGTAGCCAGACAACTAGGTGGGCAGGGCCGCCGCGACGGCCGGGTCCGTCCTGACCGCTGTCGACCTCGGGGGAGAATCGCTCGGTGACCGAAATCCCGCGCCGTGCCGTCGCTCGCACGGCCAAGCTCGCCAGCCTGCCGCTCGGCGTGGCGGGACGTGTCGCCGCCGGCTGGGGCAAGCGCCTCGTCGGCCACAGCGCCGAGGAGATCAGCGCGGAGATGTCCGCCAAGACCGCCGAACAGCTGTTCGCGGTGCTGGGGCAGCTCAAGGGCGGGGCGATGAAGTTCGGCCAGGCGCTGAGCGTGTTCGAGGCGGCCATTCCCGAGGAGATGGCCGCGCCGTACCGCGAGGCACTGACCAAGCTCCAGTCCGCCGCGCCCGCGCTGCCGGCCAAGACGGTGCACCGGGTGCTCGCCGAGCAGCTGGGCAGCGGCTGGGCCAAGCGGTTCAGCGAGTTCTCCGACGAGCCGGCGGCCGCGGCCAGCATCGGCCAGGTGCACCGCGCGGTGTGGCACGACGGGCGCGAGGTCGCGGTCAAGGTGCAGTACCCGGGCGCGGACGAGGCGTTGCTCGCCGACCTGCGCCAGCTGGAGCGCTTCAGCAGGCTGTTCCAGGCGGTGGTGCCCGGTATGGAGGTCAAGCCGCTGCTCACCGAGCTGCGGGAGCGGATGGTCGAGGAGCTGGACTACCGCAACGAGGCGGACAACCAGCGCGCCTTCGCCACCGCCTACGCCGGGGACGAGCGGGTGCTCGTGCCCAGGGTGGTGGCCAGCGCGCCCAGGGTGATGGTCACCGAATGGGTCACCGGCACCCCGCTGTCGGCGATCATCCGGGACGGCGACCGTGAGCAGCGCAACGCGGTCGGCGGCAGGCTGGCGGAGTTCCACTTCTCCGCACCGGCCCGCTCCGGCCTGCTGCACGCCGACCCGCACCCCGGCAACTTCCTGGTGCTGCCCGACGGCAGGCTGTGCGTGCTGGACTTCGGCGCCTGCGCCCAGCTGCCGGACGGCCTGCCGGAAACCTTGGGCGTGGTGACCCGGCTGGCCCTGGAGGGCCGCTCCGACGACATGCTGACCAGGCTGCGCGACGAGGGCTTCGTCCGCCCGGACGCGGAACTCGACGCCGAGGACGTGCTCGCCTACCTGGGCCCGTTCGTCGAGCCGTTGCGCACCGAGCGGTTCCACTTCACCCGGTCCTGGCTGCAGGGCCAGGCCGAACGGATCAGCGACCTGCGCGGCCCGGACTTCCGCACCGGCCGGTCACTGAACCTGCCCCCGCAGTACCTGCTGATCCACCGGGTGACCTTCGGCTCCATCGGCATCCTGTGCCAGCTGGACGCGGAAACCTCCCTGCTGAACATCGTCACCCAGTGGCAACCCGGCTTCGCCGACGGGAGCTGACCAGCCCCGCCCCCAACGGGACAGGCGGACGGCTGGCGACGAAGGCACCTCGCGACCGCGAGGGCCGGGTGAGGAGAGGGCCGGGCGGCGGCTTCGTGCGCCGGGAGCGGCGAAGGACCGGGCGGTTCCGCGCAGCGGGAGCGGCTAAGCGCCGGGCGGTTCCGCGCAGCGGGAGCGGCTAAGCGCCGGGCGGTTCCGCGCAGCGGGAGCGGCTAAGCGCCGGGCGACTCCGTGCGGTGCGGTCCGGGGCTGGTGGTGCTGGGTGGGGCAGGTGGTGCTGGGTGGGCTGACTGGCCGAGGAGGGCTGGGTCCGGGGCAGGATCACCAGTACTCGTCGGGCAGTTTGCCCTCGATGTCGCGCACGTGGGCGCGTGCGCAGTCGGGGCACAGCCAGCGGGTGCCGCGGGTGGTGTGTTCGGCGGACCAGGCGAGGCGGACGGCTGGGTTGGCGTCTTGGTCTTGCCGGTGGCCGCAGCGGATGCACATCGGTGTGTCGGGCTCACCCATGTGCCTGACGGTAGCGCGCCTTAGCCGACCAGCGCGGCGTCGTGGGCGATGAGGGCGGCCTGGACCCGGTTGTCGCAGCGGAGCTTGGCCAGCATGCGGCTGACGTGGGCCTTGATCGAGCTCTCGCTCAGGCACATCACCCTGGCGATCTTGGCGTTGGCCATGCCCTTGGCCACGTGCACCAGCACCTCGCGTTCCCGCTTGGTCAGGGCGCGGACCCGGTGCGAGGCGCGGTCCCTGCGGTCGGCCTCGGCGCCCGCGACGTGGTCCACCAGGCTGCGGGTGGCCGCCGGGGACAGGATCGCGTCGCCGGCCGCGACCACCCGGACCGCGTTGACCAGCTCCTCCGCGCGGCCGGTCTTGGGCAGGAAGCCGACCGCGCCCGCGCGCAGGGCTGGGAGCAGCAGGTCGCCTGCGGCCGGGGCGGCGAGCATGACCACCCTGGTCACCGGTGAGTGGCGGCGGATCATCCGGAGCGCGGCCAGCGCGTCCGTGCCGGGCATCACCGCGTCGAGCAGCAGCACCCTGGGCCGGTGCGTGCGCACCAGGTCGACCGCGCCGGGGCCGTCCTTGGCCTCGCCGACCACGACGATCTCGGTCGCGCGGTCCAGCACGCCGCGGACGCCGGTGCGGATCAGGATCTCGTCATCGGCGATGCCTACGGTGATCAAACCCGTGCGTTCTGGCGTCGAAACACTGGACCGCTCCGATGTGTTGTCTCCTCGATGGACCGGCGCTGTTCTTGTCATCAGCGTCATCTCTGCACCCCTACAGATTTTCCTGCCTGTTGACAGGTCTCCGAACCCCATAGATCGGATGGCTAAGTCTGACTCGAATCCTGACTGACTGGCTAGTCATCCAGTTGGCCGAGTCCGCTCAACGTGCCGGAGTGGCGACGAACAGTGACGTCCGGGCCGCTTGCCGAACCGTTACCGAGCACCGGCGGGGTTACCGGCGGGTCTTCTCGGTATGCACCCGGTCGGTCTCATGCGGTACGGCCGGATGGCCGTCCACAAGTGTCTGGGGGTGGAGTGGGTCAGCTGGGGGCGGAACCCAGGTGCACCGTGTCGCCTGCCAGCCAGTAGGTGTCCTCGCGGTTGGCGACATAGGCCTCGTCGGCCGGGTCGAGCAGGCGGAGCAGGGTGGTGCGGTCGGTTTCGGACAGGGCGTCGATGGTGACGTCCTTGAGCCAGTTCAGGCGGTGCACCACGGCGGCGCGCAGGGGCTCGGGCAGCGGGGCCGGGTGGTCGGTGATGAAGCTGCGGGCGGTGACGCCGGTCAGGCCCGCCTTGGTCAGCACCAGGTTCCAGCCGTAGGGCAGCGGGACCGCGCCGTCGAGGTCCTGGCGGAGGCGGTGGAACCAGGCGTCGCGGGTGGCGGCCAGGCGTTCTTCCAGGCCAGGGGTGCCAAAACCGAGGTCCCACGGCAGCACGCGGATCGGCAGGCCGCCCTCGACCAGGGCCAGGGTGCCGCCGGGGCGGAGCAGGGCGGCCAGGTCGTCGACGGCTCGCTGCTGGTCGGGCAGGTGGTGCACGACCCGGCTGGCCCAGACCAGGTCGGCGCGGGGCAGGGTGGCCAGCACCGCCGCGTCGGCCAGGTCGCCGGGGACCTTCTCGATCTTCACCACCGCCGGGTCGATATCGGACTGGGCGTGGGTGGCGGCCACGCGCAGCAGTTCTTCCTTGGTGTCGAAGAGCACCAGAGTGCCGCCGCCGCGGGCGGCCAGCGCGCGGGCCAGGTGCGCGGACATGCCGCCCGCGCCGCAGCCGATGTCGAGCACGACTTCGGTGGACCCGGTGACCAGGGAGCCGGCCAGGGTGCGATGGGTGCGCGCGGTCAGCTCGTCGTGCTGGCGGAGGCGGGCCAGCCACTCGCCACTGTCGTAGTCGGCCATATGAAAACCATACCCATTAACGCCGACAGGCGTTGCTCCACGGGGAAGCAACGCCTGTCAGGGTTGTCGGAGTAGGGATCGGGGTGGGCTTCAGGGCGCGGAGAACTTCTCCGCGCGGCGGGCCGCCCACCGGGACAGCGCCCGCCACCGGCGTGCCGAGGCCAGCTCGCAGGCAAGCCTGCGTTCGGCCGACACCCGTTGAGCCTCCTGTATTCGTACCTTCGACAGTTCTTCGTACAGATGCATCGTCTTGAATCCTCGGCTCGGTCGTTCGATGTTCATGATCAGGAAGGTGGCATCGCCGCTGGAGTTCACGCCGCCGCCTCCTCAGTGCCGGTCGCGACCTGGGTCGCGGAGGTCTCGACGCGGTCGGTCTTGCGCGGACGGCCGCGAGGCCGCTTCTTCGCGATGACCACACCGCGCTCGAAGATCTCGCCGCCCCAGACGCCCCAGGGCTCGCGGCGGGTCAGCGCACCGGCCAGGCACTCGGCGAGCACCGGACAGCCGGCACAGAGACCCTTCGCGGCCTCGAGGTCGGCGGGGGTGTCGGCGAACCACAGGTCGGGGTCGTTGACGCGGCAGGGCAGGTTCAGACCTGCGCCTGACGCGTCGTCCAACAGGTCAGTCACACCGGCGGAGGTGTCCCAGCCGGTAGGAGCCACGTCGCGAGTCGACGGAGCAGTGACGGTAAACAAGGTTTTCTCCTTCAGTACCAACGGTTTTGTGCTGGATTTTTGGGTGGAACGACAAAAAGGCCGCGGTCCCTGGTGGGGGGTCCGCGGCCTCGAGAGGTCGGTCATTCCTGACCTGGGGTCAGGGACTTCTCTCCAACGCGGACGTACGACGCTCATCGGTGTTCGGCACATCGACAGCGGCCGGGATCAGGGTGGTAACGGTGGTGGGGGCCCAGGCAGCGAACACACTGGTCCCCTGGATCTGGGCATAACGCCGGGCGGCAAGGCCGACCCTCGCGTTCACGCAGAAGCCAGCGCCCTTGAAGACGCCGTTACCATTGATGCCGTGGCCAGACGGGCCGAATTCTCCGGTCGAGGGGTGGGCCGGAGTACCGATGATCATCAGTTTCTTCACGACGTCCACCCCCTTCCCCAGTAGGCGAGACCGAGTCTCGCGGGCTCGGGGCTCTTCGCACCCGGCTGTTGCAGGTTATTGCTGAGTCCTACGGGCATGCAACCGCTTTTTACAGATTGCTTCTCAACTGCCCGATCGTGTGTCTTCCCCGTGGTCAGACGACTGCGCGCCGTGCACGAGCGCGAGCACGTCGGCGCCGAAGCGGGTCAGCTTGGTGGCGCCGATCCCGGAGATCGACACCAGCGCCGCGTCGTCGGCAGGCCGCTGTTCGGCGATCGCGGTGAGGGTGGCGTCGGTGAAGACCACATAGGGCGGGACCTTGAGTTGTTTGGCCCGCGCACCCCGCCAGGCCAGCAGTCTGGCAAGCAGCTCTTCGTCCACAGTGGACGGACATCCGGCGCACCGGCCGAGCTTGATCGCGGTGGTGCCGACCAGCGCGCCGCCGCAGCCCCGGCAACCCGGTTTGACCGGTTGTCGAGACACTGTGTTGCCGGACACAGCCCTGGCCGGAAGGGCGGCCGGATGGTCCTCCGGCATCAGCCCGTTGAGGAAGCGGCTGCGCCGCCGGTACCGCTTGCCGCCCTCGGCCCGCGACAGCGCCCAGGACAGCCACAGGTGCTCACGGGCCCGGGTGATGCCGACGTAGAACAGCCGCCGCTCCTCCTCGATGGCGGCGAGGTCGGCGGCCGAGTCGCCGATGGCGTGCTGGATCGGCAGCGTGCCCTCGACCAGGCCGACCAGGAACACCGCGTCCCACTCCAGGCCCTTGGCCGCGTGCATGGAGGCCAGGGTGACCCCGGCGACGGTGGGCGGGTGCTGGGCCTCGGCACGGGCTTCGAGCTCGGCGGAGTAGCGGCGCAGGTCGGCCTCGGGCAGGGCGGTGAGCAGCTCGTCGGCGACACCGACCAGGCCGGCGAGGGACTCCCAGCGTTCGCGGGCGGCGCCGCCGGCGGGGGGCTGGGGGGTGAGGCCGAGTGGGGCGAGGACCTGGCGGACGACGCTGACCAGGTCGAAGGATGCGGCGGGGCGGGGCGGGGGTGCGGCTTCAGCGGAGTGCGGGGCGGACGAGGTTGGGATGGTGTCGGCGGAACGCGGGCCGGGCGAGGTCTGCTCGGCGACGGCGGAGTGTACGGCCGGCGGGGTCCGGGCGGCGGCGGAACGCAGAGCGGACGAGGCGTGCGCGGCGACGGCGGAACGCGGGTCGGACGGGGCGTTGGTGGCGTCGCCGGAGCGCGGGGCGGGCGGGGTCTGCGCGGAGTGGTGCGGGAACGCGGCGTCCACCGGGTGCGGCGGGAAGTCGTCGTCGGTGCGGCGGGCGCGAGTCAGCGTGGCGGCGCGGATGGCCTGCATGGCCTGGCGGACCTCGGGGCGGTTGAAGAAGCGCTCGCCGCCGCGGACCAGGTACGGGATGTCCGCTTCGGTGAGGGCCTGTTCGTAGACCTCGGACTGGCCGTTGACCCGGAACAGCACCGCGATCTCGCTGGCCGGGACGCCTGCCTTGAGCAGTTTGCCGATGCGGCGGGCCACTGCGCGGGCCTCGGCCGGTTCGTCGTCGAACTCGGCGAAGTGTGGCCTGGGGCCCTTGGGGCGCTGGCCGATGAGCTTGAGGCGGGAGCCGCTGGGGCGGTCGCGGGCGGCGCTGATCACCTGGTTGGCCAGGGAGACGACCTCGGGGGTGGAGCGGTAGTCGCGTTCCAGGCGGACGATCACCGCCTCGGGATAGCGGCGGGGGAAGTTGAGCAACCAGTGCGGGGCGGCGCCGGCGAAGGAGTAGATGGTCTGGTTGGCGTCGCCGACCACGGTGAGGTCGTCGCGGCCGCCGAGCCAGGCCTCCAGCACGCGCTGCTGGAGCGGGGTGACGTCCTGGTACTCGTCCACCACAAAACACCGGTACCGGTCGCGGAACTCGGTGGCGACCTCGGGGTGTTCCTCGAAGACCGCGGCGGTGTGCAGCAGGTAGTCGTTGAAGTCCAGCATCCGGGCTTCGGACTTGAGCTTCTCATAGGTCTGGTAGACCGTGACGATCTGCTCGGCCGCGGCGGGCAGGTCGCGGGTGGCCTTTGCCGCGGCCGCCGGGTAGTCGACCGGGGCGACCAGCGAGGACTTCGCCCAGTCGATCTCGCCTGCCAGGTCGCGCAGCATCTCGGTCTCGGTGGACATGCCCGCGCGGCGGGCGGCCTGGGCGATGGCGCGCATCTTGCCGTCGATCAGCTGCCACGGGTCGCCGCCGATGACCCTCGGCCAGAAGTAGCGCAGCTGCTTCATGGTGGCGGCGTGGAAGGTGCGGGCCTGCGCCTGGTGCACGCCCAGCTCGCGCAACCTGGTGCGCATCTCGCCCGCGGCGCGGCTGGTGAAGCTGACCGCGAGGACCTGGCCGGGCGCGACCAGGCCCCGGTGCACCAGGTAGGCGATGCGGTGGGTGATGGTGCGGGTCTTGCCGGTGCCCGCCCCGGCCAGCACGCAGACCGGACCCCGTGGGGCCTCTACCGCGGCGCGCTGTTCCGGATCCAGTCCCGCAAGAAGCGTCTCGGCGTCACCCACCGGCTCATCCTCGCATTGCCGCCCAGCTGTCCAGCATGCGGCGCGCGATGGAGGTCTCCGGCGGCAGCCGCAGTCCGGGGATCTCGCCGCCGGCGGCGATGGCTTCGCGCACCTTGTCCCGGTGCACCCACATCGCTTCCTCGATCTCGCCGTCGGCCGGGGTGAGCGTGGCCCCGGCGTCGGCCAGCGCGGCGAAGCCGACCATCAGCGAACGCGGGAACGGCCAGGGCTGGCTGGCCAGGTAGCGCACCTCGCGCACCTTGACGCCGACCTCCTCGGCGACCTCGCGCACCACGCAGGCCTCCAGCGACTCGCCGGTCTCCACGAACCCGGCCAGCACCGAGTAGCGCTCCGGCGGCCAGATCGGCTGGCGGGCCAGGATCACCTGGTCCGCGCCGTCGTGCACCAGGCAGATCACCGCCGGGTCGGTGCGCGGGTACTCCTCCCGGCCGCAGCCGGTGCAGCGGCGCGCCCACCCGGCCCGCTCGGGCTTGGTGGGCGAGCCGCAGCGCGCGCAGAAACCGGAGTGCCGGTGCCAGGTCAGCAGGCCGACCGCGGTGGTGAACAGGCCGGCGTCGGTGTCATCGAGCAGGGCGCCGGACATCCGGAGGTCCTGCCAGTCCTGGTGTTCCAGCCCGTCCTCGGCCGGCACGGCCCAGTAGGAGCGGCCGTCCCGGGTGCCGAGCAGCACCGCGGTGTCACCGGGTCCGGGCGAGTGCTCGACGGCGGCGCGGTACCGCAGCGCCGCACCGCCTTCGAGCAGCTCGACCCGGCCCCGGCCGTCCACCACGAGCAGCTGCGCCTCGCGCCAGAGTGCGGCGAGGCGGGCCGGGTCGTCCCGCAGCAGATCGTCGCGATCGACGGTGGAGCGGGACAACGCGGGCAGCCGATCGAGCTGGAACTCCTGGGTCACGGCAGGACAACACCGCCGAGGGCGCCCATTGTTCCGGCCAGCGCGTCCGCATCGCCCACCACAACACCGGTCCAGGCGTCCGGGGCGAAGAACTCGCGGGCCGCCTCGGCCACCTCCTCGACCGTGACCTTGGCCAGCCTGCGCTGGTGCGCGCGCAGCCAGTCGAAGTCCAGCCCGAAGGCGGTCAGCGACAGCAGCGTGTTCGCCAGCCCGGCCTGGGATGCCTCGGCGATGAGCTGCATGCCGATCAGGTAGTTGCGGGCGGAGTCCACCTCGGCCTGGGTGGGCGGCGAGACCACCATCCGGCCCAGCTCGTAGCGGATCTCCAGCAGCGCGGCGGCGCTGACGTCGCTGGCGGTGTCGGCGTCCAGCACCAGGGTGGCGTTGCCGGGGGTGTACTCGAAGGCGGAGCGGGCCGAGTAGGTGAAGCCCTTGTCCTCGCGGATGTTCTCCACCAGCCGGGAGGAGAAGTAGCCGCAGTACACCAGGTTCGCCAGCTGCAGCGCGGCGTATTTCTCGTGCCCGCGCGGCACGGCCTGGGTGGACAGCCGGAACTGGGACTGCACGGCCCCGGCCCGGTGCACCAGCCGCAGGTCGCCGCCCTTGAGCTCGGGCAGTGCGGGCAGCGGGGTCGCGCTGCCCTCGCCGCGCCAGCCGCCGAGCTTGTCCGCGACCAGCTCGATCATCTTGTCCGGGTCGACATCGCCGACCAGCACCAGGATCGAGCCGCGCGGCAACAGGTTGCCCTGGTGCAGCGCGCGCACCTGCTCGGCGGAGACCTCGGCGACATCGGAGTGCAGCGGCACCTCCTTGGTGAAGGGGTGGTCGCCGTAGCGGTGCTTCTGCAGCGCCTCGCGGGCGATGGTGCCCGGCTCGCTGCGGGCCAGCGCGATCGCGTTGACCAGCCGCTCGCGCTCGCGCAGCAGCTCGTCCTCGGGGTAGCTGGCGCCGGTGAGCAGGTCGCCGAGCACGTCCAGCTGCACGTCCAGCCCGCTGGCCAGGCCCTCGCCGCTGAAGGAGAGCCGCTCCGGGTCGACGGTGGCGCTGATCGAGGAGCCGACCAGGGCCAGCTCGTCGGCGATCTCCAGGCGGCTGCGCCTGCCGGTGCCGGTGGTCACGGTGGCGGCCAGCAGCTCGCCGACGGCCGGGTGCTTGGCGTCGGTGCCGGCGAAGGGCACGAACAGCCGCATGCCCACCAGCGGCACGGTGGCCCGCCTGGCGGCCACCACCCGCAGGCCGTTGTCCAGGGTGGTGTCCACAATGGACACTTCGGTGGCCACGTTCTGCTCGCCCAGCGGCGGCAGCGGGCGCGGGCCGAGCTCGGTGCGGCCGATCTCCTCGGCGGTGCGGAAGCGACGTTCCACAGTGGACTCGGTCACTGGTCTCCTCCGGCGTTGAGCACGAGCACGGCGCGGGAGTCGGGGCGCAGCGCCTTGGCCGCGGTCACCACGTCCTCCTCGCTGACCCCGGCGATCCGCCGCGGCAGTTCGCTGATCAGCTCGGCCCGCCCGAACAGCAGCTCGGCCGCGCCGAGGGCGAGGGTGCGCGACATCAGCCGGTCGTGCTCGGAGTACAGCGCGGCCGCCCAGCGGGCCTCCACCCTGGCCAGCTCGTCGGTGTCCGGGCCGTCGGAGGCCAGCCGGTGCAGCTCCTCGTCCAGCGCGCCCAGCACCCGGGACACGTCCACAGTGGACGGATGGATGGCGGTGACGGTCAGCGTGTCCGGGTCCCGCGCGTCCAGCGCGCTGCCCAGCAGGCCGCACCGGGCGCCGACCTCGACCACCAGCTCCTCGTCCTGGGTCATCCGGCGCTGCAACCGGGAGGAGTCCCCGTCGGTGAGCAGCGCGGTGAGCACCACGTAGTTGAGGTAGGAGTCCAGGTCGGTGGACGGGTCGGGCAGCCGGTAGCCGACCGCGACCCCGGGCAGGGTGGCGTGGGAGTCGGTGTACTCCCCGCGCAGCTCGCCCTGCGGGAACGGCTCGGCGAAGGACGGCCGCACCGGCACCGGGCGGGCCGGCACGTCGCCGAAGTGCTTGCCCACCAGGTCGATCGCCTCGGCCAGCACGAAGTCACCGGCGACGGTGAGCACCGCGTTGCCGGGGGCGTAGAAGGTGTCGAAGAAGGTCGCGCAGTCCTGCAGGCTCGCCTGCTCCAGGTCGGAGAAGTCCCCGTAGCCGTTGTGCGCGTTGGCGAAGGTGGAGTACAGCACCGGCGGCAGGGTGATCCACGGGAACCCGCCGTAGGGCCGGTTCAGCACGTTGAGCCGGATCTCCTCCTTGACCACGTCGACCTGGTTGCGCAGGTTCTCCTCGGTCAGCTTGGGCGCGCGCATCCGGTCGGCCTCCAGGAAGAGCATGCGCTCCAGCGCCGCGGAGGGCGCCACCTGGAAGTAGTCGGTGTAGTCCGGATGCGTCGAACCGTTGAACACCCCGCCGGAGCCCTGGACGTGCCGGAAGTGGGCGAGTTTCTCCAGGCTTTCGCTGCCCTGGAACATCAGGTGCTCGAACAGGTGCGCGAAGCCGGTCCGGCCCTCGGGCTCCGATCGGAAGCCCACGTCGTAGTGCACGCTGACACACACCACGGGAGCCGTGCGATCAGGCGCGAGCAGAACGCGCAGCCCGTTGGCGAGAGTCACCCGGTGCAGCTGGGGATCTGACATGACGTAAGACTACGGGCCTCAGCGCAGCGCGCGCAGGTGCCCGGCCTCGGCCAGGACCCCGTCCACCGCGGCCAGGAACAGCGGGAAGTGCGCCGCGAACCGCCGGAGGTCGGGCGTGGACTCCTCCCCTTCGGCCGACTCCCCGTACCAGTAGAGGCCGGGGGTGCCGTCGGCGTCGGACTCCAGGGTGGCGAAGGCGCGCAGCCAGCGGTCGGTCTCGCCGAGCACCACCGCGTAGGGCAGCGAGCGGGAGAACACCATCTCGCGGTCGGCCGGCGGGATGTCGTCCACCTGGACGGTGTGCAGGTAGCCGCGCAGGCCGCGGACCTGGGCCAGCAGCGCGCTGCCCCGCCGGGTGCGGGCCGGCATGGAGCGGGCGCCGACGGCCAGCGCGATGCCCGCCACGATGACCGCGAGGCCGAGCACGGCGTAGGTGGTGGTGAAGGCCAGCACCAGGGTGGCCGCGATGCCCAGGCCGGTCAGGCCGAGGCCGACCCACCACCAGCGGGTGCGCTCGGTGTCCGGGCGGCTGGTGAACCACTGCCGCTCGACCACGTCGGTGTAGAGCGCGTCGCGCACCCCGGTCAGGTCGAGGCCGCCCTGGCCGCGCAGCTGGCTGAGCAGCACCTGCTCGCGGTCACCGGTGAACAGGGTGTCGTAGATGGCGCGCTCGTAGTCGGTGAGGTAGTCATCCGGCGGGTTGCGGCGCACGATCCGCCAGTTGGCCACGCCGCTGCCGCCGTGGATCTCCTCGATCCACAGGTAGTTGCGCACCGCGAGGTCGACCACGGTGGCGGTGACGTCCACGACGTCGACGTGCTCGTCCACCACGGTGCCGACCTGGCCGGGCAGCACGCCGTCGGGGGAGGCGAAGCTGACCCGCTGCTCCTCGTCCGCGAGCAGCACCTGCACCGGGCCGACATCGCCGGCCAGCGCCTTGGCGTCGCGGCCGCGGGCGTACCAGAGCAGGCCGACGCCGCCGAGCAGCAGCAGCGCGAGGCCGCCGAGCCCGGCCAGGGTGACCGGGGTGAGCGCGAAGGCCTTGGCCAGCGTGGAGCCCTGGTCGAAGCGGGCGTTGGCCGGCACGGTGCCCGCCTCCAGGCCGACCGCGAGGTCGATCCGCTCGCCCTGCTTGAGACCGATGTTGCGGGCCGAGGCGGCCTCGCCCGCGACCACCTGGGCGTTGGTGCACAGGGTCGCCGAGCCGGGCGCGCCGGCCAGGCAGGTGACCGAGGTGGGCGGCTTGGGCGAGACGAAGCTGATCTCGACCGAGTCCACGTCGGCGCTCCAGCCGCCGGAGACCTGCCAGCGCACGTCCTGGGTGTCGCCGGAGTCGCTGACCGCGCCCTCGACGGTGTAGGTGACCTTGGACTGGCCGCCCTCCAGCCGCAGGGTCAGCTCCTCGGCGTTCTGCTCGACCCTGCCCTTGCCCTCGACCTTGGCCCCGCTCACGGTGAACACCCGCTCAACCGCGTCACCAGCGCTGATGCGCAGCGGGACGGTCCGGCTGACGCTCTGGCCTGCCGGCACGGCGACCTGCTCGGTCACACTGAGCTTGCCGTCCCGCTCCAGCCGGAGGGACACCTCGGCGGCCACCGTGCCAGGCAGGCCCTGCGGCCCGGTCGGCTCACCTCCACCCGAGGGTGGCGGGGGCACAGCGAGGAACGCGACAGGTGCCAGCACGGCCGCGGAGAGCAGAGCGCCCCAGTTCGTCAACACGGCAGCGGAGGATAGCGGCATCGACCTATGCTTCGGGGCATCGAGTGGGAAAAGAGGGGTGAGCACGCGATGACGGCGCCTTCAGGGCCGGGTCAGCCGCCGGAGCACGGCGGGAGCGCGGGCTCGGGCTACCCCGCGTACCACGACCCGTACCCGGCCTACGCCGACTACTCCGGCTACCTCGATCCGGAGCCGCCGAAGCCGCCGCGCCGCCGCAAGAACTCGCCGCTGACCATCCTGCTGGTGCTGGTCGTGCTGGTCGGGTCGGTGGTGGTCTACGCGAAGGTCACCGCGAACAACGCGGCCGAGCCGGACCCCTCGGCCCAGTCCTCGCCGAACAGCCCCGGCACCACCGCGGCCCCCGGCTCCACGCAGCCCTCGCCCGCCCCGCTGCGGCCGCGGCCGACCCGCAAGCTGGAGGACCACCCGCTGATGGTCGACGGCGGCAAGCTCGCCTTCGCCCAGTGCGACCTGCCCAAGATCGGCCGGGCCACCGATCAGCTGCGCACCTACTACCTGGCCGGGATCGACTGCCTGGAGCGTGCCTGGACGCCGCTGCTGGAGGCGGCGAACCTGCCCACGCACAAGGTCGAGCTGGACACCTCGGCCGACATCACCGAGACCGCCTGCGGCAAGGCGGACAAGGACGAGCAGTTCGTGGCGATGTACTGCTCGCGGAACTCGATGATCTACATGCCGACCAAGCGGCTGCTGCGGGTCTACGGCACCAGCTCGCCCGGCGGGCACCTGGCCACGCTGGCGCACGAGTACGGCCACCACGTGCAGTCGCTGAGCGGGATGCTGGCCGCGGCCGGGCAGAAGCAGGAAGAGGCCGGGGAGGGGACCCCGGGGTCAGCGGAGTTGTCCCGCCGCCTGGAAATGCAGGCAAACTGCTTCGCGGGCATGTTCCTTGCCGCTACGGTCGGCCGCGGCACCGTGACCAAGGCGCTGGCCGACAAGGCGGTCAACGACTTCCGGCAGGCTGACGACTCCCCCGACAGCCAGTCCAGTCACGGCACCGGCAAGAACCAGGGAGCCTGGGCCAAGCGGGGTTACGCGTCCGGCAACGCGAAGGACTGCAACACCTGGGCGGCCAAGCCCGCAGACGTGAAATGAGCTGAGCACCGAGCATGACCACGCCGCCTCCCCCCGGCTCGTGGCCGCCACCGGGACCCGGACCGCAGCCCGGTCCGCGCGCCGGCTGGCCACCGCCCGCGCCGGTCGCACCGCCGCCGCGCCCCGCCCCGGTCGCC